>JAUHXM010000029.1 GCA_030426605.1 Phycisphaerae bacterium | reverse complement strand
CAGCATCTGGACCCTGACCGACCTCGGCTCGCGCCACGGCACCTTCGTCAACGGCAACAAACTCGACGCCGATTTCACCCACCCCCTCAACGACCGCGACCAGGTCCGCATCGGGCCCTGGATCTTCCGCGTGCGCGGCGTCAACGCCTCCTCGACCGTCTCTTCCTTCGTCACCTACGCCGACGACAACCCGCTCGCGACCACCCGCGTCCAGCCCGTCCCCGCCGCCGAGCTCCGCTCACTCGCGCAGCAGCGCCTGGACGTCATCATCGACTGCGCCGCGCGGATCAACAGCGCCGCGGACCTCAACGAGCTCGCGGGCGTGGCGCTCGAGTCCGTCATCGCCGCCGCGGGGTTCGCGCGCGCCGCGATGGTGCGCACCAAGAGCAACTCCGACGAGATCGAACTCGTCGAGTTCCGGTCCGTCCGCGACGAGCCCGCCGAGGCGCTCGAGGTGTCGCGCTCGCTCCTCGACGCCGCACGCTCGGGCGAGCTCGTACGCCTCAGCGCCGACACCGCCGACCAGCAGGTCAACTACGGCCAATCGATCGTCCAGCTCGGCATCCACAGCGCCCTGTGCGCGCCCGTGATGGTGGGCGACGACGTCGAGGCGCTCATGTACCTCGACGCCCGCGGCGCCGAAAGCACCGTGCGCCACGACGCCGCCGCCTTCTGCCAGGCGATCAGCCGCCTCACCGGGCTCGCGCTGTCCAACCTCTACCGGCAGGACCTCCAGCGCCGCCAGCTCCAGCTCGAGACCGACCTGCAGGCCGCACGACACGCCCAGCAACTCATCGTGCCCAAACCCCGCGGCACACGCGGGTGGCACGCCTACGCCATCGAGATGCGCCCCGGCCGCGTCGTCGCCGGCGACCTCTTCGACGTCGTCACCCTCACAGACGACCCCGAGGGCCCCGTCGCCTGCTTCCTCGGCGACGTCACCGGCAAGGGCGTCGGCGCCGCCATCACCATGGCGACCGTTCAGACCCACCTCCGCGTCGCGCTCCGCCACAACCATGACCCCGCCGCCGTCGTCCGCGAGGTCAACCGCGCCGTCTCCGCGAACATGTCAGGCGGGCGCTTCGTCTCCCTCTGGCTCGGCGTCATGGACCCCGCCCAGCGCGCCTGCCGATTCGTGGACGCCGGGCACGGGCACTGGCTCGTCCGCTCGCCGACCACGCCGCCCGAGACCGTCCAGTGCGTCGGCGGGCTCCCCATCGGGCTCGACCCCGACGCCCGCTACGAGACCGAGACCATCCCGTTCGAGCCCGGCTCGCGCGTCCTCCTGTTCTCGGACGGCCTCGTTGAGCAGCCCGACCCCGACGGCTCCATGTTCGGCATGCAGCGCGTCATCGAGACCCTCGCCGACACCCGATCCGCCGAGGAGGACGTCGAAACCCTCGTCCGCGCTGTGCGCGAACACGCCCAGACCAGCGAGCTCGCCGACGACCTCACGGTCGCGAGCAACGAGTTCCTCGCCCGCGAACCCGGGCGCTCGCGCTAGCCCGCACCACCCGCACGCCTTGCCGGGCCCGCCTCACGCGCACCGCTTCACCGTGAAGCTGGGCGATCTACTGGCCCATCCGGGGCATGAAACGCCCTGTGTTGAACGACGTTTCTTGCCCACATTGACGCTGACGTTCCGAACCCGTCCAGACTGCTCTTTTTTCCGCTTGCCGTCGCGCCTGTGACGACCAATTGTTCAGCCCCACCCGCGACGCCCATTGCGTCGCCCGCCCAGCGCACGGCACGCCGAAGCAACCCACCGGCACGGACCAGCCCGCAGGAGCCCCCACGGATGAACCGCCCCGCACTCGCGATTGCTGTCGCGTTGCTCGCATCGAGCGCCAACGCCGCCCCGCTCTCCGCCTCGGCGCTGACCCAGCAAGACCTCCTCGACTACGACACCCTCTCGACCGCCCGCCTCGGCGAACGCGTCGAGCTCCGCGGCTTCCCCCTCACCGAACAACGCGACGTCGATCTCGTGCTCGAACGCTTCAGCGTCCTCGCGCCGGGCGCCCGCACCGTCGTCGTCGATGCCGACGGCAACGAGCACCACACGGACGCGAGCGTCGCGCTCTTCCGCGGGCACGCCGCCGACGACCCCGAATCGCGCGTCTTCGTCTCCGTCTCCCCGCACGGCACGCACGGGTTCGTGCGCCACAACGCCGCGCTCTACTCCATCTCGTCCGGGCCCGCCGACGACGTGCTCTCCGACTTGGGCGTCCGCGTGACGGACGCCGCGCAGTTCGTCATCGACGACGCGCCCCGCCCCTCCATGTGCGGCACCGCCGAGATGCTCGCCGAGACCGAGTCCACCGACCACATCGACCGCGCCCCCGAGGGCTACGGGTCCATCGTCTCGCGCAGCGCGATCACCAAGGAAACCCAGATCGCGATCGAGACCGACTACGAATACACCAACTCCAAGTTCGGCGGCAACACCGCCGCCGCCAGCGCCTACATCCAGACGCTCCTGGGCGGCGTCTCGTACATCTACCAGCAGGAGCTCGGGCTCCAGTTCGCCCTCACCTACTCGCGCGTCTTCTCGTCCAACAACGACCCCTACCCCTCGGGCAACGCCGACGCCCGCCTCTCGGACTTCGTCCAGCACTGGACCTTCAACAAGAGCTCCATCCAGCGCGATACGGCCCACATGCTCACCGGGCTCAACCCGCCGAGCTGGGGCGGCCGCGCGTACGTCTCCGCCCTGTGCACCTCCTCGGGCTACGGCGCCTCGGGTTACCTCAACGGCTGGTTCCCCGATCCCGTCCAGAACCACCACGCCGGCAACTGGGACCTCACCGTCCTCGCCCACGAGCTCGGGCACAACCACGGCACCGGGCACACCCACGACGCCCTCTGGTACAACCCACCCGTCGATCAGTGCGGCAGCGGCAACTGCTCCGGCGCCTTCGGCGGCACCCTCATGTCCTACTGCCACACCTGCTCGGGCGGCATGATCAACCTCGCGATGGAGTTCGACGACCGCGTCAAGGACAACATCGCCTGGTACCTCGACTGGTACGCCCCGTGCGTCGGCGCCCCGACCGCCATCGCCTGCCCCGCCGACTGCGACGCCAACGGCTCGCTCAACTTCGACGACATCGACTGCTTCGTCGCCGGGTTCCTCTCGGGCTCCCTCGTCGCCGACTGCGACGGGAACAGCACCATGAACTTCGACGACATCGATTGCTTCGTCAACGGCTTCCTGTCGGGCTGCGATTAAACCCGCCCAGCCCCCCGAGCTTCCCCGGAACCGCGCTCTGGAACCCCCCGTACCCCCCATGCCGGGGCTCCCCGGTCGGTGCAGAGGGTTCCTTTTTCGCGCGCCGTGCAGTACGTTCGTCAGCGAGCCGCCGGGAGGGGAAGCCCGGAACCGTCGTGGGGAACTGTGCAGCGGTGTTTGTCTCGCCGCACCCCGCCGACGCGACCCCGAACAGGCTCCGAGAGAGGTCTCGACGCCGCCTTCCAAGGCGGCGCGTATCGCAATCCCCTGATCGCAAACCCGCGTTTGCAAAGAAAGAGTGGAGATCAACCCGTGACCCGTACGCCCTCACGCATTGTTCGGTGCTCGCCCGCGCTCGCCCTGGCGCTGGCCGCCGGCTCCCCCGCCCTCGCCATCACGCACGACGTCACGTGGCGCTCCGCGCCGCAGGCCGAGTCGCGCCCCGCCGTCGCCCCCCTCGCCGAGTTCGACCGGCTCGCCGCCTCGGGCCAGCGCTTCATCGCGACATTCGACGCCCCGCTCACCCAGGCCCAGCGCCACGAGCTCGCCGCGTCGGGCATCACGATCCTCTCGCCCCTCGGCGGCGGGTCGTACTTCGCCCGCGCCAACGCGCAGACGGACATGCTCCGCGCCGCGACCGCCGCGCCCATCGCCGGCGCCCAGCAGCTCCGCCCGTTCCACAAACTCGAGCAGCGCTTCCTCGACAACGAGCCGCCGGCCCACGCCCGAATCCCCGCGGACGCGACACCGGTTGACGCGCCCGAGGTCGTCGCCGCCTACGTCGTCTACCACGCCGACATCGAGATCGCCGACGACGCCCCGCACGCGCTCGTCGAGTCGCTCGGCGGCGTCGTCCGCGACGTCGTCCCCTCCGCAAACGCCCTCGTCGTCGAGCTCCCGCTCACAAGCGTCCGCGCGCTCGCAGCCCACGACTCTGTCCAGTGGGTCGAGCCCCCGCTGCCGCGCATGGGCACCATGAACGACTCCAACCGCGCCATCACCCAGGCGAACACCGCCCAGTCCGCCCCCTACAGCCTCGATGGCTCGGGCGTCACCGTCCTCGTCTACGACGGCGGATCCGCCCGATCCACCCACAACGACTTCTCGGGCCGCATGACCGTCATCGACAGCTCGGGCCTCTCCGGGCACGCCACCCACACCTCGGGCACCGTCGGCGGCGACGGCTCGGTCATCTTCAACAACCGCGGCATGGCCCCCAACGTCAGCCTCATCTCCGCCGGCTTTGAGTACGACGGCTCGGACATCTTCCTCTACACCAACCCGGGCGACATCGACGCCGACTACACCACCGCCATCGGCATGGGCGCCGAGATCTCCAACAACTCCATCGGCTCCAACATCGGGCCCAACGGGTTCCCATGCTCGTCCGAGGGTGACTACTCCGTCTGCGCCGCCGCCATCGACAACATCATCCGCGGCTCCGCGGGCGGGCCCATCACCATCTTCTGGTCCGCCGGCAACGAGCGCGGCAGCGGGTGCGGCAGCATGTACTACACCTCCCCGCCGCCCACCAACAACAAGAATGCCATCACCGTCGGCGCCCTCAACTCCAACAACGACTCCGTCACCTCCTTCACCTCATGGGGCCCCTCCGACGACGGGCGACTCCGACCCGTCATCTCCGGGCCGGGGTGCCAGTCCAACGGCGACGGCGGCGTCACCTCAACCACCTCCGGCTCCGACACCGAGTACGGCGTCGCCTGCGGCACCTCCATGTCCGGCCCCACCCTCGCGGGCCTCGGCGCCCTCGTCCTCCAGGACTACCGCGCCCAGTTCGGCGGGTCCGACCCCACAAACGCCATGATGAAGGTCTGGTTCTGCCAGTCCGCCGCCGATGTCGAGCAGCCCGGCCCGGACTACCGCACCGGCTACGGCTCGGCGCGCGTCGTAGACACCATCGACCACATGCGCACAGGCAACTGGGACAACGGCACCCTCGACCACCAGGACGCCACCCTCTACGACGTCAACGTCGCAGGCGGCGCCTCCGAGCTCAAGATCACCATGGCGTGGGACGACGTCGCCGGCACGCCCAACGTCGTCGGCTCGCTCGTCAACGACCTCGACCTCGTCGTCATCGCCCCCGACGGCACACGCCACTTCCCCTGGACCCTCGACCACCTCGCCCCCGACGACAACGCGGCACAGGACAAGGAAGACCACCTCAACAACATCGAGCAGGTCCGGGTCAGCAACCCCACCGCGGGCACCTGGCGCGTCGCCGTCGTCGGCTCGTCCGTCCCCTCCGGCCCGCAGGACTTCGCCATCACCAGCTCCCACGCCCTGGGCGCGGGCTCGATCTGGCTCGGCGAAGACAAAGACCTCCACGTCCCGTCCGAGGTGGACCCGTTCACCCCCGTCGCCGTCCGCGCCCTCGTCGCCGAGGGCACCGACACGCTCGTCGCGGGATCGGTGATGCTCAACTACCGCTTCGATGGGGGCAGCTTCAACGCCATCCCCATGACCGAAGCCGCGACCGGCTACGACGCCAACATCCCGGGCGCCCCCTGCGGTTCCACCATCGAGTACTTCTTCTCCGCCGCCGGCGCCGCGACCGGCACCATCAACCACGGCCCCGGCGTCAACGGCATGCACACCATCGCCGTCGGCGAGACCGTCGAGCTCCTCGTCGAAGACTTCCAATCCGCACCGGGCTGGACCGTCTCCGGCGGCATCGGCTCCCAGTCCGCCGGACGCTGGGAACTCGGCGTCCCCGCGGGCGCGGGCGACCGCGCCGACCCCGCCACCGACGCCGACGGCTCGGGCAACTGCTTCCTCACCGGAAACGCCGCGGGCAACACCGACGTGGACGGCTCAGACACCGTCCTCACCTCGCCCAACTTCGACGTTTCCGCCGCGACCGATCCCCACATCTCCTACCAGCGCTGGTTCAACAACGCCTTCGGCGGCGGCCCCAACACCGACCCCTTCGAGGTCGAGATCTCCAACAACGGCGGCTCCTCCTGGGTCGCCCTCGAGACCGTCGGGCCCGCCGGCGACAACACCTACGGCGGGTGGGCCACCGCCTCCTTCCGCATCGCCGACTACGTCACCCCCTCCAGCCAGGTCCGCCTGCGCTTCACCGCCTCCGACTTCGGCGACGGCGCCGTCGTCGAAGCGGCCATCGATGACCTCCGCATCACCGACTTCGAGTGCGTCGCGACCGCCTGCAGCTTCGCCGACTGCGACGCCAACGGCACCATCAACATCGATGACATCGACTGCTTCGTCGCCGCCTTCCTCGCGGCCGACCTCACCAACGCCGACTGCGACGCCAACGGCACCATCAACATCGACGACATCGACTGCTTCGTCACCGCCTTCCTCGCCGGCTGCCCATAAAGCAATCGCCTGATCGCATCACGAAGCCCCGGGCAACCGCCCGGGGCTTTTTCGTGCGCACGATCCACTCTTGGTAGGGCCGGTTTCCAACCGGCCAGATTCCCCCCACTCAGGAGAGGGGGCCGGGGTGAGGGGCTCCCGTCCTACTTCTTCTACTTCCGAATGCCTAGTGCCCGATGCCTCGTGCCATCTTCCTCACACCGTCCCGTACAGCCGGTCGCCCGCGTCCCCCAGACCGGGCAGGATGTACCCGCGCTCATCGAGGCGCTCGTCGAGCGCCGCGGTATAGATCGTGATGTCCGGGTGGTCCGCGTGCATGCGCGCCACGCCCTCGGGCGCCGCGACGAGGCAGATCATCCGCAGGTCCTTCGCGCCCGCCTCGCGCAGCATCGTGCACGCCGCGCTCGCGCTCCCGCCCGTCGCGAGCATCGGGTCCACAAGCACGACCGGGCCCGCGTCAAGATCGCTCGGCAGCTTGTTGAGATACGCCACCGGCTCGAGCGTCTCCTCGTCGCGCGCCAAGCCCAGGTGCCCCACGCGCGCCTCGGGCATGATGTCCAGGACACCCGAGATCATCCCGAGACCCGCGCGCAGCACCGGCACCACCGTCACCGCGCCGACCAGCCGGTGCCCGCTCGTCCGCCCCATCGGCGTGTCGATCTCCACGGGCTCGGTCTCGAACGACCGCGTCACCTCGTACACCATCAGCCCCGCGATCTGCGAAAGGATCGCCCGGAACGGACGGTGCCCCGTCTCCACGTCACGCAGATACGCCATCTTGTGCCGGATCAGCGGGTGATCGAACACCACCAGTCGCTCGTCGTTCATGCGCGCAGCCTACCGACCCCATCACCCCGGCGTCACGAGCACCGTCCACGTCTGCGTCAGCACGACCCGCTCGTCGCCGCCGGGCTGGCGCGCGAACGGTGGTCACGCCCACCGTCGCGATGCCCCGGTCCGCCCGGCTCGTCCGCCGCGCACCCTCGATCACCGCCTCGGCGCGCAGCGCATCGCCCGGGCGCACCGGGCCCTCGAACTTCATCCGCTTCACCTCAAGACCGACCATGGGCGGGCCGCCCAGGATGTTCGCCCGAACAACCAGACGCATCGTCAGGCACGCCGTCTGCCACCCGCTCGCGACGAGCTCGCCGAACACGCTCGCCCCCGCCGCCGCGTCGTCCATGTGCATCGCCTGCGGGTCGTACCGCTCGGCGAACGACGCGATCGACGCGCGCGTCACCGCGACCGTCTCGGTCCGTGTGACCGCGCCGACCTCGGGCATCCGCACCTCGCGCACACCCGATTATTGCGTTCGATCAAGAAACCCGCGGCGGGCCTCGCCCTCGGCCGATCGGCACAGCCCGAGCTGCGCCCGGCCGCTCCTCCTGCGGCAAGCGGGCACGCTCGGGCGATCGACGGGAGGGGGCCCGCCGCGAGCAAGAACCGGCCGGGACCGCGCCACTCGGGGGACAGAGCGACAACAGGGCCCCGGCAGGAGATGCATCACGCGCCCGTCAGCCGTCCGTCGTCCGGCTGACCGAAGACGCTTCGTACAACTCGTTCACAGTCGCCTCGACCGCAGCGCCCATCTCGAGCACTTCCTCGGCGGTCGCCTTCTCACCATCGAGCGCGTACGCCGTCTCCGACGTCACCGTGATGGTCTCGGTCGAGCCGTCCTCGGTTGTCAGCGTGAACGACCCGTTCTCCAGATCGACGCTCGCGACCACGCCCGAGATCGTCTGGGCGAACACCGCGACGCGTGGCAGCGCGATCTCGCCGTGCTGCGCAAGCAGCCCGGCGCCCGTCGCGGCACCCGTCGTCGAGATCCCGATCACCAGCAGATTCAACGTGTTCATGTCGAACTCCTTCCGGGGCCTTCGTTGCGGCCCACGTACAGAAATACGACCACCCCGCGCCATCCTCGTGAAGCCCGCATGAATCCGCGCTCAGGTTTCCAACCCCCTGCCGAGCCCGCACTTCGGTACGCTCAACGCGTGCAACAACTCACCGAATCCGACCACGTCGCCCTCAACGCCGCCTACGCCGAGGCCCTCACAGGCCGCGACGAGGGCGGCATCCCCATCGGCAGCGCGCTCGTGGACCCCGCCGGCGAGATCGTCGCCCGCGGGCACAACCTCCGCGTGCAATCGGGCGACCCCACCGCGCACGCGGAAACCGTCTGCATCCGCAACGCCGGCCGCCGACGCGACTGGCACACGCTCACCCTCGCCTCCACCCTGTCCCCCTGCGCGATGTGCACGGGCACCGCGGTCCTGCACCGCATCCCGCGCGTCATCATCGGGGAGCACGAGACCTTCCAGGGCCGCGAAGACTGGCTCGTGGCCGAGAGCGTCGAGGTCCTCGTCGCGCACGACCCGCGCTGCATCGAACTGATGCGTGCCTTCATCGCCGAGCACCCCGACCTCTGGAACGAGGACATCGGCGTGCCCGGAGAGGCGTGAGGTCCGCGTCCCGAGGCCAGAACCCCAACAACTCAGAACCCAAGACGCCGGACGCATGACTCAAGACTCAGGACTCAGGACTCAGGACTCAAGACTCAACACCCAGCACTCACCAATGCGGGCGACAGGAATCGAACCTGCACGGGCTCAATGCCCACGGGGACCTAAACCCCGCGCGTCTGCCAGTTCCGCCACGCCCGCGTGACGCCCGATGCTATCCGGACCCACCCCCCTTCCGAGATGGATTCCGGGCGAATCCCAACCAACGCATGCCCGAACCGCCGATGCTCTGGGTCGGTACCATCGGTGCGAGACCCGCTCGCAGGCGACGGATCGGCCCCGAGAGGAGTTCCCATGCGATTCCGTGACCAGGTCGCCCTCACCCTCCCAGCGCTGTGCCTGCGCCTCCTGCTCGCGTCCCTCTTCATCTGGGCCGGGCTCGCCAAGATCATCACGACGGTCCCCGTCGGGCCCGAGCAGGCCGCCGCCCTGGACTCGCTGGGTGTCCCGGTGCAAGCCGCCGAGCCCGCCCCCGCGGAGATCGCCGTCCCCGCCCTGCCCGACCCGGACGACGCGGAACCGCCCGCCGCCCCGGTCGAGAGCCCCGCGACGGGCACAACCACCGAGCCCGCCCCCGCCTCCGCGTTGCCCGACCCCCAGACCGATGCCGACGCCAATCCCACCGACGGCACGCTCCTGCTGACCGCCTGGGCCCAGGACGACGCCCCGCCCGACGCGCAACCCGCCGAGTCACCCGCCGAGCCCAACGCCGAGGAGACCACCGAGGAGACCGACGCCCAGCGCCCGCGCACCGGGCTCGTCACCGCCGCGGACTACCCCGAAGGGGGCACCGTCCGCATGGTCGAGACGCTCGCCCTGCTCATCGACTCCGCCGCCAACCCGCCGCTCGACGAGCAGTCCAACCGGGCCGACCCGATCTGGCCCGACGCGATCGGCTCGGGCCCCTGGCCGCGCGTGCTCGCGTGGGCCGTCGCGATCACCGAGGTCACCGCGGGTCTCTTCATCCTCATCGGGCTGCTCACGCGCCTCAGCGCGCTCAGTCTCTTCGGCGTCATGCTCGGCGCGATGTGGCTCACCGAGATCGGGCCCGCGATGCAGCAGTCCGCCACCACGCTCGGCTTCCTGCCCGATCACGCCCTCCACGACTTCGGCGCCTGGCGCCCCTTGTGGATGCAGTTCTCGCTCGCGATGAGCGCGCTGGCGCTCATGTTCCTCGGCGCGGGCCCGGTGTCGCTCGACCGCGCCATCTTCCGCCGCTCGTCCGAATCGTTCGACGCGGGCCCGAAGTACACCACCGCGACCGACCCGCCGCCGGAGAGCCGGCGCCCCGTCTGACGTGACCCAGCCCGAACCCCGCCATGGTCTGATCCGCACCGTCGTCCCGCCCGCGGTCTCGCTGGCGCTGCACTCGACGGTGCTGCTCACGATCGTCGCACTCGGCGCGCGCGACCGCGCCGAATACCTCTCCGACGACGGCAACCTCTCCGACGTCACGTCCCTCTCCGACGACCCGACCGCGCGCCGATCGATCGCCCTCGACCCGCCCGCGCCCGAGATCAAGCCCGCCGACCCGGACCCGACGCCGTCCGACATCGGCACGCCGGACCCGACCGATCAGCCCGCGCACGCAACCGACGACCCCCAACCGGAGCCCGTTGACCTCACCGGCCTGAGCACCACCCTCGCGACCGTCGAGACCGGCAGCATCCTCGCCGGCGGCGCCGCGCCCGACAACGCCACCCGCATCTTCGCCTCCACGCCCGGCGGCGCAAACCGCCCCGCCCCCGCCGCCTCCTTCGCGGGTCTGCGCTCGCAAGCCGCCTCCAAAATCGTCTACGCCGTGGACGCCTCGGGCGCGGTCGTCTCCAGCTTCACGTTCCTCCAGGAAAAACTCGTCCAGTCCATCGACCGCCTCGGGCCCGCCCAGCGCTTCAACGTCGTCTTCTTCCACGACGTCGTCGGGCGCGACGAGTCCGAACCGCCTTACTCGGCGCTCTCGGGCGATCAGCTCACGCCCGCGATCCCGGGCAACCAGGCCGCCGCCGCCGCGTGGATCGAGTCGATCGCCCCCGCCGGACGCTCCGACCCCCTCGACGGCCTCCGCCCCGCGCTCGCGATGAAGCCCGACGTCGTCTTCCTCCTCTCGACCTCCATCCCGCGCACGAACGCCGAGTGGGGCGCCGGGCGCGACGCGATCCTCGAAGAGCTCGACCGCCTCAACCCCGTCAACCGGCGCACCGGCAAACGCCCCGTCGTCATCAAGACCATCCAGTTCCTCCGCGAAGACCCCTCCGGGCTCATGCGCGACATCGCGATGATCCACGGCGACGGCGAGGGCTCGCACCGCACCCTCACCGTCGATCAACTCCGAGACGAGCCGGACGAGCTCCCCGAGGTCGCCGTCGATCCGACCGACCCGAACTCCGAGCTCGTCCTCGCCGCCGCCGCCGCGCGGCTGGGCACCGCCGAACGCGACGGGTCCGTGCTCGCCGCCCTCTACGCCGCCCCGCTGCCCGACCAGCGCCACGCCGCCGAGACCGCCGCGCGCGAATCGCTCGAGCTCCTCTCACGCTTCGAGAACACCACCGACCTGCGCACGCTCATGCTCCGCGCCCGGGCCGCGATCATCCTCGCGATGCTCACCCCCGACGAGCGCACCCGCACCGCCCTGGCGCGCACCGCGCTCACCAACGCCCAGAACACCCAGCTCACCGACCCCAAAGCCGAGACCGCCCGACGCATCACCCGCCTCCTCGCGCTGTCGCTGCTGGGCGAACACGAAGCCGCCGCCCGCGACGCGCGCGAGCTCGTCGAGGAGATCGCCCGCACCGACCCCGCGCCCGCCGACCTCGCCGAGCCCGTGCTCGCATGGGCCCGTGTCGCGCACGACGGAGTCTCACGCTCCGAAGCCGCCGACGCGATCGCCTCCGTCGCCCGCGCCCAGACGCTCGACAGCGACCCCCTCTGGGCGCACACGCTCGCCGTCGCCCGCGCCCGGTTGGCACTCTCCGCGGACCCGCCGTCCGCGCGCGCGTTCGACGAGATCCTCGCCCTGCTCGACCGCGACGACCTCATCGCCGACGACACCGCCCGCCGATCGATGGTCTTCTCCACCATCTCCGCCGTCGCCGAAGGCCGCGACCTCGACTGGCCCCGCTTCCCCGCGCAGGCAACCTTCGCCCACGCGATCGACCTCGGGCGTTCCGTCTCCGGGCGCGCCGGCGCGATCGAGCTGCTCGTCCGCATCGCCGACAACCCCGCCGCCGGCACCCTCCGCCCCGAAGCCCTGTGGGAAGCCGCGATCCTGCGCCGCCTGGACAACACCGCGATCGCCCAGCGCGACGCCTCGACACTCCTCGCGCGCCGGGCACGCGAGCACCCCGAGTCCCCGCGCGGCGCCGACGCACTCGCCGCCGCCATCAACGAGCCCCGCGCCACCGACGGCGAGCTCCCCGAGTCCTTCGAGCTCGACCTCGTCAAACGCGCCATCGAGTCCTTCCCCGACCGCCCCGAGATCGACATCTGGCGCATCGACTACGCAAAGCGCGTCTCGGGCATGGCCCGCCTGGATGCCCTCGAGCCCGTCGCGCCCGGCACACGCCAGGCCACCCTCGCCGCCGATCTCTACTTCCCCGCGTCCAGGTCCCTCCGCGCCGGCGCCTCGCCCACGCAGCGGCTCGCGTTGCTCGAGCGCGCCGTCGCGTTCGCGCGTCGCCACGCCCACCCCGAGTGGGCCCCGCTCGCCGCCGACCTCGCCGAGGAAGCCGCAGAATCCAACCCCGCGACCAGCGCCCGCCTCGCCGGCTCGCTCCTCCAATCACCCGACACACTCAAACGCATCCCCGGCGGCGCCGACCGCATGACGATCGTGAACGCGCGCGCCAAGCGCGCCCTCGGCGACGACGCCGGCGCCTTCGAGCTCGTCCGCGACCTCGCGACCCGCCTGGAAGCATCACCCGACCGCCCGCGCGCCTTCTGGCACGCCTGGACCATCATGCTCGAGATCCTCGCCGACCGCGCCGACGACGCCTCGCGCACCGGGGCCCGCGCGCACCTGGCGCGCCTGCGCATCCTCGATCCGAACCTCGGCGGCCCGCCCTTCGAGTCACGCCTTTCCCGCGTCGCCGACTCGCTAGACTCGGCCCCGTGACCACGACCCCCACCGCGACGGACCGCGCCCGACCCATGACCCCCAACGCCGAGAAACCGGCCGCCGCACGCCCGGACGACCTCCCGCCCGAACTCGCGCGGGCGCTGCCCGGCAAGTTCGTCGTCTTCGAGGGCCCCGACGGGTCGGGCAAATCCACCCAGCTCGCACGATTCGTCCGCGCCTGCCAGCACGCCGGCGTCCCGCCCGTCGAGGTCCGCGAGCCCGGCGGCACCGAAGTCGGCGAACGCATCCGGCGCGCTCTCCTCGACCACCTCGACCGCGAGGAGATGGCCCTCCGCTGCGAGATGCTCCTCTACATGGCCTCCCGCGCCCAGCTCGTCGAGCAGACCATCCGCCCGTCGCTGACAGCCAACAAGTTCGTCCTCGCCGACCGGTTCGTCAGCTCGACCCTCGCCTACCAGGGCGCCGGCGGCGGGCTCCCCGAAGACCAGATCCTCGACGCCGCCCGCATCGCCACGGGCAACCTCGAGCCCGACGCCGTCGTCATCTTCGACGTAGACGAACGCACCGCCGCGCAGCGCCTCAACCCCCTCCTCCGCGGCGACAACCTCGACCGCATGGAGTCCAAGGGCGCCGAGTTCCAACGCCGCGTCCGCCAGGGCTACCTCGACCAGATCGCCCGCTGGCCCGACACCCACCTGTGCGTGGACGGCTCGCAAGACGAGGACGCCGTGTTCAGCGACCTCATCGCGACGCTCGTCGGCGCGCTCGCCTGATGCCACGGGGCATCGGCCCATCCGCGGGCACAAACCCGCGCCCGCTCTACGTCAACATGCTCCGCGGGCTCTGGAAGCCCTTCGTCCTCGGGTGGGCGCTCTGGGTCCCCATGCTCGGCGTGCTGCTCTACTTCAAGATCGCCCGCGGCATGCCCACCCCGTGGTACATCGCCGCGCTGATCGGGCTCATCCTGCTTGCCATGATCCCGAGCGCCCTGATCTTCCCGGTCTGGATCGTGCGGCTGCAGCGGCACGTCGTCGCGGCGAACGGACGCATCTGCCCGAACTGCCTCTACGACCTCCGCGCTCTCGACGACGACGCCGTCTGCCCCGAGTGCGGGTGGGACATCGCCGCCGAACCCCCCGAAGAGACGTGGGCGAAGCTCATCAACCGCGGCAAGCCACTCCCACCACCGACCGACGCCGAACCCCGCACGTCAAACGAGCCGCGACCGGGAGGGAGCGGACCAGATTCCCCAGGGCACGCGTGAAGACCGCTCCCTCCCGGTCGCGGCTCGTAGGTATGCCGGGTCGGGCCTAGCCTCACCCCGTGCCCGCGTGGATCGACACAACCTGGCTCGCCTTCGTCATCGGCGCGTTCCTGCTCGGGTCGATCCCGTTCTCGCTGCTCATCGGGCTCGCCAAGGGCGTGGACATCCGCACCGTCGGCTCGAAGAACACCGGCGCGACCAACCTCGGCCGCGCGCTCGGCGGGCGCTTCTTCGCCCTCGGCTTCACCCTCGACATGCTCAAAGGGCTCGCCCCCACCCTCGCCGCGGGCGCCTTGAAGAACGCCCTCGGCTCGTTCGAGGTGCCGACCGCGGACGCCTGGTGGTGGCTCGCCGTCGTCGCCGCGTCCGTCCTCGGGCACATGTTCAGCCCCTGGATCGGGTTCAAGGGCGGCAAGGGCGTCGCGACCGCCCTCGGCGCGATGCTCGGCGTCTTCCCGGCGCTGGGGGTCCCCGTCGTTGGCGCCGCCGTCGTCTTCTTGGGCGTCTTCATGCTCTGGCGCTACGTCTCCGCCGCCTCCATCGCCGCCGCGGTCTCCCTACCCATCTGGGTCTGGCTCGCCTTCGGCTACGCCACCCGCATGGCCCAGACCCGCGCGACGCGCGAGCTGGCCCCCCAGACCGTCGAAGCGGCCGCCCGCGTCCGCGAGCAGGCCGCCGCGGCGTTGAACCCCTGGCCCTTCATGGTCGTCGCCATCGCCCTCGCCGCCCTCGTGATCTACCGCCACCGCGCCAACATCCAGCGCCTCGTCGATGGCACCGAGACCCGCGTCGGCAATCCGCCCCCCACAACAGGCGGGTGACACTTCCGACCCCCCGATCCTGCTCAAACCGGACGAGCCGAGCCGATGAACCGGGCAAGCGTTCCGGGTCCCGCCGGGCGATGTGTCCCATAACCGGACGAATCGCTCAACGGGGCCCCGGATCGGGCCGATGGCCGGGGCAGGTGACCATGATGACCGAGTATCCCAGACTGCACGTGGACCAGGACGACCCCCCGGCGCCGATCCCGATCCGCGAGCACATGCGCCAGACGTCCGACGACGAGACGGACCGCGAGGACTCGATCGAGATGGCCGAGCGGGCCCTGAAGCGCGCCCAGAACGCGCTGAACGAGCTCGACCGCCTGACGGACGAGGCCTTCGCGCCCTTCAAGTTCCGGCCCACCGACGACGACGACGGCCCCCGCGCCGCCTGACGCCCGCTTCTAATCAGATCACGTGACCCGGACGACCGCGAGCGTCTGGTCGTCCGCCTGCGCCGCGAGCCCGGAGAACCGCCGGACGCTCCACAGGACGCGGTCCGCGATGACCTGCGCGCTCTCGCCGCGCTCTTCCTCGACCGACTCGAGCGCGAGCCGCTCGAACCGCGCGCGCCCCAACCGCTCGCCGTCGAACCGCACCGCGTCGATCATGCCGTCCGTGTACGCGACCAGCACGTCGCCCGCCCGCAGCTGCACGCGCGCGCTCGTGTACGTCTCCTCGACCATCACACCCGCGACAAGCCCACCCGTCTCGAGCCGGCGCGCCGTCAGCTCCCCGCCCTCATCGCGCACGATCACCGGGGGGTCGTGCCCGGCGCTCGCGTAGGTCAGCACGAGCGACACCGGGTCGATCACGCCGAACCAGACCGTCGCGAACTCCTGCACCGTCGTATCGCGGCACAGCGCCCGGTTCACACGCGTCATCACGCGCGCCGGGTCCGCGTCGCCATCGGCGTACGCCCGCAGCGCCGAGCGCACCGCGCTCATCAGCAGCGACGCCGCCACGCCCTTGCCCACGACGTCGCCCACCGCAACGCCGAGCGAGCCCGACACGTCGAACACGTCGTAGAAGTCGCCGCCGAGCTCCATGGACGGCACATACCGCGCGGCGGACTCGAGCGTGTCCATGCTCGGCGGGTGGCGCGGCAGCATCCGCCGCTGCACCTCGCCCGCCACCTGCAGCGACCGCTGCACACGCCGCTCGCGCTCACGCATGCCCAGCAGACGCGCCTGCTCCACCGCCGCCGCCGCCTGCTGCGCGATCGAACGGATCAAGCGCCGGTCCGACGCGCTGAACGACCGGGGCTCACGCGCGTACAGCCGCATCACGCCGATGGGCCGACCCGAGAAGATCATCCCCGCGCCGATGTAGCTCCCAAGGCGCTCGGCCCGACACCGGTTGGGCATCAGCACCCGGTCGTCGTTCAGCAAGTCCTTGCTGATCACCACCTCGCCCGCGAGCGCAGACCGATCGAACATCCGCCCCCGACTCAGCGGCGCGGGATCGTTCAGCCACCGGTCGCTCAGCGAACGCGCGACGGACACCTGCATGTCCGCCTCGTCCTCGCGTGAGCTCAGCCCGTCCGCGTCCTCGGGCAGCAGCACCACGCTCCCCGCGTCCAGCGACAACGCCTCCAGCGCCGAATCGATCGCGAGCGTCAACGCGTCAGACTCCGACCCACCGTCCGTGAGCATCGCGCTCAGCCGGCTCAGCACGCGGACCTCCGTCACCCGGTTGCGCAGCTCGACGACGTCCGTGCACAGCTCGCACGCGACGTGCCCGAGCAGTTCGACCGCCGAGGGCACCGCCTCGGCGACCGGCTCGCCGGCGCTCGGCTCGACCGTGATCGCCCCGATCCGCTCGCCATCGACGACCAGCGGCACGGTCGCCGCGCCCTCCGTCGGCGACTCGTCCGCGCCGGGCTCGTCCGCCCGGCCCCACGCGCTCAGAACCAGCCCGTGCTCGTCGCGCAGACGCACCGTCGTGCCCGTCGCCCGCCCAAGCTCGGCGCACAGCGCCGCGAGCGAGCCGTCGGTCAGAAACGACCGGATGGTCGCGGGGGCACGCCCGCCCGGCGCGATGGACGAGCTCGCCGCGCGCACCGGGTGCGCCCGGTCCTGAGGCGTGTCTGTATCGGCACGGAACGTCTCGGGCTGGGTCGTGTCCGGCGCGCTCACTCGCCGTCCGCGCCGGGCACCGGCTCACCCAGGACCCACACACGCTCGAGCAGCTGCGCGAGCCTGAAATCGACCGACGCCCCCGGGCGCTCCGGCGTCGGCGCGACGCGCGCCCGGAACTCGTTCAGCCCCTCGCGCACCGCGTCCCGGTCGCCACGCTGATACCCCAGGTACGCCAGCAGCAACGCCGAATCACGCTCGACCAAAGGGTCCAGCGCCAGCCGCCCGCCCGGGCGCTCGGCCAGCCCGGCGTTCTCACGCAACGCCCGCATGATGCTGTCCATCCGTTCGGCGCTCGGCAGCAGGTTGTCGCTGTAACGCGTCGAGATCACGGTCGGCGCCCCGATCACCGCCGTGCGGAAATTCAACGCCGCCGAGAGGTACATCCCGGCGCCGATCTGCGCGTGCACACGCCCGACCTGGGCCGTCACATCGCCCGGGCGCACGCTCAGCGCCCGCGTGAACCGTTCCTCCGCGTCGAAGAACTTGCCCGACGACAGCAGCCGCTGGCCCGACCGCAGGTGCAGCACATACGGGTCCACCGACTCGGCGTCCGGGTTCACGAGGTGCGAGACCTCCTCGCCAGACTCGCGCAGGAGCCGCATCGTCGCCGCGTCGAACCGCACGTCCACCGCGCTGCGCTCCTCGGGCTCTTCCTCGGCCCGCGGGTTGGGCACGTCGATCTCGCGCGGCAGGTCCACGTCCGACCCCGGGATGTTCCGGATGGCCGGCTCACCGCTGTCGCCCGGGTCCGTCGCCGTGCTCGGGTCCGTCAGCAGCTGCTCACGCAGCTCGACGATCCGGCGCTGCCACTCGGGCACGTTCGCGGCGCCCTCGATGGGCGCGTCGAGCCCCTGCTCCGCAGCGCGAGCCGCGAGGCGCTCGAGCACCTCCTCGTACGCCGTCACGGGCCGCTCGACCTCGAGACGCGTCGTCTGCGCGCCGGGCTCGGGACGCTCGACCGCCGGGTCGTTGCCCATGTATCCCTCGGGCCGTGTCTCCGCCGCGCCATCGCGCAGCAGATCCACGCTCGGGTCGTAGAACGTGCTCGCCTTGAGCCCGCGAAGCGGCGTCGCCGTGATCGCGCGCTCCTCGGTCCCCTGCTGCTCACCCCCGATCGTGGTGAGCAGGAACGGCGAGTACCCGCGGTTCGCCGTGTACGCCGACGTGCTGCGCATCTGGTTCAACGCGCTCTCGTCGAACGTCGTCGGATCGATCGTGCCGTCCGCCCGGTACTCGATCTGCTGGCCCGGACGCTCCACCACCCCGCCGTACTGCGGACGCTGGCTCAGCACGCCGCCCGAACGCGCCACCGCGCTGGACGCCGGGTCACGCGGCACCACGAGCGACCCGACCACGTTCTGCGGCACCCGCGCGCCGGTCGTCAACGCGAACTGATACTGCACCGCCTCCGTCCCGCGGATGCCCATCCCCGCCAGCCCCGAGTACACCGAGTCACGCCGGAAGCTGAACAGCGAGTCCGACCCGAGCTCACCCCGGAACTCGTACGGCGACGAGTACCCCACGTCGCCGCGGAAGCTCAGCCCGCCCGGCGCGTTGCCCGTCGCGATCGCGTTGCGGAAACGCAGCTCGTTGCCGAAGTCCTGCCGCGCCGTGTTGTACGGCGAGTTGGGCGACAGGTTGTTGTCCAGCCCCCGCCCGTCGCCCAGCGCGTTCTGCGCACCGGCAACGCCGCCCGACAGGGCCAGGATGGTCAGAACACACATCGTCCGAGAACTCGTAGGCATGTCGGCCTCCTCACAAGTCTATTCGACCCGACCGACCCGCCCGTTCGCGCCCACCCAAGACTCCGACGACCCGCACGCCCCGCGCACGCGCACCAGACCGCCAAACCGGGATAACCCGCACGCGCCGGGCCTGAAACGTGTTGCGTCGGGCGAGGGCGTCTGGGTCCACGAGGGGGGTTCAGAGCCCCTCGGTCTCCTCGGGGGCGCCCATCTGCTTGCGGAACTTGTTGCACGCCCCGGTCTCGGTCTCCGAGATCAGGCAGAAGAGCGACCCGTCCTGCCTCCAGAGCAGCACGCTCGATCCCTTCACCCCGCACTCGGCGGTGTTGACCGCGTACGTCACGCCCTCATGCAGTTCGAGCATGCCGTTGTCAGGCGCCACGAACATCGAGACCGCCGTCGCCTTCGTCTCCGCCGTCGCGGGGATATCCCAGCGAAGGTGGGCCGACCCCTCGGTCTTGGGCAGGTGGCACCGCCCCGCGCCGCGGAAGACGATCGACTCGACCGGCTGGTCCAACGCGGGGATGTGCATCTCGCCGCCGAGCAGCGAGCGAAACTCCGACACGACCGCGTCGCGGTCCTTGAACTTGAACTTCCGGTCCGCGGCGTCCTCGCTCTCCCAGCACCGACCGTGCTCTTTCGCGACGAACTGCGTGATCTCGTCGCGGTAGGCGACGAGCTGCAGATCCCGCGCGGGCTCGCCCGCCCCGCCGGTGGGCGCGCCGCCCGTCCCCGACTGCGTCACAAGCACCGCGCCCACGCCGATCATGAGCACCACCGCCGCCGCCGCCCCGAGCACACGCCCGAACCGGGGCGAGCTCCAGAACGACGCCGACCGGGTCTCCTCGGCCCGCGCCCCGACGCCCGCGGCGTACGCCGGGTGAGACTCCGCCGCGATCCGCTCGACCGACGCCCGCAGCGCATCCGGGCAACGCCCGCCGCCCATCGCGCGCCCGCAGGCCGTCTTGAGCCCGCGCTCAAACGCCAGGCGGGCCTGATCACCCTCGTTGGCGCTCAAGTGCTCGTCGAGCCGCGCCTGCTCGGCAGCGGTCAGCTCGCCGTCCGCCGCGGCGCGCAGGAGCGTCGGGAGATCCCGGATCTCGTCACGCCCGCTCGCGGCATCACCTTGTGAAAATTCGTCACGCATCACGTTCTACCGTCCATCGCCCCCCCTGGAGGTCGTTTCGGGGCTCTGGGTGCCGATTTCCAGAACGGGTCGGCACCGGGTATACCCCGCCCCAGAGGCTTTCATTCCGCACGGACCCCCAATTCCGCCGCCAAATCCTCATCGGCCAGCAGCGCATCCGTCACAAGCTTCCGAGCCCGGTGCAGGCGGCTCATGACCGTCCCGATCGGGACCTCCATGATCGCCGCGATCTCCCGATATTTCAGCCCCTCAACACCCCACAACAGCAGGACCTCCCGGTATTCGGGCTTGAGGTCCTCGATCGCGTCCTTGAGCCGCCCGTCCACGTGCTCCCAGTCCAGCTGGCTCAGCTCCCAGACCGGCGGCGCCTCGTCCGGCGCGGGCCCGCCCGAGGCCTCGCCGAAGAACTCGCCGACGTTGGCGGGCTGCCGCCCTTCCTTCTTGATCCGGGTGTAGAAGACGTTGTGGCAGATCGCAAAGAGCCAGCTCCGCATGCTGCCCTCGGAGTCCGCCCCGCCCGACTGGTCCTCGAACCGCTCGATCGTCCCCGGGCGGAACGCGCGGATATAGACCTCCTGGACCAGCTCCTCGGCCTCCTCGGGCCGGCGGGCCAGCTTCATGGACAGCCGATAGACCGCGTCCATCTGCCCCAGCGCGAGCTGTTCGAACCGCGTCCGCTCCACACCGACCCTCCTGAGCCCCCAAGCGTAAGCGAGCCGGGGCCTCCCCGCCCCGGATCTTGATCAACGCACCCGATACCGCCCGAGTTCGCCCGGGGCGAGGACGCCCCGGCTCGCGCGCCACCCCCACCCCCGTACGATCCCGCCATGCCCAGCGCCGATCCCTACTACGTCACGACCCCGATCTACTACGTCAACGACCGCCCGCACATCGGGCACTGCTACACCACGCTCCTCGCCGACGTCGCCGCCCGGGCCCAACGCCTGATCGGGGGCCCCGACCGCCCGGTCTTCTTCCTGACCGGCACGGACGAGCACGCCGAGAAGGTCTCCAAGTCCGCCGCCGAGCACGGCGTCACCCCCATGGAATGGGCCACCACCAACGCCAACCGCTTCAAGGACGCCTTCGCGTTCATGAACTTCTCGAACGACGACTTCGTCCGCACCACCGAAGACCGCCACAAGGACCGCGCCACCGCCTACATCCAGAAACTCCTCGACCAGGGCGACATCGAGCTCGGCGACTACTCCGGGTGGTACGACCCCTCGCAAGAGGAGTACGTCACCGAGACCACCGCCAAGGAGCACGACTTCAAGTCGCCCGTCACGGGCAGGCCACTCGAGCAGCGCACCGAGCAGAACTACTTCTTCGACCTGCCCAGGCACGCCGCCTGGCTGCAGGACCAGATCGAGTCGGGCGCCATCCGCGTGCTGCCCGAGGCGCGCAAGAACGAGGTCCTCGGACGCCTCAAGCAGGGCCTGCAGCGCGTGCCCGTCTCGCGGCGCATCAAGGAGGGCGACCCCGACTGGGGCATCACCATGCCCGGCGACCCCGAACACCGGATCTACGTCTGGATCGAGGCGCTGTGTAATTACCTGACGGTCGTGGACGAGCCCGATCGGCGTAAGTTCTGGAACGCCCCCGTCCACATGATGGCGAAGGACATCCTCTGGTTCCACGCCGTCGTCTGGCCCTGCATGCTGCGGGCGCTGGGCGAGACACCCCCCGAGACGGTCTACGCGCACGCCTACTGGATCCGCGAGGGCAAGAAGATGTCCAAATCGCTGGGCAACTTCATCGAGATTGACCTGCTCCGCGCGTACGCCGACCGCTATCACCTCGACGCCGTCCGCTGGTACCTCGCGACGCAGGGGCCCGCCGGCGCGAACGACGCGGACTTCGCCCACGCCCGGTTCATCGAGGTCTACAACGCCGACCTCGCCAACTCGTTCGGCAACGCGACCAGCCGCGTCGCGAACATGATCGAGAAGTACCTGAACGGAGCCTGCGAGCGCCAGTGCAACGGCGAGTTCGGCCTCCCCGGCGGCAAGGCCCTGCCCATCGCGATCGCCGCCCGCGACGCCGCGGACAAGCCCGTGGACGACCCCGAGCGCACGTTCAACTTCGCCCAGCGCGCCCGCGACCTCACCGCCCAGTACCAGACGCACGCCGGCGACCTCGACCTCGAATCGATGCTCCTCTGCGGCCTCACCCTCGCGCGCGAGGTGGACGACTTCATCTCCTACACCGCCCCCTTCACCCTCGCCAAACGCCTGGACGACCACGAGCACGCCGACAAGGCCCTCGCAACGATCCTCTACACCTGCGCCGAAGCCCTGCGCATCGCGAGCCTGATGCTCTACCCCGCGATGCCCGAGAAAATGGCGGACCTCTGGCGCCTCTGGAACTGCGAGCACCTGCGCGACCCCACCGACGCGAACAGCGGGTTCCGCGCCCCGCTCGCCGAGCTCGCCGAGTGGACGGGCGCGCACAGCATCCAGGTCGGCCAGCAGATCGCGAAGGGCGACGCGCTCTTCATGCGCGCAGACGCCAAAGACCCGGCGCCGGGCGGGTGAGGGCCTGATCGGTGCGCAAGATCGCGAACTTCGCCTCGGCGATCGACGCCCAGAACGCCGTCCTCTACCTGCTCGAGCACGGCGTCGTCGCGCGCGTCCACATCCCGCTGGGCGATGCTCAGTTCTACCGCCTCAAGCCCGGGCAGATGGGCGCGATGGAGGTCCACCTCGCCGACGAGCGCGAACGCGAGGTCGCCGAGGCGCTCATCGCCGAGTGGCGCGCGCTGCCCGCCGTCGATCACGGGTGGGACGAGCAGGCCGAAGCGGACCTGTCGCGCCTCGACCCCGCGATCACGATCACCTGCGCCGCATGCCGCGCCGAGCTGCCCCGCGCCCCCGGCGCCATCGACGGCACCTGCCCGGCCTGCGCCGAGCCATACGACCTGCTCGAACGCGTCGTCACCCAGCACGGGCCCGAGGCACTCGACGCGTGCTACCCCGAGCCCGCCCCCATCGTGCCCGAGCACGTCGCGATCCCCGCGCCCGTCCCCTGCCCGACCTGCTCGTACGCCCTGGCCGACCTGCCCGTCATCGGCCGGTGCCCCGAGTGCGGACGCGACTACGACAAGCTCGCCATCATCCGGGCCTACGTGCTGGGCGAGGGCTCCTGAGGGGCCCCGCCCCAGAGCGCGGCGAGCCTCCTAACCTGTGTCCGGACAAGCACCCATCCCCCGCGGGCCGTGTCGCGGGCGTTCGAGATCGCGAGGGCGACATGCCGCACATCATCGCCGAACCCTGCATCGGGACCAAGGACACCAGCTGCGTGGACGCGTGCCCCGTGGACTGCATCCACCCGACCGCCGACGAGCCCGAATTCGAGACCGCAGACCAGCTCTACATCGAGCCGGACGTCTGCATCGACTGCGGCCTGTGCGTGGACGAATGCCCCGTCCAGGCGATCTACCAGGACGAGGACCTCCCCGAGCAGTGGTCCAAGTACGTCCAGATCAACATCGACTACTACACAGGCAAATAATCTCCCCGCTCCCGCGGCCAGCGCCGCACCCGCTTGGTTATCGCAACCCCTTGTCCCATTAGGACTTGGAAACATTCGCCGCTTCCGGTAGGGTGCGTCGTCTGTTGAAAAAGGGGTCGCGCCCGGGGCCGAGTCTCGGAATCGCACGGGCCGACGCAGAGAGCGAGAGAGAGAAAGGCACCCCATGACCCGCACCGCGATGGCCTGCGCGATCGTTGTCTCATGCGCCGGCGCGACCGCGTCGGCCCAGACCTTCCTGGACCGGTCGAACTGGGTGACCGCCGCCGGCGGCGCGATCACCACGCCCGACTACGCCGCGTTCGCCCCCGTGGACTTCGAGCCCGGCACCCCCTTCGACATGGGCGGGTTCTTCCACGTCACCGCCAACGGCGGCTCGACGGGCGACGCGGACCTCAACACCGTCCCCAACTTCGTCTTCGACTTCTCCCCGGGCGACCTCTCCAGCGTGACCTTCACCTTCGAGACCGAGATCACAGCCTTCGCCGGGCTCTGGTCCAACACCTTCGTCCAGGACGGCTTCGCCGTCACCACCGGCAACGGGAACACCTACGACCTCGGCGCCCTCGGCGGCGGCGCGCCCAGCGCCGTCTTCGTCGGCATCGTCGAAGCCACCGCCTTCAGCACCGTCACGTTCCACACCGCCGGCCCGGGCGGCGACGACTTCGTCTTCTTCCGCGAGTTCGAATTCGCCTACGTGCCCGCCCCGGCCAGCGCGGGCCTGCTCGCCCTCGGCGCGGTCGTCGGCGTGCGTCGCCGCCGCTGACAACAAACGATCGCTTGGTTCCGATCCAGCCCCACCCAACGGGTGGGGTCTTTCATGCGCCCGCGAACGCCGGCTCGGCGCGCCCGGACGGGCTCACCCGGTAGGGCGCCCACGCGAAGGCCACCGCCGCGCCCGACATGTCCGTCTTCCGCGGGCGGACGGTAATCTCCGTCACCTCGAGCGCATCGGCCTCGAACCGCGCCCGGGCCTCCTCCAGGTCCGACTCGAAATCGGACCGCAACCCCTCAAGCTTCCGCTCCAGCGCCGCGAGATCCTCCTCGGCCCGCCGGACGTCGGACTTCTCCTTGCCCGTCCGCGAGGCGCGCCCGAGCGCCGTCCCCGCCCGACGCACGTTCGTGGCGCTCACCTTCTTGCGCCCCAGCAGCGCCCCCAGGATCGTCGCGCCCACGGACGCCGCGGTCGTCAGCCCAGAGGTCTTGAGCTGGTCCTTCTCCACCTCGACTTTCTGCTCGGCGTTGCGGATCCGCTCACGCAACGCCGCGAGCTTGGGCGCGTACTTCTCCTTAAGCCCGTCGAGCTCCTCATCCCGGCGTTCGTGCGCGATCTCACGCAGGCGCGCGCGGAAGTCGCCCTCCGTCACCCCCAGCGCCGAGTACGTCTTCAACGCCTTGCAATGCCAGACGGGGCGCGACCCGTGCCGGTACCGGTGCGCGATGAGCCCCTTGCGCCACGCCGCGCCCGACCGCGCCGACCGCGCGCTCGCCGGCGGGTCCTCGAACGCCGCGCCCGGCTCGGGGGTGTCGTCCAGGTCGATCGCGTTCCCCTCCAGCGCGATCGGCTCGTCCCACGGGTCGTCGCCACCGAGCAAACCCAGCATCAGCTCATCGTGCCACTCATCGATCTTCGCCGCCACACGCACGTAGTGCATCGGCACGCGCCCGATCACCGCGGGTCGATACACGATCCGCTCACCCTCCGCGGGCGGGTCGGCGACCGGCAGGAACCCGACCTCGACGCCGGGCGCGACGAGCGGCGCCTCCACGGATCCCGGCGCTCCAACGGCACCCTCGGCGCGCGAGCCGGGGCGTCCCCGCCCCGGGTCTTCCACACCACCCTCAGGAACCGGGGCGGGACCCACCGGCTCGCGCGCGGCGCTCTCCGCTCCATCCCGCGCGCACAGCGTCCGGATCTGATCCCGCGTCAACGGCCCGCGCAGATAACTCATCGCCCAGCGCGTGTGGAACACCACGGGCCCGTCCTCGTGCACGTTGTGCATCAGGAACACCCGCGAGTCGAGCGCCGCCAGCGTGCGCTCCATCGCCCCCTTGTCGAAGCTCGCGACGCTCGCGCCCTCAAGCCCCTCGAGCACCCGCCGCTTGTCGCGCTCCGTCTGCAGCCGACCCAGCAACCACGTCCCCGCGTTGCTGAGCCCCTTGTAATCCAGGTCCACCGGGTTCTGCGTCGCGAGCACGACGCCCACGCCGTACGCCCGCGCCTGCTTCATCATCGTCAGCAGCGGCCGCTTGCTCGGGGGCTCGGCGCTCGGCGGGAAATACCCGAACACCTCGTCCATATACACGATCGCGCGCAAACTCCCCGTGCCCGGCTGCGTCCGCATCCACGCGACAATCTCGTTCAAGAGCAGCGTCACGAAGAACATCCGCTGCTGCTCGGACAGATGCGCGATCGACAGCACGCTCACCCGCGGCCTGCCCTCGGGCGTGTGCAGCAACCGCTGAATGTCCAGCTTCTCGCCCTCACGCCACGCCGCGAACCCCGGGGAGGCGAGCAGGTTGTTCAACGCCATCGCAAGACCCGTGCGGTCCTTGGGCTTCATGAACGTGTCCAGCTCGACGACACCCACCGTGTCGAACGGCGGCGCCTGCACGAGACCGATCAGCCGCTCCAGCCCCACGCTCCGCCCGGCACGCCACTCGCCCTCCACGATCGTGCTCAGCAGGATGTGCTCGGGCGAACGCACCGGGTCCGCGTTCTCCCCCACCAGCGCGAGCAAGCCCGAAACCGTCCCGATCACCCGGTCGCGCAGCGCCTCGGCGTCCTCGATCAACCCGGCCGGCGGCGCGTCGAGCGACTTCAGCGCCGCCAGCGGACGCCCGGACTGCGAGCCCGGCGTGTAGATCGCCAGGTCCACCGCGTCGCGCAGGCGCTTGATCCGCGCGCCGTCCTGCCCCCACGTGCCCAGACCGGTCCGCCACAGCTCCGCCTGCGCCGCGGCGTACTCGTCGGGCGACATCGACTTCCGCGCCGCCGCACCCTCATCGATCCACGGGCGGAAGTCCTCGGGACGCAGCTCGGGGAACGTCAGCAGCAGGTTCCCGATATCGCCCTTCGGGTCGATCGCGATGACCGGCACGCCGTCGATCGCGGCTTCCTCGATCATCGTCAGGCACAGCCCGGTCTTGCCCGACCCCGTCATCCCCACGCACACGGCGTGCGTCGTCAGATCGCGGGCGTCATACAAAATCGGGTCGCCCGACGTCTCGCCGGACTCGAGGTCGTGGGTCCGCCCGAGGTAGAACGCCCCGAGCTTCTCGTACTGCGTCGCGTCAACGGGCATGGAGCGATGGTACCCGCGGCCGCGCCGTCACTCCCGGGCGTGCTCGGCGATCCAACCGACGATCCGCTCGACGACCGCCGGGTCGATCGGGCCGGTGAGACCGTCCTCCTCGGACGCAAGGTTGTGCCCGCGGTTCGCGACATAGACCGTCTCGACCTGCCCCGGCAGCAGGTGATCGAGCACGGGCCCGTGGTAGCTGATCGTGTCGAGCCCGCCCCAGATCGCCAGCGCCGGCGCCTCAGACGCCGCGAGCACGTCGCACGCCCAGTCGAACTCGGCCCCGCCGCTCGTGAACCGCTCGGCGGTCCGCGTCTCGCCCGTCCGGATCGCGCGAGACGCGGCACGCTCCCACCCGGCGATGTCGCCCGACGCGTCGTAGTCCTCCCCCGGCTCGTCCGCGGCCGCCTCCGCGAGCGCCGAAGTCCGCGCCCGGTTGGGCGTCACGTACGCCCCGGCGAGCATGACGTACCCCGCCGCGCGGCCCTCGGTGACGTACAGCGACCGCGGCACGCCCAACGAGTGCCCGACGACGAACACCTCGCCCGGTTCCAGCTCGGCGCGGTCGAGCAGCGCGCCCCACGCGGCGACCGCCATCGTCACGGTCTCGGGGAACGGCTTGGCCTGCGCCATCGCGCGGTTCTCGGCGTGCAGCGGGTCGCCCTCGCGGACCGCCGAGGAACGCAGCACGGTGAACCCGGCGTCGAGCAACGCCGCCGCAAGCGTGTCCGCGTCGCGGGTGTCCTCGCCCGAGATGGTCATCCGGTGCGTCTCGCCGTCGTGCTCGTACGAGCCGGGCGTGGTCCAGTGGAGGTCCGCGCTGAGCCCGCCGCCGAAGAGCATGACGCCCAGCCCGGTGTCGGTCTCGCGGTCCGGGCGCTCGATCAGCGCGGCGTGCGTCCAACGCTCGCCGGCGTCCGTCGTCCACTCGAACGTGATCGACTCGGGCTCGCCCGCCGAGAGGGCGCACGCAGCGATACAGAGCGTCAGCATGACGCCCGATACCCCGACTCACCAAGCATGGTTGCGAGAATCCGGGGCGGCACTCACGCCGCCTCGCCGAACCCCTCGAGCTCGTCGAGCTCGCGCTCGAGCCGATCGAAATCGACCTCCTCTTCGGCGCGCTCCAGGCGGCTCTCCTTGCCCGTCGGATTCACGGGCCGACTCGACCAGTTGTCCGGGCGGACGTCGCTCGGCGAATCCGCCTTCTCGGTCCAGTCCTCCGCACGCGTCAGGTTTAGCTCCATCGCGCACGTCTTGCGGTAGCCCAGCAAGCGGATGACCTCCAGAACGTCCGTCCACGTCGGGTAGGGCTTGTCGTTGACGCGCTTGAACTCGTCGATCGCGACGAGGAACAGGAACTGCTCGGGCGTCATCTCGCCCTCTTCGGCCGACTTCGTGAAGTCGCTCAGCCGACGCCCCGGCCCACGCCGGCGCTCCAGCCCGCTCGTCGGCTTGGGGCCGACACGCTCGCCGTCGCGCTGATCGAGCCCCAGCCGCCGGTCCACGACCGACCCGGGGGGCGGGCCCTGGCGGGACGGATCTTCGCTCTTCGTGTTCTTGGGCATCGGGCGCCTCCGATCGCGGCGCCCCTCGGTCTCGTGACGTCAGGACGCGCGCTTACAGGTCGTCGTCATCATCGTCATCGTCGCGCTCGTCCTCGAAGTCGTCCTCGAGATCATCGTCGAGTTCCTCGTCGAGGTCCTCGTCGTAGCCCTCATCATCCTCATCCTCGTCATCATCGAGGAAATAAGCCTCGTCCGGGTCCTCGTCGCCGTCCACACCCGCACGCGGCTCGATGCTCTCGGACCACGGCGACGCGGGCGCCTCCCACGCGGGCAACGCACCCGACGCAACGGGCTCGGCGGTCCGAGGGTCCAGAACATCAGGGTCGAGAACTTCGGGTGGGGTCATGACGGCGCTCATCGGGTCCTCCATCGGGCACGTGCCCGGCGGTGCGGCGATCGGGTGCCGCGATGCGCGTACGGTACCGCCGCGCGCCGTCGTGTCAACGCCCCACCCGCGATCACCGAACCCCGCCCGACCCCGCGGAGTACACTCCCGACCCCCGACCAGGAAGGACACCCCCGGCACATGGCATCTGGATCGACCGAGGGCCTGAACCCCGTCGCCGCGCTCGCCGCGGCGGCCGTCCCCGGCGCGGGCTACCTCGTCCTCAAACGCCCCGCACGAGCCCTCGGCGCCTTCGCAGGCATCATGCTCCTCTTCGCCGGCGGGCTCTTCATCGGGGGCATCGACGCCGTCGACTCCAAAGAGGACAAGATCTGGTTCTACGGCCAGGCACTCGTCGGGCCCATCGCCCTGGGCATCGACTACGCCCACCAGAACCACTTCAAGGCACACGACCCCGACTCGAACGAGCTCCGCTCGGGCTACCCCAACGAAACGATCGCCACCGACGCCCAGGGCAACCGCGTCTGGCGCGAGCTCTCCGACGAGGAGATCGCCCAGGGCATGGGCCCGCCCAACAAGAAGGGCGTCGGGCGGATGAACGAGATCGGGCAGCTCTCGTGCACCCTCGCGGGCATGATGAACCTCATCGTCTTCCTCGACGCCCTGCTGCCCACCGTCTGGACGCGCCGCGAAGACGGGGGGAACGCCTGATGACGACCCTCGCCTGGACGCCCTTCATCGACCCCATCGACGCGAACGCGGTGTGGTACCTCCTGCTCATCCCGATCGCGCTGGGCATCGCCCTCGCCTTCAAGGCCGTCCGCGTGGGGGACATGAAGAAGTACCCCAAGCACGTCGCGATGATGACGGCCCAGATCATCACGGGCATCGTCCTGCTGGCCATCGCGAGCTTCGTCGTGATCGACACGCTCATCCCGCTGCTGACCCCGATGCCGGCGCCCTGATCGCTCAGGTGTAGCGACCCCGTTTCGTCTCGTACGGCGCGTCCAGGTTCTGAATCATGTACCGCAGCGCGTCCACGGCGTGGTCGGATCCGTCCTTCACCGGCTCGAGCGATTCCGGGCGGTCCGCCGGGTAGCGGTACTTCTCCAGGCTCTCGATGAGTTTCTCGCAGCGCCGGTGGACGTACAGCGTCGGCGGGCCCGTCGCGGGCTTGAACCGGGCGCGGAGCAGGCCCAGCCCCTGCTCGACGCCCATCCGCCGGTCCCGGACGGTGACGCCGAGCTTGCGCAGCGCCTGGGCGTCGGAGATCCCCGTTTGCTTGGACCGCTGACGCCCCGCGGGATCGACGCCGATCCACGCGAGCGAGGGCCAATCTGATTCGCCGACCGCCGCCACGTGGCCCTCGAGCGTCACCCCCGCGACGACGCGCTCGTCGAGCACGCGGACGACGCCGCCGTCGTCCACCGCCGCCCAGAGGATGACGGCGGGCGCGCGGATGCCGAGGTCCATCCCGCCGATCCACGCCCACGTGTTCGTCGGCTCGGGCGCGCGGTCGATGACGTGCATCGCAACGTCGAACTCGGGCAGGACGCAGTTCGACCGGTGCGGGCGCAGGCAGAGCATCTCGGCACCCCACGTCGCCTGGCTCACGCGGCGTTTGAGGCGTACGGCGTCGCTCACCGAGATGTGGCCCGCGCCCTCGGTCTCGGCGTCGCGTTCCTTGGCGCGCCCGCCGCACTCGGGCTCGAGCGGGCAGGCGTCGCACGCGTGCCCGTCGCCGCAGGCGCCGAGCACGTCCAGCACGCCCCAGCGGAACAGCGTGCGCGTCGATTCGGCGAGGGAGCCGTCCTCGTGCTCGTGGCGGAACACGGGCCTGTTCGCGTCCTTCACGAGCGCGTGCATGATGCCGTAGGGCACGTGCATGGTGCTCAGGCACTCGATCGACCCGGGCACAAACACCGGGTCGCCCGCCGGCCCACACGTCTTCTCGCGGGTCACGAGCTGGGCGGCTTCCCAGACCTGCTCGTCGAAGAGCTCGACCTCGTCGCACCGGAGTTTCTGGACGCGCGTGCCGCGCACGCTGGTCTGCGACTGCGCGAGCAGCTGGACCTCGGAGCCGTTCGTCAGGCGCAGCTTGGTCTCGGTGATGCGCCCGTCGATCATGTCGGCGAACGGCTCGCGGGCGAACAGCGCCCGCAGGTGCGCGTGCATGC
>JAUHXM010000028.1 GCA_030426605.1 Phycisphaerae bacterium | reverse complement strand
CCCGTGCACGTCGAGGCGGACTTCGGCGACGTGTCCCTCAGCGCCGGCCCCGCCTTCTCGGGCGACATCGCGCTGGACACGGACTTCGGCTCCGCCAGCCTGATCGAGGCCGGCTCGAACGCCCGCTCGATGAAGTCCAGAGGATCACTCACCGCCGCCCGCGGCGAGGGACCCCGCTCCTCGATCAACTCCGACTTCGGAGACGTCTCCGTGAGCGTCCGCGAGTAAACTCCCCGCGTGCCCCAACACGCGGACAACACGCCCCCGACCGTCGCGCGCATCCGAGAGGCGGTCCGCTCGATGGGCCCGGGTGATCTGAGCGAAAGCGGGCTTCGCGATCATGTCTTCCCGCTCTTCTCGCGTGTGCTCGCGCGTCAGCCGGGTGAGATCTACCTCGCGAACCACTCCCTCGGACGCCCGATGGACGCCGTCGAGGACGACGTGCGCGAGGGGCTCGCGCACTGGTACGCCGAGCTCGGCGACGCGTGGGACGCCTGGATGGACGAAGTCAGCGGGTTCCGCGCGCGGATCGCGTCGTTGATCGGGTGCGCCCGCCCGGACGCCGTGGTCCCCAAGGCGAGCGTCGCGCAGGGCCTTCGGGCCGTGCTCAATTCGCACCCGACGGCCGAGCCCTGGACGATCGTTTCCACCCGCGGCGAGTTCGACTCGGACGACGCCGTGCTCAAGTCATACGCCCGGCGCGGGCGCGCGAGCGTTCATTGGGTGGAGCCCGACGCCGACGGTCGGTTCGACGCCGACGCGATCATCCAGACCATCGGCGCCGTCTGCGCGGGCGTGAGCGGACCCAAGCTCGTGCTCGTGAGCGCGGTCTTCTTCGTGAGCGGGCAGGTGCTCGAGGGGCTCGAGCGTGTGATCGCCGCGGCGCACATCCACGGCGCGATCGTCGTGATCGACGCCTACCACGCCGCGGGCGCGATGCCGGTCGAGTTCGACGCCCTCGGCGCCGACTTCATGGTCGGCGGCAGCTACAAGTACACCCGCGGCGGGCCCGGCGCGTGCTGGCTCGCCATCCACGAACGCCACCTCCGCGACGCGGGCCCGACGCACGAGGAGACGCTCGCGACGCTCGACACCGGGTGGTTCGCGCTCGCCGACCCGTTCAGCTACGCCCGCTCTGAGGACGCCCCACGCGCCGCCGGCGGCGACGCGTGGCTCGAGGCGACCCCCGCCATCCTGCCCTTCTACCAGGCGCGGTCCGGTCTCGAGCTCACGCTCGCAATCGGGATCGAACGGCTCAGCGCGTACAACCGCAAGCAACAGGATGTCCTCGTCGCCGCGCTCGCCGAGCACGGCGTACGCCCGATCAACGACCACCCCCGCGGCGCGTACGTCCCGATCGGCGCGCCCGACGGCCCGCCCGCCGTGCGTTCCCTCGCCGAGCAAGGCGTGGACGTGGACGCCCGACCGTGCCCGTCGGGCAACCGGTGGATCGTGCGGTTCTGCCCGGACCTGCTCACGACGCGCGACGAGCTCGAGCGGGCCGCCGAGATCGCCCGCGGCGTGCTCGCGTGATCACGCGGGCGATTCGGCCGGAAGCGTGATGACGAAGTCAGTCCCCCGCCCAGGTTCGGAATGAACCGCGAGGTGCCCGCCGTGCGCGCCGACGATCCGGCGACTCGTGGGCAGCCCGAGCCCCGTCCCGCCCGACTTGGTCGTGAAGTAGGGCTCGAACATGCGGGCACGCGTCGCCTCGTCGATGCCGGGCCCGGTATCGATGACGTGCAGCTCGGCATGGGCGGGCGTGCTCTGGGCGCGCAGGATGATCTCCCTCGGGCCCGCCCCCTCCGCCCCGCGCATCGCCTGCGCGGCGTTGATCACGAGGTTCAGCACCGCCTGCTTGAGATGACCCTCGTCGGCGTGCGCGGGAACGGCGGTCGCGGGCAGGTCCGCGCGCAGGCGCACACCCATCGCCTCGGCTTGAGGCGTGTAGAAATCCACGAGATCGTTCACCATGTCGCGGATGTCGATCGGGCCAGGGTCGATCCGCATCTCGCCGGCGAACTCGAGGAAGTCCTGCAGGATGCCCCCCAGGCGTTCGGTCTCGTGGCGCAGCGCGTCGGTTCGGCGCGCGAGCCGTGCCCGCTCCGCGTCGGAGATGCCCAGGTCCTCAACCGCCTCGGCGAGCAGCTGGGCGTTGAGACCGATCGTGCTCAGCGGGTTGCGGATCTCGTGGGCGAGACCCCCCGTCATCGCGCCGACCTCGGCGAGGTGCTCGGCGGCGCGGGCCCGTCTCTCCGCCTCACGCGTCCGCGCGATCGCACGCGCGAGCACGAGACGCGCGATCAACGCCGCGCCGACCACGCCCAGCACAAACGCGGCGATGGACCACGCCCACGTCACGCGGGCACCCGTCTACACATGTTCAGACTGTTGCTCGCGATCACCGGCGCGGCGAGCGTGAGTACGTCCGCTTGGGCACGACGATGTCGGGGTCCGATTCCTCGACCGCGGCGGCACGCGTCGAACGCCACCCCTTGTCGGACTTCTCCGCGTCGTACTCGACGGAACACCCGTCCTTGAGCGCGCGGAACCCGTCGCCCTCGATCACCGTGTAGTGGACGAAGATGTCCTGGCCCTCGGGGCCGATGATGAACCCGAACCCCTTGCGGGAGTCGAACCACTTCACCTTGCCCTCGATGCCTTCGAGTCGTTCGGACACACCGTCGCCCATGGCCGCCCCCCGTGGAGTCATGGAACGCCGTGGGTGACCCACGCCCCGGGGCGCCGCACCCCGGAGACACAGAACGGACCACCCGTGCGGCGGACGAAGCCCAGATCATCGCCCTGCCGACCGGAGAACCTGCCCGCCCGCGCCTCGTGCGCGACCGGAACAGTCCCAAAATACCAAACTCTCTGCCCGCGTCAACGCGGGATGGCGCTCTGGGCAACTCAAACCGTGCAATCCAAACGACTTCTGAACGAAACAGGGCGGGGGAACCCCCCCGCCCTGGTGGTGTTGTTTCGGAATGGTTCCGGCGATCAGTCCGCGACCGCTTCCGCCGGCTCGTCCGACTTCTTGTCGCTCTTGGGCTTGTCGCCCTCCATCGCCTTCTTGCGCGAGACCTTGATGCGGCCTTGGTCGTCCACCAGGATCACCTTCACCTTAATCACGTCGCCGACCTTCACAACGTCCGAGACCTTCTCGACGTACCCGTCGGCGAGCTCGGAGATGTGGCACATCGCGTCGGTGCCCGGGCCGAGCTCCACGAAGGCGCCGAAGTCCTTCGTGCTGACGACCTTGGCCTCATACACCGTCCCGACCTTCACGTCCTCGCAGATCGCGGAGATCTCGGCTTCGGCGCGCTCGACGGACGGGCCGTCCGGCGAGGCGACGATGACGGTGCCGTCGTCGTCCACGTCGATCGAGACGCCGTACTTGTCCTGCAGGGCGCGGATGGTCTTGCCGCCGGGCCCGATGAGCTTGCCGATCTTGTCCGGGTGAATCTTGAGGGTGATGAGGCGGGGGGCGTAGGGCGAGATGTTCTCGCGCGGCGCCGGGATGACCGCCTCGATCTGCTCGATGATCTCCAGACGCCCCTTCTTCGCCTGCGCGAAGATGGTCTCGATCTGCGCGGTGCTCAGCCCGCGAGCCTTCAGGTCGAGCTGGATGCCCGTGATGCCGTCGCGGGTGCCGGAGACCTTGAAGTCCATGTCGCCGAAGAAGTCTTCCTCGCCGATGATGTCGGTGACGAAGACCTCGTTCTCGTCGTTCTCATCGGTGAAGCGACCAACGGAGATGCCGGCGCAGGTGTTGCTGATCGGCACGCCCGCGTCCATGAGCGCGAGGCACCCGCCGCACACGGAGGCCATGGAGCTGGACCCGTTCGACTCGGTGATGTCCGAGACCAGGCGGATGGTGTAGGGGAAATCCTCCGGGCTCGGCAGGATGCCCATCAGCGATCGCTCGGCGAGCGCCCCGTGCCCGATCTCGCGACGGCCCGGGCCCATGATGCGGCCGGCCTCGCCGACGCAGAACGGCGGGAAGTTGTAGTGCAGCACGAACTTCTTGGAGTACTCGGGGGTCAGCCCGTCCACGATCTGCTCATCCTTGCCCGTGCCGAGCGTGCACGAGACCATCGACTGCGTCTCGCCGCGCTGGAAGAGGGCCGACCCGTGCGTGCGGGCGAACTGCCCGACGCGCATGTGCAGCGGGCGGATCTCGTCGAACGCGCGCCCATCGGCGCGGGTCTTCTGCTCGATGATCAGCTTGCGGGTGATCTTCTTCTCGAGCGTACGGAACGCCTCGGACGCCTGCTTGCGCCGCTCGGTCGTCCTGTTGTACACCTCGGGGGTGGACGAGTCGTCGATCGCGAAGTGCTCATCGAGCATCTTGGTCTTGATCGCCTTGACGGCGTCGCCGCGCTCGTGCTTGCCCTTGATCTTGCGTGCCTCGGTGAGCTCCTTCTCGCAGGCGCTCTTGACGGCCGCCATCACGTCGTCGGGGACGGTGTTCACGAAGTCGCCCATGCGCTTCTCTTTGCCGACCTTGGCGACGAGCTCCTCGATCAGATCGAGGACCTCGGCGATGCCCTGCTCGCCGAACTTGATCGCCTCGAGGATGTCCTCGTCGGGCACCTCGGCCGCGCCGACCTCGATCATGTTCAGACCATCGCGATGACCTGACAGAACCAGGTCGATGTCGGAGAACTCGAGCTGCGAAACGGTCGGGTTGAGCACGAAGTGCGGGTTGTCGTTCTCGTCGAAGATGCGCCCCACGCGGACGGTCGCGAGCGGGCCGTCGAACGGGCAGTCGGAGATCGACAACGCCGTCGCCGCGGCGCACCCGGCGAGGATGTCCGTGTCGTTCTCCTGGTCGTGGCTCATCACCCAGCACTGCAGCTGGACTTCCTCGATGAACCCGTCGGGGAACAGCGGACGGATCGGGCGATCGATCATCCGCATCGTGAGGATTTCCTTCTCGTTCGGAGCACCCTCACGCTTGCGGAAGCCACCCGGGAACTTGCCCGCGGCGGAGGTCTTCTCGCGGTAATCCACCTGCATGGGGAAGAAGTCCAGGCCCGGGCGCGGGTCGGCACGCATGCAGGTGCCCATGACCGACGAATCGCCGTAGGTCAGGATGACGCACGACGTCGCGAGCTTGGCGACCTCGCCCGTCTCGATCCGCATGACGCGGCCGGCGATGGTCTTTTCGACGACAACTGGTTCCATTGAAATGTCCTTCTGCGCGGGGTCTCGCCCGCGTCGCTCGGGGTGTGCACGGATGCGCGCGGGACCTCGGGCGAGGGCACGCGCGACGTGCGTCGAACCGCCGGGGTGGGGTCTGCACGAGTGGCAGAGGCGTGGGGCTGTCCACCTCCCTCAGCCCGATCGGACTCGGAGGACAGCCCGGCGCCCACTGCCGCTCGACCGGCGCCCGGCAAACTGGTCACTTGTCGGCCCGGGACGGCCCCGAACCAAAAAACCCGCGTGCCGGTGTGGCACACGGGTCGAGGAGTTACTTGCGCAGGCCGAGACGCTTAATCGTCTCGCGGTACTTGTCCGGGTCGGTCTTGGCGAGGTACCGCAGGAGCTTGTTCCGGCGGGAGACCATCATGACCAGGCCGCGCCGGTTGTGGGCGTCCTGCTTGTGCTCACGCAGGTGCGTCGCGACCTGCTTGATCCGGCTCGTGAGCAGCGCGATCTGAACCTCGGGCGAGCCCGTGTCCGACCCGCTGCGCGCGAAGTCCTTGATGACCGATTGTTTGAGTTCCGGGGCGAGGGGCATGCATGTCTCCCAGCGTCGCGGACACCGATGGCCGACCGGATACCGAATCCGGGGGTCAAATGGTGCCGTCGAGCCTCGAAAGGTTGATGACCGCCAATGTTAGGCCCCGGCGAAGAGACCGTCCAGACCGCCCGACCCGGGCCGGGTCACACAAAGGTGACCCCGTACCGCCCGCAGACCTCGCCCACCGCCGCCGCCGAGGGGGGGCCGCCCGACCCCAGTCGGGCCAACTCGGGGAACATCCGCTCCATCCCCCCGGGCGTGAGCACGAGCACGATCCGGGCGGGGCCCTCGACCACGGCCCAGGAGTGCTCGATGCCCCGCGGGCCGAAGGCCGTCCCCCCCGGGCCGAGCTTCCAGGCGTCTTGGCCGACCGTGAACCGGACCACGCCCTCGACCACGTGGAACGTCTCGTCCTCGCGCTCGTGGACGTGGGCGGGGATCGCGACGCCGGCATCGCCGCGGAGCTCGACGAGCGAGAACTGCCCGCCGGTCGCCTCGGCGGGGAGGTGGATGATTGTCGGCGACCCCATGACGTTCAGGACTTCGGCCTCGCCGGGCCTGACGACCCGGGGCTCAACGGTGTTCGACACGGCGTGTGTCTCCAGGCGCGAAAGCGCGGCCGGATTCTATCTGGCATCCGGGTACGATCGAGCCCATGCCCGACCTCACGCTCTCCGATCGCGTTTCGTCCCTCAAGCCCTCCGTCACCGTCGGGTTCACGAACCGGGCGAAGGCCCTCCGGGCATCGGGCGAGGACGTGCTGATCTTCGCGGCGGGCGAGCCCGACTTCGACACGCCCGACGCGATCAAGGACGCCGCGATCGCCGCCCTCAAAGCCGGCGACACCAAGTACAAGCCCATCCTCGGCGACATGCCCACCCGCGACGCGATCGCCGCGAAACTCCGCAACGAGAACAACATCCCCGGCGTCACCGGCGAGCACGTCGCGATCGGTGCCGGCGGCAAGCACGTGCTCTTCAACGTCATGCACGCGCTCTTCGACCCGCCCGCGCCGGGCGCCCCGCCCCAGGAACTCCTGCTCCCCACGCCAGCGTGGGTGAGCTACGCCCCAATCGCGACCCTCGCCGGCGGCGCGGTGCGTGAGATCCCCGCGACCGTGGACAACGACTTCAAGATCACCCCCGAGCAACTCAAGGACGCCATCACCCCGAACGCGCGCGTGCTCGTGCTCAACTCGCCCAGCAACCCCTGCGGCACGATGTACTCCGAAGCCGAACTGCGCGCCTTGGCGGCGGTCGTCGCGGACGCCGCGGCGTCCATCGCGCCGAACCTCGTCATCATCACCGACGAGATCTACGAGAAGATCGTCTTCGGCGGCATCCCCCACTTCTCGATCGGATCCGTCCCCGAGGTCGCCGAGCGGACGTACACGCTCAACGGACTCTCCAAGGCGTACGCGATGACCGGGTGGCGCATCGGGTACGGCGCGATGCCGGGCGACTTCGGGCTCGCGCTGACGAAGGCGATCCAGAAGCTGCAGGGGCAGATGACGACGTGCATTACCAGCTTTAACTACGCCGCGATCCGCGAGGCGCTCACGAACCCGTCCGTGCCCGACGACATCGAGCGGATGCGCACCGCGTTCGCGTCCCGCGCGCAGCTCATCGAGAAGCGCCTCGCCGAGATCCCGGGCATCCGCTGCCCGAAGCCGACCGGGGCGTTCTACGTCTTCCCCGACGTGTCCGGCTTGTACGGCAAGACGAGTGCGGGCGGCGCGACGATCGGGTCGGCGAGCGATCTGGCCGAGGCCCTGCTGACCGAGGCGAAGGTCGCGTTCGTCCCCGGCGAGGACTTCGGCGGGTGCGGGCCCAACCACGTGCGGATCAGCTTCGCGTGCAGCGAAGAGACGATCAACGAGGGGATGGACCGGTTCGCGGGGTTTGTGGCGGGGTTGGGCTAACCGCTACCAATCCGCTTCCACCGCTACTTTCTGCCAAGCGACATCTGCCCATTCATCGATCGTGAGAGTCTCCGTTCGTACGGATTGACCGTCGGATGCGTAGTACACGATATCGACCTGATCACTCGATTTCGCATGACTGGTCGAAATCCGGCGGGTCCCTTCTAAATCGAAGTAATCCGCGCGCGATACTCCGTCTGCATCCGACCAAGTACGTTGCTGAGGCAATTCAGTAACGACCAATCGTTCTCTGAACGCTCCGGAAGGACTGTTCGAGCTCTTGTGATCGAAGATGCCATCCGCATCAAGATCCATCAAGTACACCCATCGATCGCTCAATGGGTCTCGATTGGTTGATCCGTCATCGCGAATCGAGAGCATTGGACGCCAACCAGGTTCGAGATCGATTCCTAAACCACTTTCCCAAGCCGAGAGCGACCACTCAAAATTCTCATCCGGCGGGTGGACTGAGACAGAGATCGGATCGCCAGATTCGTTTACCCCAACTCTGGCAAACGGATCGCCATGCGGACCCTTCAACTGGAACACCTTCGAGACGCCCGTCAGGTTGCGATTCGCAGCGTGGAGTTGCTTTTCCTCGGGTGTTGCCGATTCATCCTCGCGAAGCTCTTCGAGCCGAATCTTGTCGTCGGCATCAAAGACCCCGATCGCAGCTTCGAATAGAACCAGCAGCGCGATATGGATGATGACCAGATATGCGATGAAGACATTTCTTTTCACTCCGGAGTCCCCGACGAGTCCAGAGTGAGCGCGAGCCGCACGTCCCCATCCTCCGACTCCACCCCCACCCGCTGATCCCTCACCAGCGTGAGCAGTGCGAGGAACAGCCCGATCATCTCGCCGCGGGTTCGGCCGTCGAAGAGTTCGCGCAACGTCATCCGCTGGCCCGAGCCGCCCGTCGGCAGGCGCTTGAGCCGATCGACGATGTCCTCGGCGTGCAGCTCGATCGGCGTGTCGTCGGCGATCACCTCGTGGTCGCCCAGGCGGTCGAAGTTCACGCTGCTCACGATCGCGCGGAAGGCCTCGACGAGGTCGTGCAGGTCGGTGTCCTCGAGGTCGTAGTCGCCCATGTCCTCGATCGCCTGGTCGAGCGCGTCGCCCTCGACGCCCGCCGGGGCGGCGGGGTAGCGCTGCGACCACTCGGTGCGCCGGCGGTCCAGCTCGTCCGCCGCGTCGCGGTGCTTCTTGTACTCGAGGAGCTGCTTGACGAGCTCCAGGCGCGGGTCCTCGTCGTCGGTCGGCTCGGGCTCGTCGATGGCGGCGTCCGCTCGGTCCGGGTCGTTCTGGCGGTCGAGCCAGCGGGACTTGATCTCCATCAAGGTCGCCGCCATGACGAGGAACTCGCCCGCGAGGTCCACGTCGATCCGGTCCACGTGCTCGAGGTAATCGAGGTACTGGTCCGTCATCGGGGCGATCGGGATGTCGTGCAGGTCCACCTCGTGCTTGCGGACGAGGTAGAGCAGCAGGTCCAGCGGGCCTTCGAACGCTTCCAATTCGACGCGGTAAGTCTGGTTCACGCCGGCAGTCTACGGGCCGCCCGGAGGGCGGGGGACGCACCGGGGCCGCACCCGCCCGGGCCGCGCGCCAATACCGCGTCATCGGGGCCCGGCCACCCCCGCCGAGCGGAGGACGCGATACGATGGGGGTTCCATGAAGATGCAGCCCAAGGCACGGAAGTCGGACCTGAACCTCGGCGTGGTGGCGGCGGTCGGCGTCGCCGCCCTCTTTATGATCGTGATCGGGTGGTTCACGATCAGCGGTCGGCTGGGGACCGCCAGCGCCGACCCGGTCGCCGAGGGCCCGGGGCCCGCCGACGACATCCCGGACATCACCGACATCCAGGGCATGCAGGGCACCGGGATGAAGATCACCCTGACCGCCAAGGACGACCCGGACCGCGTGTCGGGCGTCCTCGAAGCGGCGTCGTTCGAGCCCGTCGGGCCCAACGAGCGGTCGGTCGAATCGCCCACGGCCTGGTTCTTCCTGGAGGACGGCCGGTACGCATACATCGAGGCGGCGCGCGGGCGGTTCTTCATGCCCACGCCCAGCTCGCCCCCCGAGTCGGGCGTGCTGCAGGGGCGCGCGGCGGACCCGGCGAACGGCGTCGAAGCGATGCCCGTGCGCGGGATGCTCTTCGAGAAGACACCCGACGGCGAACGCCCGGACCCGGCGACCATGCCCCCGCTCGCGACGGTGGAGTTCGACCAGCCCGTCGAGTTCGACATGCGCCACCTGCGGATCTCGTCCATCGGCGAGGTCGTGGCCTACACCCCCGAGCTGCGCTTCGAGGGCAAGCACCTGACGGCGGTTTACAACGAGGTGCGCGGGTGGCTGGAGCTCGCCGAGTTCCGCGAGGGGCGGCGGATCGTCTACACGCCTCAGACGGACGAGGAACGAGCAGCGCTCGATCGGGCGCGCGGGATCGTGCGTGAAGATGAACCCGAGACCGAGGTGGCGGCGGAGACGCCGCAGACGTCCACGCCGACCCGCACGCCGCGCGAGCGGACCGCGACACCCGCGGCCCAGCCGGCGCCCGCTGTTGCGAGCAACACGAACGAAACCACGAACGCGCCCGAGCCCGCCGCGAGCGAGGCCGATCAGAAGACGGTGTTCTACCGCGCCGAGTTCCGCGACGGCGTGGTCGTCTCGAGCGGCACGAACCGCATGACCGCCGACGCGATCGACATCTTCGCGCGCGTGATCGATGGACGCCTGCCCGCGGACGCGATCGCGGAACTGAGCTTCGCCTCGGCCGAGCGGGCCGAGCCCGAGGCGGTCGAGTCCGAGCCGGTCGTCACACCCCGGCCCGCGGCGGCGTACGACCCCGTCCTCGCGGCGGTGGGCGGCGAGGCGACCGCCACCCCTGACGATGCCGCGGGATCTGAAACCGCCGTCGCGGCGGACACCACCGCAGCGACACTCGAGGCGACGCCGAGCGCGGCTGAGACCGATCCCGATGCGGCCCGCTCGATCGTGCTCACGTGGACGGGCCCGCTGCAGATCCAGCCGATCCCGGACAGCGAGCCCGAGCAGCTCGCGCGCGACGACGTGTACATGCACATGACGGCCGAGCGGTCCGGGCTCGTCGAGTTCGCGGATTCGGAGTCCGGCGCGAACGGGCACTCCGTCTCGCTCGACTACGCGTTCACGCGCGGCGAGCTGGTCTTCTCCGGGCCGGGCGGGAACGTCGAGCTCATGATGCCCGGCGCGGGCAGCCTGAACGCGAGCCGCATGCTCGCGAACCTCGCGACGGGGAACATCCACGTGCGCGGGCCCGGCGTGATGCGCGTCGATCAGCCGACCGACGACCGGTCCACCCGACAGCAGATCCGGTGGTCCGAGCAGGCGGACTTCATGTTCGATGTCGTTGATGGCACGCTCACGAGCGACCTGACCCGCGCGTCGTTCGCGGGCGAGGTCGAGGCGGTTGACGGCGACTCGTCGCTCGAGGGCGCGTACGTGGACGCCGCGTTCGTTGCCAACTCGCGCGGCACGCGCCGGCTCGCGTCGCTCGACGTCGAGAATGCAATCGCGGACGACGGCGCGGGCGGCTCGCTCGAGGGCGACTCGATCCGCGTTGACTTCGCTGAGGGCACGCTCGGGCACGAGATCGACCCGACGCGCCTCGTCGCGACGGGCTCGGTCCGCGGGCAGCAGGACGGCTCGACGATCACCGCTGAGTCGATCACGGCAACCATGGACCGCGGGCTGGACGGCGACCTGGCGCTCTCGCACGTGCTGATGGAGGTCGGCGCGGAGTATCGCGGCGCCGACGGCACCTTCGCGTCGGGCGAGCGGATCGACGCGGACGCCGTGGGCGAGGTGGTGCGTCTCACCGGGTCGCCCGCGCGGATCGGGCAGAACGCGACGGGCATCTCGGGCCCGGAGATCCTCGTTGATGCGCGCAGCCGGCGTGCGACCGTCATGGGCGCCGGCTCGTTCGAGCACGTTGCCCTGAACGATGCGGGCGAGCCATCGGACGTGCTGGCGACGTGGAACGAGGGGATGTCGTTCGACGACTTCGCCGGGCGCGTCGAGGCGTTCGGCAGCGCGGCGGTCGTCTCCCGCCCGGACGCGCTGACGCGTGACACCGTCTCCGCCGAGCGGGTGCTGATCGAGCTGACCCCGCACGACGGGGGCGGCGGGTTCTCCGAGGGCGACGACGCGACACGCCGGCTCGCGCGCGCGACGGCGTTCGGCACATCGGACGCGGACGGCGTCGCGCCCGCGCACGTCGAGTCGCGCGTGTACGCCGCGGACAACCCGGAGCAGGTCGAGCAGCTGTTCTACCTGGAGGGCATGCAGCTCGTCGCCGACAACGACGAGGAGCGGCTGACCGTCCTGAGCCCGGGCAAGCTGCTGATCCTGGACCGGACCGAATCGGGCGCGACGTCGCCCGAGCCGACGGGCGAGGGCGTGCTCGCCGAGCTCGCGAACGCCGGGCCCGGGCTCACACGTTTCGAGTGGCACGGCGGCATGACGATGCACCGCCCGTCGGGCACCGCGACGATGCGGCGCACCGTCCGCGTACGCCACAAGAACCTGATGACGGGCGAGTTCATCGATCTGCACTGCGAGAAGCTGACCGCCCAGATCACCGAGCGGGGCGGGAGCGACGCGTCGCTCAAGCCGGACGCCGTCAAGGGCGAGCTGACGCAGGCCGAGGCGGCGGGCGCGGTCTACTTCAAGTCCGGGCAGCGTGAGCTGATCGCGGACCGGCTGCTTTACGACGCCGCCGGCGGGCGCGCCATCGCGACCGCGGCGCCGGGCAACCTCGTGTCGTTGTTCGACGCCTCGCGCGGCACACCGATCTCGAGCCGCACGCTGAGCTGGGACCTCGTGCGCGACCGCATCGAGATCGAGCGCCTGAGCCCGGTCGTCACGCCGGGCAACCTGCCCTGAGCGCCTGCCGCGCCCCCGTGCCACTGACCCGTCCGCGGGTCAGTGTGTTCGCGAACCGTGCAGCGAGAGGCACTGACCCGAGGACGGGTCAGTGGCACGGCAGATCCATGCACGCAGCAATCGATCAGGACGACGTGCGATCGACGACGCGGTAGCTCTCGCGTTCGCCGCGCCCGCGCAGCGGGTAGTCCTTGCGGAGCGGGTGCCCGGGGAACTCGCCCCAGGTGAGGATCCGCCGCAGGTCCGGGTGGTTGCGGAAGCGGATGCCGTACATGTCGAAGACCTCGCGCTCGGTCCACTCGGCGCCGGGCCAGAGGTCGCAGGCGGAATCGACGTAGAGCGCCGGGTCCTCCTCGATGCCGTCGGTGGGGATCGAGGGGTCGAGGTAGGTCTTCACGCACAGCGTGTCGTCGCGTGCGAACGAGCGGAGCAGGTAGGCCACCGCTAAGCGCCCGGGCGTCTCGGCGGGGTAGTCGAGATAATCGAGCCCGATGACGTCCGACAGGAAGTTGAAGTCGCACGCCGGGTCGGACTTGAGGTGCGCCAGCACGGCGTGCAGGTCGTCGGGCTCGACGATGAGGGTCGATTGCCCGCGGAACTCCGAACCCCGGAGGCGTTTGCCCGGGAAGGCGTGCTTGACGTTCTCGAAGACGGGGTTGTCGAGCTTGGGTGCGTCGGTGGTCATGGGACCGGAGTGTACGCCGGGGCGCGGCACGTGCGCGTCCGAGAACCGGAATCTGCACCTGGATCGGGGTCCGAGGGCGTTACACCATCCAGCATCACGCGGGCGCCCCCCGATACCCCGTGACCCTGGAGGACCGCCACCATGCGCCGACGCTGGCCTGACACCAACAACGGGCTCCGCACCCCCGGGCGCGGGGCGGACGCCCGGCGGCTCAGCGCGGGGCAGGTGATCGAGCGGATCCTCGAACTGAACCCGACGGCGCGGCAGTCGTTTCTGTCGCAGTTCGGGGCCGACGAGCTCCGGTCGTACCTGGACCACCTGGTGTCGGCGTCTCAGCCCCGCGGCGAGGCGTCGCGGTGGGTCCGCCCGGGGGATACAAGCGCGATCATGTGCAGCTCGGACGAGGACTGAGCGCACCGATTGCCGCGCCCGCGCGGCGTGATCCGCGCTCCGTCGGCAGTGATTGCGCACGCGCGTCGAAAGTCCGATTTCCTCTTATCCGGTTGTGGGTGTGTCTGCGCGGAAGGTCCGATCAGATGGGCGTGCGTGTTCTCGGTCCATGACCGGGCACGCTCCGCGGGGCGAGGACGCCGCCGCGGGGTCCGTCGGCGGAGCTCGCCGGGCCAGCCCATCCGTTCATTCACGCCCGGCCGGGAAGGGTGGAGCCCGCCGGCCCAGGCACGAGCGCCGTCGCGGCGCCCTTCTGCAGTCCAGGAGACTCCGCCCATGACCTCCATGAATGACCGGTCCGTCCTCGCGCTCGCACTCGCGGCGGGGCTCACGCTCGCAAGCGGGTGCACGTTCTCGACAAACTCCGCCGAAGGGTACAACCCCGAGCCGCCCTACGAGTCGTACAAGGCCGGCCGCACCGCGAGCAACACCTCCGCCCGCGACGGCACGTTCTACACAGACGAACGCCTCGCGTACGACACGCCGGCGACGCGTTCTCCCTCGTCGATCGGCGGGCTGCAATCCAACGCGACGACCACCTACGACGCGACCCGCCCGGTGTACAACGGCCAGCCCTTCGCGGCGACGCCCGACTACGGCAACACGACCCGCGGCGCGATGATCGACTCGTCCGCCCTCGCCGAGCGCGGCGACATCGAGGGGCTCACCAACAACACCTGGGCCGACATCGGCGGCGGGTGGAAGATGGTCAACGCCGCGACCAATGCCGAGGGGCGGACGCTGCACCCGCGGACGTTCCGCAACCTTGAGAACGACGGCACCCTCTTCACGAACGATCCCCGCGCCTCGCGTCAGGCCCAGTCCGGCGATCTGAGCGCGAACCTGTACGACCACGTTCTGGGCAACGCGATCCCGCGCGAGGCGGACTTTGCCGACCAGGGCAAGAACACCGAGAACGTCCGCCAGGTCACGTTCACGAACTTCGGCGCCGACTTCGACCCGATGGTCTCGCGCGACGGGACCAAGATTCTGTACTCGTCCACCCAGCACCGCGAGACGTCGGACATCTACATCAAGGAGATCGACTCCCGCGTCGTGACGCGGCTGACGTCGGACCCGGCCCAGGACGTCATGCCCTCGATCTCGCCCAACGGGCGGTACATCGCCTTCGCGTCCAACCGCTCGGGCACGTGGGACATCTACATGATGCCCACCTCCGGCGGCACGCCCGTCCAGCTCACCAACGACACCACGCACGACCTGCACCCGTCGTGGTCGCCCGATGGCACCCGCCTCGTCTTCTCGCGCCTGGGGCAGTCCTCGGGCCGCTGGGAGCTCTGGGTGATGGACATCGACTCGCCCTCGGGCCTGCAGTTCATCGGGTACGGGCTGTTCCCCGAGTGGTCGCCCGTCTCGGGCACCGGGCGGAACTTCACCGACCAGATCGTCTTCCAGCGTTCGCGTGAGCGCGGGGACCGGGCGTTCAGCGTCTGGATGATCGATTACACCGACTTGCCCGGCAACGCGATGCGCGAGACCGAGCTCGTCAGCTCGCCCACACACGCCCTGATCAACCCGAGCTGGAGCCCGGACGGGGACTTCGTGCTCTACGCCGCCGTGCCCAACGCCGAGTCGAACGGCGCGAGCCCGATGGGGTCGCCGCAATCGACGGACGTCTGGATGATCGGCAACGACGGGCGCGGGCGCGTCAAGGTCGTGGGTGGGTCGAGCGTCAACCTGATGCCGGTCTGGGGCTCGAACGACCACATTTACTTCGTGTCTGACCGGAACGGCGTGGAGAACCTCTGGGCGTTGAGCGTCGCCGAGGCCGCCGCGACCGCGAACGCCCAGCGTCCGAACGCCCGCTCGCGTCAGAACACGGACTTCGCGACCGTGCCGACGTTGCCGGGTGCTCCGGGCACCGATTGACCGATAGACCCAAGGCAGGAGTTTGGGGAGATGAGATTCGGTGTGCCGGTTGACCCGCCGGCACGCCGATTTCGGAACGCCCGCGCGGCGGGCACACCGGGGCACGGACGCTTCGGACACCGGCAGGGACGCCATGACACGTGAACAGTCCATGCTCAGGCGGCATCGACAGACGCTGGCGGTTGTCGCCGTGCTCGTCGGTGCCATCGGGGGTTTGCTCGGCGGGTGCGCGCCCAAGCGCACGCTCTTCCCCCCCACCGCGCTGATCGCGCCGTATGACACGTCTGAGGGGGACGCGTTGTGGGCGGTCATCCCGCCGCGGAACGAATCGGGCACGACCGCCGTGGACACCCGGATGGTCGGCGACGCGATCGTCCAGGCGTGCGAGTCCACCCGCGGCGTCCGGTGCCTGCCCCTCAACCGCACGATCGAGGCGATGCGGGCGATGCAGCTCGATGAGATCCGCAACCCGGCGGACGCCGAGCAGCTCGCCGTGCTGCTCGGGGCGGACGCGATCATCGCGGGGTCGGTGACGGCGTACGACCCGTATGAGCCGCCGATCATGGGGCTGTCGCTGGCGCTCTACGCCCGACCGGGGTCGCTGCTCTCGCAGCGGCGGGACCTGGTGGACCCGTACGCGATGACGCGGTCGTACAGCGACACCCAGTTTCAGGGGAGCAATTTCCGCGGGTCCCCGAACACGGTGGCATCCGAAATATTGGACGCTCGTGACCATTCGGTGCTCATGGTGCTGCGTGACTACGCCGAAGGAAGGTCCGACAAGCAGAGCGCCCTCGACTGGAGGGTGCACCTGGCGAGCATGGACTTGTTCACCCGGTTCGCGGCCCACCAGACGGTGCGCCGGCTGCTCGACGAGGAGTGGCTCCGCCTCGCCCGCGAGGTGAGCCAGCAGAACAGATCCCCCTGACGGGCGCGTGGGCGCCTGTCAAAGAAACAGGCACCGAGCGACCGATGAGCAAGAGCCAGCACAACCGGGACGAGAATCGGACCGGGATCGGATGCTGCTGTGTGCTCGGACGGGCGGAGACCCGTCGCTGACCCCCCGCCGGAGGCACCCGAGCCCGCACCCCGGAGCATCCCCGATGTCGATTCTCCCGATCACAGCCAGCTTTCAGAGCTACCTCACGGACGAGCGCCACTTCTCGAAGTACACCGCGCGCTGCTACGGCGCCGACCTGCGCCAGTTCGTGGAGTATCTCAGCGAGGAGCACGGGCTCGACCCCGCCGACACCGCCGAAGCGGACGAACTCCGCCGGCGGCTTGAGCCCGGGCAGACCGCCGGCACCATCACGAGCAAGACGATCACGAGCATCATCTGCAACGCCGACGCGGACCTGATCCGCGGGTTCCTGAGTCATCTGGGCGAGCAGCAGTACTCGCCGGCGACGATGGCGCGCAAGATCGCGACCCTCCGGTCGTTCTACAAGTGGGCCGAGCGGCGCGGGGCGGCGGGGTCGAACCCGATGACGCTCATCCGCACGCCGCGCCAGACCAAGCGTCTGCCCAAGGCGATCACGATCGAGCAGGTCGAGCAGCTGCTGTCCGCCCCGTCGGACACGGACGTGCTGGGCCGGCGCGACCGCGGCATGCTCGAGACGCTCTATTCGACGGGCATCCGCGTGTCGGAGCTCGTCGGGCTCAACTTCGAGGATCTCGATCTTCAGAACGAGGCTCTGCACGTGCGGGGCAAGGGCCGCAAGGAGCGGATCGTGCCCCTCGGGTCGCACGCGCTGGCGGCGATCGCGCGGTACGTCGAGCTGCTGCCGACCGACCCGCGGTTCGAGGAGCCCTGGCAGACCCGCAACAACGGGGGCGTGCCGCTGTTCCTCAACAAGCACGGCAAGCGTCTGAGTTCGCGCTCGGTCCGCCGGAAACTCGACAAGTACTTGCGGTCGGTGGGCCTGGACCCGTCGATCTCGCCGCACACGCTGCGGCACTCGTTCGCGACGCACCTGCTCGACAACGGCGCGGACCTTCGGTCCGTCCAAGAGTTGCTCGGGCACCAGTCGCTCAGCACGACGCAGGTGTACACGCACCTGTCAGCCCAGCGCGTGCGGGACTCGTACGACGACGCCCACCCGCGGGCGGAAGCGGGCTGAGACGATCCGTCAACCGGTTTGATCATCGAGCCCGGGGATCGCGATCTCCGGGCTTTCTGCTGCGCGCAGCGTGGCGTGCAGGTCACGGACCGTGCCTCGCCCGGGGACGTCGAGCCCCGGGGCGATCTGCATGAGGGGTTCGAGCACGAACATGCGCTCGTGCATCCGCGGGTGGGGGATCGTCAGCCCGGGCTCGTCGATGACGCGATCCGCGTAGAGCAGCAGGTCGAGGTCGAGCGTGCGGGGTCCCCACCGCTGCTCGGCGTCGCGGTCGCGCCCGTTCGCGCGTTCGATCTCGAGCAACGCGTCGAGCAGCGCCCGGGGCTTGATCGACGTCTCCACGACCATCGCGGCGTTGAGGTACGCCCCCTGACCCGCGGGCCCGACGGGGTCGGTCTCGATGTACTCCGACAACGCCATGGTCCGCGTGCCCTCGAACTCGGCGATCGCGAGCACGCCCGCGTCGAGGTGCCTGGTCCGATCGCCCAGGTTGGACCCGAGCGCGATGGCGGCGAGGTGCGGCATCGCCAACACTAGCCCCGGCTCTACGGACCTAAACAGTACCGATCCGTGCCACTGACCCGTCTGCGGGTCAGTGATTGCCTATCCACGCAACCATGGCACTGACCCGAGGACGGGTCAGCGGCACGATGCCGATCCGTCACGCCCGCGGCAGCATCCCCCAAAATGACAACCGACCCGGCGCGGGGCGGGTCGGCGTCGCGCGGTCAGAGATGCCGGGGTCGCTCACTCGACGGGTTCGAGCTCGCGCATGCGGTGCTGCATGTGGGCCTTGAGGCGGGCCAGGATCGAGGAGTGCATCTGGGAGACGCGGGACTCGGAGAGGTCGAGCGTCTGGCCGATCTCCTTCATCGTCATGCCCTCGTAGTAGTAGAGGACGACGATGAGGCGCTCGGCCCGGCTGAGCCCCTTGGTCATGAGTTCCTTGAGGTCGGTCCGCTGCACGTCGGTGACGGGGTTGGTCTGCGTGGTGTCCTTGATGACGTCGATCTCGCGCATCTCGCGCGAGCCGTCGGAGCTGAAGCACTTGCGGGTGATGCTCGTGACGGAGACGGCCGACGAGTCGCGCTTGTACTTGTCGAACTCTTCGTTGTCGATGTTCAATCGGGCCGAGACCTCGGCGTCGGTCGCCTTGCGTCCCGACTCCATCTCGATCTGCTGGCGGGCCTGCTCGACCTTCGCCGTGCGGTGACGGACGAGGCGGGGCACCCAGTCCATCGAGCGGAGCTCGTCGAGGATGGCGCCGCGGATGCGCGGGGCGCAGTACGTCTCGAATTTGACCTTGCGTTCGAGGTCGAACGCGTCGATCGCGTCCATCAGCCCGAAGAGCCCGGCGGACATGAGGTCCTCGATGTCCACCTCGTCGGGCAGGCGGGCGTAGATGCGCTCGGCGTTGTAGCGCACCAGGTGGAGGTAGCGCTCCATGAAGTAGTTGCGGAGTTCTTTGGTGGGTTTCTTCGCGTACTCGCGCCAGTTCTTCTCCATCGGGCGGTCGTCGAAGGGCGACGCGATGCCCGAGGGCTCGGCGTGCCGAGCGCCGTTTTTACCCGATGAACGCGAGATGCGAGATGCCGTTCTCATGGCCGCCATGGTCCACTCCTTAGACCGCCGACGCGCCGAGCAGAATCACCCGCGAGCGACATCCGACGGATCGGCCCGCGACCGTGCGGGGGGTGGATGAGGCTGCGTGTGTGCCCGGTTTGTCGTTCGCCGGAACCGTCCTTGGCCCGGCGGTGCGAGTATACCGAACAGACGGGCGCGGTGTGCGGGGTGTGCGAGGGTGAGTTCATGAAGATCAGGCCGCCTGGGCGGGTGGTGCGGATTGGGCGGCTCGTTCGAGGGCGCCGTCCACATCCGGGGGCTCGACGATCGCGCCGGGATCGGTCCGGGCGGGTTCTTCGGGGATGGGGTTGGCTTCGATGTGCGTCGCGACGTGCTCGTCGATCGCGACCATGCCGATGCGTCCCAGCAACGCCCCGACGATCGAGCAGACAATGAGCGCCGTCAGCGCCCGCCAGAGGGTGTCGCTCGCCTCGGCGCCGCTGGCGAGGCCGGCGGTGCACGCGGTCACGAAGGCCCCGAGCCCGAGCACGCCCGCGATCATCCTGGGTGGGTTGAGCACCGGTCCTGTTCCTCTCCCTCGGCGGGCCCATCACGACTGGCCCGCGGGGGGTTATCGAACCGACACCCTCAGCGGTTGAGAATGATCGGCGGTTTTTCTCAAGTCGGACCCGCGAACGCACGCGAACGGCGTGCCGGACCGGGCACGAACCGCGCTGGATCAACGACAGAATCGGCGGTTCGGGGGTCGATCAGCGCCCGGCCCATTCGATCAGCGAGCGGGCGAGCTTGTTCATGTCCCTGGAGGCATTGCAGCGCGGGGCGCTGAGCATGTACGGGGTGCGCTTGCGCACCGCCATGCGGACCTTCTTGTCCAATCGCACCCACCCGATCAAGGGGAGGCGGTAGTTCAGGAACCGCTCGGCGACGCCGGCCATGCGGGCGTGCACGGAGTGGGCTTCCTTCTCGTTCAGCGCCTGGTTGACGATCAGCCCGATGGTCGGGCGGCCCGCGCCGTCCACAGCCTTCGATCCGGATGTGGATCGTGTCTGGACAAGCACCTTGATGAGCGCGTAGGCGTCGGCGATCGAGGTGGGTTCGGGGCTTGCGACGATGAGCCCGAGGTCCGCGGCGCGCATGAACCGGCGGACGGAATCACCCAGCCCGGCGCTTGTATCGATCATGACGAGGTCGGACTGCCGCTCGACCTCGATGAGGCGGGAGATGAGGACCTCCTGCTCGTCGTTGTTGAGTTCCTCGATGCGTCCGAGACCGACCGAGCCGGGCACGAGCTTGAACCCGCCGGGCGCGTCGATCGAGATGTCCGCGAGCGAGCGCGCGTCGGGCCCGACGATGCGCTCGAGGCGCTCGGCGGGCATCATGCCGCAGAGGACGTCGGCGTTGGCCATCCCCAGGTCGGCGTCCAGCAGCGTCACCTTGCGGTTGTGACGGGCCAGCGCGATCGCGAGATTGACGCACGTGGTCGTCTTGCCGACGCCGCCCTTGCCCGAGGCGATCGCGATGACGGGCGCCGAGCGCAGGCGGGGCTGCGATTCTGGCGCGGCGGAACGCTGGCGGTCCAGCCGGCCCACGAGGGCGCGCAGGCGCGTCGCCTGATCGTCGCGCGGGGTCTGGCTGGAACCGAGCTGGGTCACGCGTTGCTCCGGGCGTCGGACTTGGGACCGTCGAGGACCAATCGAGCGAGCCGGTCGGGACGGGCGGGCTCGATGTGGTCAGGCACTTCCTGGCCCGTGGTGACGAAGCTGAGCGGGAGCCCGACGCGTCGGCAGAGGCCGACGATGACGCCGAACGTGACGGCTTCGTCGAGCTTGGTGAGCATGCACCGGTCCGGGCCCAGGGGCATGAACCGCTCGGCGATGCGGGTGAGGGTGTTCACGCTGGCGGTGGATGACAGCACGAGGTGCGTCTCGTCGGGCTCGGCGGCCTTGATAAAGGCGTCGAGCTCGCCCAGACGACCGGCGTCGTTCTGCGAGCGCCCGGCTGTGTCGATGAAGACCGCGTCGCACTCGCGGAGCTCGTCGATCGCGCGGCGCATCTCGTCGGGGGTGTTCACGACCTGGATGGGCAGCCCGATGATCGAGGCGTACGTGCGCAATTGTTCGACGGCGGCGATGCGGTAGGTGTCGATCGTGACGAGCCCGACCGAGACGCCGTAGCGGAGCTTGTACGTTGCGGCGAGCTTGGCGACGGTCGTCGTCTTGCCCACGCCCGTTGGGCCGATGAGCGCGATGCGGCGCGGCGACAGGGTGCCCGCGTTCGGGTCCGCCGCGCGGCGCTGCGCGAGCGAGGCGGGGCGCTCGAGCTTGATCGGGATCATGTCCGCCAGGAGGCGCAGCACGGTCTCGCGGACGACCTGCGGGTCGGCGAGTTCGCCCGAGTCGAGCTGGTCGCGGGCCGCGGCGGCGATGTCCTCGGCGAGGTCCGCGTCCACGTCCTGATCGATCAGGCGTGCGTAGATGTCGAAGAGTGGGCCCGATGTGGCGCCGGGGGTGACCTTGACGCCCGACTGCCCCACCGCGACCGCGGTCTGGCGCGCGGATTGGAGGACCTGGCCCATCATCTTCTTGAGCTCGGCGACTTCGTTTGCGAGCGCCGATTCTTCGGTCGGGACGGGCTTGGACGCGGGTGTGGGACGCGGGGCCTGGACCTTGGCGACGGGTGTCGGCGCCACGGGCTGCGCGACCGGCTTTGGAGCTTGCACGGGCGCGGGGTTGGGTGCCGGCTTTGCGGCGGGTCGCGCCGGCGGTGCGCCGAGCAGCGCGTCGCGGTCGCGGTTGGAATCGACCGGATTGGGCGCGGGCGGCGGGGTCGGCGCGGCGGTCTTGGGCTCGGTCTTCGCGCGCGCGGCGGACGGGATCTCCACGCCCGAGGGCACGACCACCTGCGGCGGCTCGGGCTTTGCCTCGACCGACGACACCGGGCGTGACGCGCCGGGCGTGGCGGTGTAGGTCCCCGCGGATGTCGTGCGGGCGCCGGGGCGCGGCGCTTGCTTGCCGTTCGCGGCGTCGCGGGTCTCGGCGTCGGAGGCGGTGATCTCGACCATCGGCTTGCCGCCGAACCCGAGCAGGGCCCCCGACTTGAACGAGCGGGTGTGGAGGATGACGGCGTCGGGCCCGAGGTCGGAACGGACCTCGGCGAGGGCGTCGGCCATGGATGTGGCGCGGTAGGTCTTGAGCTTCATCGTCCGTCCCTGGGGCGAAGCGCCCGTGTCGGCGCAAGGTACCCGTTGAGCGAGGTTTCGGCCAGTCGTGCCCGGTCCTGGGCAGGCTCAGCCTACGCCGCGGGCGTGCCCTCGGCCGCGCTCACGTTGCGCTCCGGGGCGACCGGGCCGACGAGGCTGAGCGACTCGACCTCGAGCCCGGGGACGATCTCGTTGTACCCAAGCACCGCTGCCATCGGGACATGCGCTTCGAGGATCTGCCGGACGACCCCGCGCACCTGGGGCGAGGCGATGACGACCGCGTGGTGCCCCCCCGCCGTCACCTTCTCCAATTCGCGGGCGACGGCGGCGGCGATCTGGGCGGACACCCGAGCGGGCATCGAGACGGTCGTCCCCTGCTGTCCCCGGTCGATGTACGCGTCGATCTGGTCTTCGAGGGCGGGATCGAGGGTGACGCAGACGAGCTTGGGCTTGCCCGCGTCGTCGAGGGTCATGTACTGCTGGCAGATCGTCCGGCGGAGCCCGTTGCGGACGTACTCGGTGAGGATGTCGAGGTCCTTGGTCTTGTCGCCCCAGTCGGCGAGGACCTCGAGGATCGTCTCGACGTCGCGGATCGGGACGCGTTCTCGCAGGAGGTTCTGAAGGATCTTCTGGAGCTCCCCGAGCTTGATGACGCTCGGGATGGTGTCTTCGACGAGGCGGGCGGCTTTCTCCTTTGTGACCTCCAGCAGGTTCGCGACCTCGGCTCGGGTGAGCAGCTCGTCGGCGTGTGTCTTCATGATCTCGGTCATGTGCGTCGCGAGGACGGACGTGGGATCGACGACGGTGTAATTGAGCGCTTCGGCGCGTGAGCGGGTGTTCGGGTCGATCCACCAGGCGTCGAGGCCGAAGGCGGGCTCGACGGTCTTCTCGCCCGTGATCTCGCCGGTCGCGAGCCCGGAGTCCATCGCGAGGAGTCGCCCGGGTTCGGTGCGGCCGGAGGCGACGACGGCGCCGCGGATCTTGACGCGGTACTCGCTGGGGCCGAGCTGCATGTTGTCGCGGATGCGCACGGGGGGCATGACGAGGCCGATCTCGGCGGCGAGCTGTCGTCGGACGGCGCTGATGCGTTCGAGCAGCTGGCCGCCCTGGTTGGTGTCAACGAGCGGCACGAGCCCGTAGCCGACTTCGAGCTCGAGGGTGTCCACCTTGATGAGGTCCTCGACGGGCTGGGCCTGGGGGACGGAGGCCTTCGCGGCCTGCTCGATGCGGTCGCGTTCCTGCGCCTCGTTCACGCGCGTGGCGCGGCGCATGGCGAGCGAGAGCCCGATCAGGCCGACCGACGTCGCGAGGAGTGGGATCGTGGGCAGGGGCGTCATCGCGAGCAGCGCGAGGAAGGCCGAGGTGATCCACAATCCGCGCGGCTGGGATGCGAGCTGCTCGGTCAGCTCCATCCCGAGGTCTTCCTTCGAGCCCGAGCGTGTGACGATGAGCGCGGCGGCGATTGAGATGATGAAGCTGGGCAGGGCGCTGGTGAGGCCGTCGCCGATCGTGAGCTTCGTGAAGACCTGGGCGGTCTGCCCGGCGGGCCAGCCACGCTCGATGGTGCCCACGGCGAACCCGCCGGCGACGTTGATCGCGGTGATGATCAGGCCCGCGACGGCGTCGCCCTTGACGAACTTTGAGGCACCGTCCATCGCGCCGTAGAAGTCGGCTTCGCGGGCGATCTCCTCGCGCTTCTCCTTGGCTTCGGCCTCGGTGATGATGCCGTTGGAGAGCTCGGCGTCGATCGCCATCTGCTTGCCGGGCATGGCGTCGAGGGTGAAGCGCGCGGCGACCTCTGCGATGCGCCCCGCGCCCTTGGTCACCACCATGAACTGCACGATCATGATGATGCCGAAGATGATGATCCCGACAAAGAGGCTGTCGCCGGCGACGAAGGTGCCGAACGCGCCGATGACCTTGCCCGCGACGCCCATCGCTTGGTCTGGGCTCGCGGCGTCGGCGGTCAGGATGAGCCGCGTCGAGGCGATGTTCAGGACCAATCGGAGCAGCGTCGTCGCGAGCAGGAGGGATGGGAAGACGGAGAAGTCGAGCGCCCGCTGCATGTAGAGCGTGGTCATCAGGATGATGACGCCCAGCGAGATGTTCACGCTGATGAGCAGGTCGAGCACCAGCGGCGGCAGCGGGACGAGGATGACGATGAGCAGCAGGACGAACGCGATGGGCACGAGCAGCCCGCGGTGCTGCGCGACACGCTGCATCCACGCCGGGAGTGCCAGCTGCTTGCCGTCGGGTTGGGCGGGTGTGGTCGCCATGCGTGTTCAGCGGGTAGTGCTCAGTTGACTCCTGCGGGCTGCTGGCGGCGGGCGCGTTCGTCGATCTTGTAGACGTACGCGAGGATCTCGGCGACCGCCTCGTAGTGCTCGGGCGCGATCTCGTCGCCGACCTGTGTGCCACGGTACAACGCCCGCGCGAGCGGCGGGCGGACGATCATGGGCACGTTGTTCGCCTGAGCGACCTGGCGGATGCGGAACGCGACGTAGTCCGCCCCCTTTGCGACCACGGTCGGGGCGGCCATCTCGTCGGGGTCGTACTTGATCGCGACGGAGAAGTGCTCGGGGTTGTTGATCACGACGTCCGCCTTCGGGACGGCCGAGGCGATCTGCTGCATCACGATCTGCTGGTACATCTGGAAGCGTTTGCCCTTGATCTGCGGGTCGCCCTCCATGCTGCGCCGTTCGTCTTTGACTTCCTGCTTGGTCATCATCAGGTCGCGGGTGTGCTGCCATCGCTGGTAGAGGTAATCGAACAACGCGATGAACACCAGCAGCAGACAGAGGATGATCGCGAGCTCGATCGCCATCCGGACGACGAGCCGCATGGCGTCTCGTGCTTCGAGCATGGGCAACGCGCCGATTGTTTTGAGCCGCACCATGATCGCGAGCACGGCGACGACGATCATGACGACCATCTTGACCGCGTTCGTCACGGTCTTGACCTGGCCTTTGAGCCCGAAGATCTTCTTGATCCCCGCGACGGGGTTCAGCGCCGAGAGCTTGGGCTGCACCGGCTTGAGCGTGAACAGCCAGCCGACCTGGATGACCTGCGAGAAGTACGCGGCGACGCTGGCGGCGATCAGGACCGGCGTTGCGATCAACGCGACCTGGCCCATGGCGAACAGGAAGCTCGGACCGATCACCTCGGTCCGCAGCCCGTTCTCGAAGCGACCGAAGTCGAGCAGGGTGCTCATCACGGCGAGGAACCGCTCGTGGATCCACCAGCCCCCCATCGCGACGAGCAGCGTCGCGAACAGGAGCATCACGGCGCCGCTCAGGTCCTGGCTCTTGGCGATCTGCCCACGCATCCGCGCCTGACTGAGCCGGCGCGGCGTGGGCTTTTCGGTCCTCTCGCCGAGTTCTCCTTCAGGCATCGGGGGCCCCCAGCGTCTCGGCCCATTCGAGCACGGCGTTCACGACCGTGCTCAGCTCTTCGGCGGCGACATCGTCGAGAATCACGATGACCGCCGCGACGGTGAGCAGGCCGGCGAGGATCTTGGCGGCGAAGCCCACGGACATCACGTTGATCTGCGGCATCGTCTTCATCAGGAAGCCGATGGAGACGAGGATCATGATGATCACCGCCGTCACCGGCGCGGCGGTTCGCAGCGCGAACTCGAACGCCGACGAGAGGATGCCCACGAGCAGATCGAGGGGCATCACATCCATCGAGAACACGCCCGGCGGCATCGATTCAAAGGTGCCGAGCAGCGCGATGAAGGTGGCGTCGAGCCCGCCGAGCGCGACGAACGCGGCCATGCCCATGTAGAACAGCAGCTGGCCGATCACGCCCGATTGCGTGTCCAGTTCGGGGTTGTACGCCTGGGCGAGCGCGAGCCCCATCTGGTAGCCCATGACGTACCCGCCCATCTGCAGCGCGATCAGCGGGATGCTCACCAGGAGTCCGATCGTCGCGCCGATCATGAGCTCGGTCACCATCAGGGGGACGAGCGTCACGAGGTCCGGCTCGGGCATGGTCACGTGGCCCATGGTCGGGTACACCGCGGCTGTGAACGAGAGCGCGATCATCACCCGCACCTGGCGTGGCACGTTCGAGCTCGACAGCAAGGGTGTCAGCACGAACAGCCCGAGCAGCCGGAACATCACCAAGATGAACGGCACCGCGTGATGCAGCACCGGCTCGAGCGAGATCATCGCGGGCCCCCGGGGCGTCAGAACAGCTGCAACATCTCGGCAGTGAACTCGACGAGCTTCATGACGATCCAGGGCAGCATCAGCACGGCAACGCCCACCATGCCCACGATCTTGGGCACGAACGTCAGCGTCTGGTCCTGGATGCTCGTGACCGACTGGATGAGGCTGATCACGAGCCCGATCGCCATGCCCGCGAGAAGGATCGGGCCGGCGATCTTGAGCACCACGATCAGCACTTCACGGGCGGTCTGGACGATGGATTCGTCGTACTGCATGCTCGGGCCTCCGTGCCCATCTCGGTCGGTGCGCCGTCCCTGGCGCTGCGAATGAGCCCGGGTCGTCCGGGCGCGGGTGCTTGATCATGAACGGGATAAGCAGGAATACAGCCGCCGCGCCCGCGTCGGGGGGCGTCACGACGAAGCTCTCCAGCAGGCTCCCCACCACCAGCGTCCACCCGTCCACCAGCACGAACAGCATGAGCTTGAACGGCAGCGAGATCATCACCGGCGGCAGCATCATCATGCTCATGCTGATGAGCAGGCTCGCGATCACCATGTCGATCACGAGGAACGGCAGATAGACCCGGAAGCCCATGAGGAACGCGGTCTTGAGCTCGGAGAGCATGTAGGCGGGGATGAGCTCGGTGGTCTTGATGTCCGCGCGGGTGAGGGTCTCGGGTTCCGAGGTATCGACGCCCTTGTAGTTCAGGATCATGTAGAGGCTCGACCAGTTGTCGGTCGCCTCGATCTGGTCGAACATGTAGTCGCGCATGGGCTGGACGCCGCGCGTCCAAAGCGTGTCGTAGTCGCGGATCTCGCCGTTCTGGTAGGGGATGACCGCCTCGTCCCACACACGCTCGAGCGTCGGCTGCATGACGAGCGCGGTCATGAAGATCGCCAGCCCGGTGACCACCTGCGAGGGGGGCAGCGACTGCGTGCCCATGGCCTGGCGCAGCAGGGCGAGCACCACGATGATGCGCACGAAGCACGTCGTCATCAGCATGATGGACGGCACGAGCGCTACCACGGTGAGCAGCAGCATGATGTTGAGGCCGACGCTCAGCCCGCCCTCGGACCCCGAGGAATCGGTCGTGCCGGGCAGGGCGTTGCCCGCGTCGCGGAGCATCGCGATCGGGTTCATGCCCGCCGGTGCGTTGAATGCGTCGAGCACCGCCTGGGCCGAGGCGTCGGGGGCGCGGTCCGGGCGCTCGGGCCCGATTGCCTGCGCTTTCGCGCTCGCGCCTGCCCAGGCGAGGGCGACTGCCCCCACGAGCAGCCACACGATGGCCCGGGCGCGGCGCGTCATCCGGGCTGGCCCTTGCGCATGGAATCGAGCTTGCGCCGGAGCGCCCCGATCGGGTCGCGGGCGGCCGTGGTCGTGCCCATGTCTTCCCAGAGCTGGGCGCGTTCCTCTTCGGTGCCGCCCACGGTCCGGCGGAGGTCCTCCGGGTCATAGTCGGTCTGGAAGGCCGGCTTGGGCTCGGCGACGGACGCCGCGACGGGCTCTGGCATGAACTCTGGCGCGGGCGTGCCGTTGGTCGCGGGGCCCGACGCGGGGATCCCGCCCGCGCGGCTCATCGCGGCGCGGAAGGCGTCGTTCATCGACTCGCCCGATCCGTCGCGCACCTTCATCAGCACGGACGCGACGTCCTCGGGATCCGTGAGCTCGCAGAGGGTTGACATCTGCTCGGGTCCGCCGCGCGGGTTGGTCTGCGTGACGAGCAGCACGCGCCGGTCGAACTTCATCAGCACGATCGATTGCCGCGGCCCGATGGGGTAGCGGGCGAGGATCTCGATGAGGCCCGCGGGCGACTTGCCCGCGGTGCCCTGCGTCATGAGCGAGCCGCCGGACCGGGCGAGCCGGGTGTAGATGAACGCGAGGACCATGATGAGCGCGAGGACGACGCCCAACGCCGCGAGGGTCTGGCCCATCTGCTTCCACCAGGGCTTGTCTGCTTCTGCGGTGCTGCCCAGCGTGGGGTCGTTGCCCGCTCCACCAAGGAGACGCGGGGCCTGGTCAGCCGCAACGCTCGCGGGTGGGATGTAGGGCACGATCGGCCCCATGTCGGACGCGACGGAGGACGGCTGCGCAACGGGCTCGGGCGATTCGGCCGGCTGCTCGACGCTCGCGAGGACCGGGTCGGGCGTCGCGACTTCGCCGGCCGCCGTCGGGATCCCCTCGGCGGGGCGGACGCGCGACGGGTCGTGCACGTCCCAACCCTCGGGCGGCGTGCTGGGCGTGATGCCGCCGCGCTGCTCGGCGGGGATCTCGACGATCGGGCGCTCCGGGCCGACGCGCCCGAAAACGCGTCCGTCGTCCGACTGCGCGAGCCCGGTGTGGGCCGCCGCGGCGAGCAGGAGGGTGCCGAGTGAGATGGTTCGGATCATTCGGGGCATCGTGCGCTCCGGGTGGGGCAAATCGGTTCGCCCGGCTGGGCCCGCTGTGGGCGGGCCTGGCGGCTCACCCGACGGATCGTTCCTCGTCCTCTTGGGACAGAATCTCGTTAATGCGGACACAGAAGTTGTCGTTGAGCACCAGCACCTCGCCACGCGCGACATACCGGTTGTTCACATAGACGTCGACAGGGTCGCCGGCGAGTTTATCCAATTCCACGACCGCGCCGGAGTCGAGGCGCAGCACGTCCTCAACGAGCATTCTTGAACGCCCCAGTTCGATGCGGACGGTCAGCGAGACGTCGGACAGGAGGTCGATGTCCTGGGTCGCCCGCCCCTCGGTTGCTTCGCCAAAATCTGGCATCGCAAAGGGTTGCGCGTCACCACCGGAATCGGCGGCCCCAAGGATGGACTCGGCGGCGCTGGCGGCTTCATGCGCGGACTTCGCGGCCGCCTCAAGCGCGGCGTTCATGTCCTCGGCGTCGCCCTCGCCGGCGAGCGGCGGCGGATCTTCGAACGATCCCTCGTCTCCGAGCGGGGCATCGTCGTCCATCGGGGTGTCGTCGCCGAGCGCGTCGGGGAGATTCGGGTCGTCGGGCATCCGTGCCTCGGGTGTGAGGGCCGCGCACGGCGGCCGCTGGCGCCCTCCGCGCTCAGCATCGCAGGCATCGGCAACCGATGCCTGCGACGTCCAATATGGGCGCACAAACAACGCCATCCCCCGCGGGATCGCGCAAGATCCGCCGGGGCGGCTCAGATGTCCTCGGGGTTGCCCTTGAGCTTGGCGAGGATGACCCGCTCGACGAGCGGCTCGTCCTGCCCGTCAACGCCGAACACCTTGTGCACAAACGTGGTGAGCTGGCGGCTCAGCGTCTCGAGCCCGGGCTCGCGGAGGTTGCGGTCCTCGGCGCGCCGGAAGATGAGGGCGATGCCCTCCTTGATCTCCGCGGCGTCGCGGTCGAGCACCGCTTGCACCTTCTCCTGGTTCTTCTGGCGGACCTTCAGATAGATTTCCGCCTGCCAGCCCCAGACACGGCCGGACTGCATGTTCTGGAACCGTTCCTCGGAGAGAAGGATCTCGACCTGCTGCTCGCGGTCGAGTTCGTCGAGCCCTTGGATTTCCGCGGCGGTCTGGGATGGGCCCGAGCCGAGGATGCCGACCCCGAGGTAGACCAGCACACCCTCGGCGAGCATGAGGGCCGCGACGATGATGATCGGGAGCTTGGAGCCCTTGGGCGGGGCCTCCGCCGCGGGCGCCTGATCCTGGTTTTCCTGCTCGTCTGCCATGGGTCCCTCGGGGTCAGGGCTGAGCGCGGGTGTAGTTGGGGTCGGGGTGCGAGTCCTCGACGGTCCGCCCGGTCATCCACACCTGAACTCGGCGGTTTCCGGGGGGGATCTCGACGGAACTGACGTTGAGCGACGCCGGCTCGGACGTGCCCGCCGTCTCAACCCGCAGGATCATCTCCTCGACCCCGCATTCTCGGAACAGGTAGTCCTTGACCGCCTGGGCCCGTCGGTAGCCCAGTTCGTCGTGTGTGAAGCCGCTGAGCAGCTCGCCGTCGCCCCAGGCGTGCCCGACGATGCGGACGATGTATTGCTGCCCGCGGAGCCGCGGCGCGATCTGGGACCGCAGCTCGGCCTTGGCGTTTTCGGTGAGCTGGTCGCTGGCTTCCTCGAAGCTGATTGTCCCGCCGATCGCGAAGAGCTGGCCCTCGCTGATAACGGTGACCTTCTCGTGGCGTCCCGTGACATTGGATTCGTGATGGATGTTGGTCTCCATCTTGTCATCCGAGCGGCGTGCGAGTTCTTCCTGGATGGAGACGGAGGAGTTGTTCGCCTGGGTCTGGTTGTCGTTGACGCCGAGACCGCCCCGGAATCCGAGGGCCTCCTGAATGTGCTCGAGGACCTCTCGGAACTCGCGTTCCTGCTTGAGTTCACTGAACGCGGCGAGGAGGATGAAGAAGCACAAGAGCAGCGACATGAGGTCGCCGTAGGTCACGACCCACTCGGGGATGTCCCCGCCGGAGTCTTTCTTCTTCTTGACCGCCATGCGGAGCCCTCCGGGTCAGGCGGCTTCGCCCTGCTCGTTGTTGAGCTGGTCACGGATGGCGGGCGGCAGGTACGTCATCAGTTTCGCCTCGACGGTGCGCGGGTTGTCGCCCGACTGGATGCTCATGACGCCGGCGATGATGATGGTCTTGACGAGGACCTCCTCGGCGTCCTTGGAGGCGAGCTTGTCGCCGACGGGGTTCGAGAAGAGGTTCGCGATGAGCGCACCGTAGAGCGTCGTGATCAGCGCGACGGCCATGCCCGGGCCGATCGCCGACGGATCGTCCATGTTGTTGAGCATGAAGATGAGGCCCATGAGGGTCCCGATCATGCCGAACGCGGGCGCGTAGCGGCCGATGGTGTCGAGCATGCGCTTGCCGTCGGAGTGACGGTCCATGAGCGCTTCGAGCTCGGTTTCCATGATGGTGCGGATGAGCTCGGGGTCGGTGCCGTCCACGGCCATCTTGACGCCGCGGACGATGAACGGATCACGCATCTCTTCGATCATGCCCTCGAGGGCGAGGATGCCCTCGCGGCGGGCGACCTCGGCGTACTTGACCAGGTCCTTGATGATCTCGACCGGATCGGGCGGCGACGAGAAGATC
>JAUHXM010000136.1 GCA_030426605.1 Phycisphaerae bacterium | reverse complement strand
CCCTCGTCAAACTCCCCGGCGTCAAAGGGCTCGACCAGTTCCTCGAAGCCCTCTCAGAACGCGGCGCCAACACCGACGACCTCGGCCTCGCCGAGACCGCCGTCCGCCAGTTCGAAGCGCTCATCGACGAGCTCGCCGGCTCGCACGCCAAGCTCGCCTCGCGCATCCAGGCGGTGGGGGGGGCAGACCCCGAGACGTCGCTCGCCTCCCAACGCGCCCGCGCCGCGCTCTACGAAGCCGCCATCGGCGTCACAGGCCGCTCCTGCGAAACCCAGCTCTCCGTCTACGCCTTCCGCGGCGATCCCGCCGGCCAGCTCCAGCGCGCCCTCGCGCACGCCCTCATCGGCACCACCATCACCCCCGGCGGCATGCCCGTCGTCCTCTCCAGCGGCAACACCCTCGAGTGGATCGAGGACGCCCACGCGCGCGCCTCCCGCCTCCTCGACGACTCCGCCGCCCGCGGCCAAACACCCCAGGCCCTCCTCAAACCCTTCACCTCCCACCCGCTCCCAACCGTCACCAGCCGCGGCACGCCGGGCAACCTCGTCCAGGTCATCGACCCCGCCCTCCTCGACGGCCCGACAACCTTCGATGTCGCCACCGCCGACCGATCCACGCACCCGTTCAACGACCCCAAGACCAGCAAGCCCACGCTTGACGAGATCTGGTGCCTGGTCAACGCCCCCACACGCAACCTCGTCTTCGACGTCTACCTCCACGCCGACATCGAACGCATGTTCCGCCCCCAGGCCGAGGCGATCCTCTGGAACCCCGGGCTCACCGTCCCCGGCGGAGATCGCTGGATCGCGAGCCTCCCCGCCCAGCCCCGCGTCGAGCTGCTCGGCAAAGGCCTCGCACGATCGGGCACCCCCGCCTACAAACGCCACGCCGAGCTCACACGCTTCTTCTTCGATCAGCTCGGCTGGACGCCCGACGAGTTCGTCGGATTCCGCGTCGCCGTGACCTACCCCATCTGGCGCGTCGGCTACTGCCTCCGCCTCGAGCACCTCGACGGCGCGTGAACCGCATCTCAGGCCCCGCACACGGACCAAAGCAGACAACCCTCGATCACACGCCCCCCTCGGGTAGACTCGGCGCATGCACAAAGCCAAGCTCGTCGGGATCGTGGTCGCCCTGATCGTCGTGCTCGTGCTGATCCTTCAGAACACCGCGCCCGTCGAGACCAAGATCCTCTTCATGACCGTCACCATGCCCCGCGCCCTGCTCCTCGCGGTGACGGCCCTCCTGGGCATGATCGCCGGCGGCCTCATCGGCCTCTCACGCGGAAGACCCACCAAACCCACCTCGGACTAGCATCCCCCATGACACTCACCCGAGACCAGATCGCGATGCGCGCCGCCAGAGAACTCCGCGACGGCTACGTCGTCAACCTCGGCATCGGCATGCCCACCCTCGTCGCCAACCACATCCCCGACGGCATGGACGTCTGGCTCCAATCCGAGAACGGCCTCCTCGGCATCGGCCCCTACCCAACCGAGGCCGAGGTGGACGCCGACCTCATCAACGCCGGCAAGCAGACCATCACCGCACGCCCCGGCGCCGCCTACTTCTCGTCGGCCGACTCCTTCGCCATGATCCGCGGCGGCCACGTGGACATGTGCATCCTCGGCGCCATGCAGCTCTCCCAGGAGGGCGACATCGCCAACTGGATGATCCCCGGCAAAATGGTCAAGGGCATGGGCGGCGCCATGGACCTCGTCGCCGGCGTCAAGAAAGTCGTCGTCGCCATGGAGCACGTCACCCGCAAGGGCGAGCCCAAGATCCTCCCCGCCTGCACCCTCCCCCTCACCGGCAAGGCCTGCATCGACATGGTCATCACCGACCTGTGCGTGCTGCAGATGGACGACAACGCGCGCCGCTTCCGCGTCACCGAGCTCGCCCCGGGCGTCACGCTCGACGAGGTCATCGAGAAGACCACCGCTGAATTGCTCACGGACGAGGCGCCCATCATCATTGCACCGGCATGAACGCTACAACGCCAGAGATCGTGGTGAATGCTTCACACAGAGTGCCGCTCTCACTGTTAGGCTTGTGCACTTTTGTGATGATCGGTGGTATCTTCGCAGGTGGATTCCTGCTCTGGGTTGCGATCATCCTGGCAGTCTTAGGTGTCCTGCTTTCGTCGATCCTGATCTTGCCCAGACTGAAGCGACCCGTGCTCATCGCTGACCACGAATCTGTCACCGTCTCGCAAACGGGCATCGATTCGCTCACACTGCACCGTCAGTACGTTGCGGGGTTTGAAGAAGTGATGGAACGGGGCAAGCCCCATTTCACGGTGCTCGCGATAGATCCCGAACAGGTGCTCGACCGAGCCGTGATGCCTGCTCTCCATGATCAGCTGCGCGCGACACAGCAACGACACCAACGCCCCATCGTCGCGATCGTTCCGAGCAAGGCGATGAAGGTCACGTCCGAACAACTCGTTCAACGTATGAATCAGTGGCTACAAAGCGGTACGACTGTCGCTTGAGACACCGCGACATCAACCCAGCATCCCCTTCAGCCGCTCCGCGATCGTCACGTGCGTCAGATCCTTCAACTCCCCCGCGTCGAAGAACACCCCGCCGCACTTCGGGCACAGGTCATACTCCACGTGCTGCTGCCGCGGGTCGCGGTGCACGCTCATCCGCTGGCGGTCCCGCGGGCACAGCAGCGGGTTGGGCCGCCCGCACGAATCGTCGCACTCGTCCCGGTCCCACGCCTCGATCCGCGCCCGTCCGCGCGCCCCAGACTCCATGATCGCGCGCAGCTCGCCGCGATCGAGCCAGATGCCGCAGCACGCCGGGCACCGGTCCACCGCGACCCCCGCGATGTTCACACGCTCCATGGTGGTCCCGTCCAGCGGGCACGAGATCGGCGGGTCTTGATCTGGCATGCGCGGCCTCCGAATCTGCCCCATAGACTACCCCGCGTCAGAGGGGACGCACACGCACAACTCCAGAGGAGACACACGATGGCCAACTACAAAGTCGCGGACGTCGAGGGCATCGGCCCGACCTACGCCGAGAAGCTCGCCGCCGCCGGCATCGCCGACACCGACGCCCTGCTCGCCGCCTGCAAGACCCCCGCCGACCGCAAGGCCCTCGCCGAGAAGACCGGCATCGCCGACGGGCACATCCTCAAGTGGGCCAACATGGTGGACCTCTACCGCATCAAGGGCGTCGGCTCGGAGTTCTCCGAGCTCCTCGAGGCCGCCGGCGTGGACACCGTCCCCGAGCTCGCCCAACGCAACGCCGCCAACCTCGCCGCCAAGATGGTCGAGGTCAACGACGCCAAGAAGCTCACACGCCGCGTCCCCACAGAGGCGGACCTCGAGAAGTGGATCGCCGAGGCCAAGACCCTCGGCCGCGCGCTCGAGTACTAAGCAACGAACCCCAAAATACACGCGAGCCGGGTCACCGACCCGGCTCGCGTTGTTTTTCAGACACCAAGATCGACTCAGGGCCTGTCTTCGGGCGCGGGCGTCAGCCGACGACCAAGCGCCGTCTCCACCGCCTTGGCGATCTCCTCGGACGCGTCGATCTCGAACTCCTCGTTCGGCACCTCCGCCGCGTCCGCCTCCGCCTGCGCCAGCACGATCACCTCGCGCAGCTCCTCGTCCGTCACGTCGTCCGGCGACTTGAGGTTCAGCGAAAACTCCTCCGTGTTGATGTGCACGCCAGAGCCCGTCGTCGCCGTCGTGCTGATCGGCGCGAAGATCTCGTTGAGCTTCTCCGGCTCGATCGACTTGTCGTACACCCCGCGCGCCACGCGCGACATCGCCAGGTTCGCCGCTTCCTTCTCCTCCGCCTCAAGCCCCGACGGCTGGAAATACTCCGCGTTCAACCCCGCGACGATCAGCGTCGGCGCGACCGGGCTCCGCGCGATCTCCTCGATGATCCGCCCCGCGTCGCTCAATTCGATGTCGCCGTCCTTGAACGCCTGCGTCACCGCCTTGAGCTCCGCGAGCACCTCGCCGCGCTCCGTCTCATCGAGCTCCATCTCCGCGACGATGCCCTCCGAGACCGCGTCGATCCCCGACGCCATCCACCCGCGCCAGTTGAGCGCCACGAAGATCACGCCAGCGATCACGATCACGAGCACGATGCCCAACGCGATCAGGCACCCCGCCATCGCACCGCCGCGCTCAGCGCGGCAGCGCATCAAAGAACGCTGAATCTGCATGTGTTTGCCTCCCCGATGACGCGCGGGCCGAATGCCCGCGCGAGACCCACTTCATTATCCGGAACGACCACGCGCCGATTTCAGCAACGCGCCCGCTCGCCAGTCCCGCCATGCTACCGCCATCTACGATCGGGCGATGCCCACCGACGCACCACCCGACCGCTGGTTCGACGCGCACCTCGATCTGGCGTACCTCGCCGAGCGCGGCCGCGACATGCACGCCCCCCTCACCGACTGCCGGGGCCCCCTCCAGCCCGCCGCCGTCACACTCCCCGCACTCCGCGACGGCAACGTCCACGCCTGCCTCGGCACCATCTTCACAGAAGCCACCAAAGACGGCGGACCCCCCGGCCCATACGCCTACACGCTCGGAGACGCCGACGCCGCCAACCGCGCGGGCCAACGACAGCTCAAGCTCTACCAGGCCTGGGCCGGCGGCGGGGCGATCGACCTCCTCCCGCGCCGCGGCGCGCCCGCGTCCCCGCCAACCGCTTCACTCCAGCTCGGCATCCTCATGGAGTGCGCCGACCCCATCCTCCAACCCGACGATCTCCCCGAGTGGGCCGACGCCGGCGTCATCGCCATCGGCATGGCCTGGTGGCACCAGTCCCGCTACGCCGGCGGCAACGGCTCCGACAACGCCGGACTCACCGACCTCGGCCGCGCCCTCGTCCCCATCATGGACGAACACAACGTCGTCCACGACCTCTCGCACCTCTCCCAACGCGCCACCGACGAACTCCTCGCGCTCACCGACGCGCCCGTCATCGCCAGCCACTCCAACTGCCGCACGCTCCTCCCCGGCGACAACCACCGCCACCTCGCCGACGACACCATCCGCGAGATCGCGCGCCGAGGCGGCGTCATCGGCGTCAACCTCGTCGCCAAGTTCCTCGACCCAACCCTCGCCGCCTCCAAGGACCCCATCCCCGGCGACGCCACGATCGATCAGCTCTGCGACCACATCGAGCGCATCTGCCAGCTCGCCGGCGACCGCGCACACGTCGCACTCGGCTCGGACATGGACGGCGGCATCACCGCCAACGACCTCCCCAAGGGCATCGACACACCCACCGATCTGCGCAAAATCACCGACACCCTCGCGTCCCGAGGCTGGCCGCACGAAGACCGCGGCGCCTTCGCGTGGGGCAACTGGGCACGCTTCTGGAACCTGCCGGCGGGTTGATCGGGGTGCCGTGGAGACGCCGTCTTCGGCGTCTCCACGACGTCGCCATCGCACACGTGGAGAAGACGCCATCGTCTCCACGGCACCCGAACCTCTGC
>JAUHXM010000027.1 GCA_030426605.1 Phycisphaerae bacterium | reverse complement strand
GACCAGACGCACCGCATGGCCGAGGCCAACAAGGCCTTCGCCCACTTCGCGAAGTAACGCGAACATCACACGCTCGATCACGCAGGGGGCCCAATCGGGCCCCCTGTTATTGCGCGGATGTGAGGCCGTCGAGCCACTCGCTCGCCAGCACGCCCCACCCGAGTCGGTCCGTGACGCCGTGCCCGGGGACGTGGTCGTCCGCCCGCTGGTGGACCTCCTGGCGGAGCCCGAGCTTGCGCGGGATCTGCTGTGACGCGAGGTTCTCCGACGAGCAGTAGATCCGCACGCGGTTGAGCCCCAGCCCGCCCGCGTCCTGCGGCGTCAGCAGGTGCGTGATCCACGCCCGCGTCGCCTCGGTGCACAGCCCGCGTTGTTGCCGGTCCGTGCGGATCCAATACCCGACCTCGGCGCTGGCGGTCGCACGGCGGAGATCGTGGAGCCCGGTCGCGCCCGCGAACCGGCCCGTGTCGCGTTCGAAGACCCCGACCCCGACACCCTCGGGCTTGAGGGGGCCTGTGCTGTTCGTGATCTGTGTTGCGACGTACGCCATCGTCGCGGCTTTCCGGTCGCCGGTCACCCGCGCCCAGGGCATCCAGGGCAGCAGGCTCTCGCGTGACGCTTCGACCGCCTCGAAGACGGCGTCCACGTCCTCGGTGCGGTACGGGCGGATCTCGAGGCGCTCGGACAGTGTCGTGAGCACCAGCGGGCTTGGTTCGGCCCACGCGAGCCCCTCGCCGGGGCGGTCGGATTCGGAAGCGCACCGCGTCATGCCGGGAGGGTACGACGGATTCCTAGGATCCGGCGTGACCCCGGACGAGCCATCGAGGTACGCCCGCCAGCAGCGTCTGCCCCAGATCGGGCCGGACGGGCAAGGTCGGCTTGAAGCCGCGCGCGTGGTCGTCGTCGGGTGCGGGGCGCTTGGGTGCGTGAGTGCCGACCTGCTCGCCCGGGCGGGCGTCGGGCGGCTGACGCTGATCGACCGCGACGTCGTCGAGGTCTCAAATCTCCACCGCCAGACGCTTTTTGATGAGGCGGACGCCGCGGCGGGCCTGCCCAAGGCGCAGGCCGCGCGGGCCCGGCTCTCGCGCGTGAACTCGGCGATCTGGGTCGAGGCCCGCGTCGCGGACGTTGTGCCCGCAAACGCCGAACGCGTGCTCGGGTGCGACGCCGGCGACCCACCCGCGGTCATCGTGGACGGGACCGACAACTTCGAGACCCGCTTTCTGCTCAACGATGTCGCCGTCCGCCACGGCGCGGCGTTCGTGTACGGCGGGGGCGTGGGCACCGGGGGCGCGGCAGCCCTCTTCGCGACGGCCGACGGCCCCTGCCTGCGGTGCGGGTTCGAGGGGCCGCCGGAGCCCGGCTCGCAGCCGACGTGCGAGAGCGCCGGCGTGCTCGGGCCCGTGACGGCCGCCGTCGGCGCGCGCCAGGCCGCGCTCGCGATGCGTGCGATCGTCGATCCGCCTACGGATGCCCACGCGCTCATCGAGCGGCTGGACCTGTGGGCCGGTTCGCACACGGCCGTGCGCGTCGAGCGCGACCCCGGGTGTCCGTGCTGCGCGAAGCGCCGGTTCGAGTTCCTCGACTCCGATGCCCCGCCCGCCGAGGCCGCTATTTGCGGGAAGGACGCCGTCCAGATCCCCGCGTCCGCCCCGATCGATCTGGAGGCGCTCGCCCGGAGGCTCGGATCCGCCGGCGAGTTCACCGTGGGCCCCTTCATGCTCCGCGGCGAGCTCGAACGCGGGCGATATCAGCTGACCGTCTTTGGCGACGGACGCTCGATCGTGCGCGGCACGCGCGACGTCGCCGAGGCCCGATCCGTCCACGCGCGGTACGTTGGGACCTGAACGACACGCCGGGCGATGCCGGGTGAGGGAGAGACAGATGAGCTTGATGACCGACACCGTGACCGCCGCCGCCGAGCGTGGGCTCGCGCTCGCCGACATGCTGCTCCAGGGCGTTTCGCAGGACACGTTCGCCCGCCTGCCCTTCAAGGACGGCGGGCCGATCCGCACGAACCACCCCGCCTTCATCTACGGGCACCTCAGCCTTTATCCGGGGCGCATCCTGATGCTCGCCGGCGAGGACCAGGGCGACCTGCAAGCCCCCGAGGCGTTCGAGAAGGTGTTCGTCGCCGGGGCCGCGTGCCTCGATGATCCCGACGGCACGATCTACCCAGGGATGGACGAGGTCATCACGCGCTTCAAGACCGGCTACCCGCGTGCGATCGAATTCGTCCGCGGGCTCGACGACGAGCGCTTTGCGGGCAAGCACCACGGCAACGATCGCTACCAGCAGTTCTTCCCCACGCTGGGCATCGCGACCACGTTCATGCTCACGAGCCACGTGATGATGCACCTGGGCCAGATGAGCGCCTGGCGCCGGTGCATGGGGCTCGGCCCGGTGATGTGAACGCTCATCCCTGCACGAAGGGGTTGTGCCGTTTTTCGTCCCCGATGGTGGTGGAGGGGCCGTGACCTGGAAAGACGCGCGTGTCGTCGGGCAGCGTGTAGAGCTGGCTGCGGATTGCGTTGATCAGCGTGTCGTGATCGCTGCCCGGGAAGTCCGTGCGCCCGATCGAGCCGGCGAACAGCGCGTCGCCCACGATCGCCTGCCGGCTCGGCTCGTGGATCAGCGAGACACCCCCCGGGGAGTGGCCCGGCGTGTGTGCCACGCGCCACGCCTGCCCGCAGAGCGTCAGTGTCTCGCCGCCGTCGAGCAGCCGGTCGGGCGTCGGGCCCGTGACCGAGATTCCCGCTAACGCCGACAGGTTCGCGACCGGGTCGTTCAGCCACGACTCCTCGGCCCGGTGAATCCAGACCGGCACCGCGCCCAGGCGCGATCGCGCTTCGAACAGCCCCGCGATGTGGTCCGCATGTCCGTGAGTGAGCACGATGACCTCGGGCTCGAGCGATTCACGCTCGATGAAGTCGAGCATCTCGCCCGGTTGATACCCGCAATCCGCGATCCAGCACGCCGTTGAACCCGCCTCAGGGCAGACCACGTAGCAGTTGGTCATGAAGTCGCCGAGCACGAAGGCGGCGAGGACGGGCTGTTCGGGGGTCGTCATGGGCCGATCGTATAGAATCGGGCGGCGGGCCGGGACGCCCGCGAGGGAGGCGACGCGTGGTGATTCGCAATATCGACGAGACCCCGATGACCCCGGTCCAGATGGAGGGCGTCGAGGGTGCGTCCATGGCAATCATGGTCGGGCGGACCGACGGTGCTCCGAATTTCGCCCTCCGTCAGTTCCGCGTCGCGGCGAACGGTCACACGCCGCACCATTCGCACGACTACGAGCACGAGGTGTACGTCGTCGCGGGCTCGGGCACGGCGCATCTCTCGGGCGAGGACCGCCCCATCCGCGCGGGCGACGTGCTGTACGTTCCCGCGGATGCCGTCCACCAGTTTCGAGCCGACCGCGGCGACGAGCTTCGCTTCCTGTGCGTGGTTCCCGTCGAGCGCAATTGCGGCGGCCCCGTGCCCGGCAGCTAAGGAGGACCCACGCATGGCGAGTTCACCCGCGGTGTCGTACTGGCTCATCGGTATCTACGGCGCGTTGCTCTCGGTCGCCGTCGCGGCGTTTGTGTACGGCGTGGTGGAGTCGAACCTCACGGTCGGCGTCGCCGGCTCGTTGGGCGTGCTGGTGGCGCTCTCGACCGCGCCGATCGCGTGGCACACGCGGGCCCTGGTGCGTTCTGGTGGCGACGGGGCCGGGTTCGTTGAGGCCGCGGCGCGGATCGAGGCCGCCGTCCGCGAGATGACCGAGGTGGGGGCGTTGTCGGACGACGCCCGGCGCGTGCTCAACCGGGGCCGCGAGCGCGACCTGCTCCGCCGAGCGATCGAGGAGGACATCGCGTGCGAGGACTGGGACGCCGCGATGGTGCTCGTGAAGGAACTCGCGGAGCGGTTCGGCTACCGGGCGGACGCCGAGGGTTTCCGCGCCCGGATCGAGACGGCGCGGTTCCAGACGCAGGACCGGCGCGTCGCCGAGGCGGTCGCGGGGCTCGACATGCTCATCACGGAGCACCGGTGGGACGACGCCCGAGCCGAGGCCGAGCGTATCACCCGGCTCTTCCCCGATTCGATGCGCGTCGAGGGCCTGCGACACCGCGTGGAGTCCGCCCGGGGCCGGTACAAGACAGACCTCGAGCGTCGGTTCCTCAAGTCGGCGGAAGATGAGCGCATCGACGAAGCGATGGCCCTGCTGAGCGAGCTCGACCACTACCTCACCGAAGCAGAAGCGGCGCCGTACCAGGAGGTCGCCCGCGGCGTCATCGGCAAGGCCCGCGAGAACCTGGGGGTGCAGTTCAAGCTCGCCGTCAGCGACCGCGCGTGGGATCACGCCGCGTCCGTCGGCGAGCGGATCATCGAGTCGTTCCCGAACTCACGGATGGCCGACGAGATCCGCGGCATGATCGACGAGCTCCGCGAGCGTGCCGCGGGTATGCGGTCAGACGATTGATTCGCTCTCGGTCGCGTCTTCGCTGTTGCTCTCGCCGTCGGCCGGGGCGCGCAGGCTGAACCACATCAGCATCGCGATCCCCACGATCAGCTGCGCATCGGCGACGTTCGACACGTACGGCCAGACCTCCCGCTCGCCCCCGGGCCAGGAGATGCCCATGGGCAATTCCACCCCAGGGAGGAAGTGCAGGAAGTCGCGCACGCACGCGTACATGAGACGGTCGTAGAGATTCCCGAGCCCGCCGGCGAGCACCAAGGCGATCGAGACGTGCGCCACCCGGTCACGCGGGCGGGTCCACGACCCGAACATCCACAGGCAGAAGACGATCGCGAGCGCCGTGAACGAGACGAAGAACCACCGCTGCCCGGCCGCCATCCCGAACACCGCGCCCTCGTTGAGGACCAGTGTGAACTCGAGCATGTTCGGGACGACCGTCACAGGCTCGTGATCGGGCAGCAGATCGCTGAGTCGGTCCGCCGCCATCGCGGTCGATCGGCTCAGCGGCACCGGGTCGCCCGCGACGTGTGCGAAGGCCCACCATTTGCTACCGAGGTCCGCGGCGAGCATCGCCGCGGTCCAGACCGCGAGCCAGACCCACGCCCCCCGCGAGCGCCAGGCGCGCGGCGGGCCCGCGTCGCTGGGCTCTGGAGTGCTCATCTGATGCCGCCGCGCAGCTCGAGCTGGCGTGCCGCCTCGACCGAGTAGCGAGCCCAGGGCAGCTCTTCGAGTCTGTCAACCGAGATGGGCTCGTTGGTCAGCTCGCACAGCCCGTACGTTCGATCCACGATGCGCGCCAGCGCCGCGTCGATCTCCTTGATCAATCGCCGGTCCGCCGCCGCGAGGTTGAGGTTCAGCGACTGGTCCGCGCTGTCGGATCCCTGCTCAGCCAGGTGCTGCGGGGTGTTGCTCAGCCCGCCCGAGTTGGAGCGGAGCGCGTCGGACTCCATCTGGGTCACGTCGCCGATGAGCTCGTTCCGCTTGATGATCAGAATCTCTTTGTACTTGTCGAGTTGCTTCTTCGTGAACGGCGTTTTCTTGCGGCGTGATGGGGCCGCTTCCTCCGTCGCCGCCTCGCGCGCCGACGGGCCGGACGGGATCAGCGGCTTGCGAAGCTTCGAGCCCGGGCCGAGCAGCCGCGGCCCGGGGGGCGGGAACTTTGCCGCCTTGGACGCGGCCGGCTTGGAGCGCCGCGCCGGCTTGTCCGACACGATGGTGATGCCCTTGCGTCCCGACTTCTTGTCGTCCGCCTTGGTCTCCGCAGTCTTTGCGGGCTTCGTGTCGTTCTTCGAGCTCGTCTTCTTGGACGCCGGGGGCTTAGACGCGGCTTTCTTCGAGGTGGGCTTCTTGGCCGCCGGCTTCTTCGAGGGAGCCTTCTTCGGCACCTTCTTGTTGGTGGTCTTCTTCGCCGCGGTCTTCTTCGCGACCTTGTGCCTGGTCGTCTTCTTCGCGGTGGATTTTTTGGTCACCTTCTTGCGCGCAGCGACTTTCTTTGCCGTCTTCTTGCGTGACGGCGTTGCCTTGGAGGTCTTTTTCTTCTTTTTCGAGGCGGATTTTTTGGCCACCGTGCCCTCGTCGTCCCGTTCGATCGTTCCGGGGGCACGCGGCCCATCCGCCGAACGGGGGCAAGGGTATGCACGCCCGCCCCCCGGGGTCAATTTAGGAAATCCGGCATGTGTTCGGGCTCACCCGGCCTCGGCCGGCTTGGGCTGCAATTCCTCGAACGACCCGAGCGCCCGGAATCGTTCGTGCCGCCGCTGGATGAGCTCGTCGCGGTCCACGCCGACCAACTCGTCGAGCTGATCGACGACCCACGAGAGCAGCAACTCCGCCGCCTGGTCGTGGTCGCGGTGTGCCGCTCCGACGGGCTCGCTGACGACGGCGTCGATGATGCCGAGCTTCAGGTTGTCGCGGGCGGTGAGCCGGAGGGCTTCCGCGGATGCCGCGTTGGTTTGCTCGTTCGCCTGCTTCCAGAGGATCGCGGCGCACCCCTCGGGTGAGATCACCGAGTACCAGCTGTGCTCGAGCATGGCGACGCGGTCGGCGACCGCGATCCCCAGCGCGCCGCCGGACCCGCCCTCGCCGATCACGACGGAGACGATCGGCGTCTTCATCCGGCTCATCTCGCGCAGGTTCACGGCGATTGCTTCGGCCTGCCCGCGCTGCTCGGCCCCGAGCCCCGGGTACGCCCCGGGCGTGTCCACGAGCGTCACGATGGGCAGCCCGTACTTCTCTGCCAGCTGCATCTTCGCGAGCGCCTTGCGATAGCCCTCGGGGTGCGCGCAGCCGAAGTGGCACCCGATTTTTTCCTGGGTGTCGCGCCCTTTCTGGTGCCCGACGATGAGGCACTTGTGCGGCCCGAGCCTGCCGAACCCCGTCACGATCGCGGGGTCGTCGCCGTAGCGCCGGTCGCCGTGGAGCTCGACGAAATCGCGCGCCATGCGCGCGATGTAGTCGCGTGACTGCGGGCGGTTCGGGTGCCGAGCCACGCGGACCGTGTCCCACGGCGACAGCTTGCGGTAGAGCGATCGCAGCACCCGGTCGCGTTCGGCACGCAGCTCGCCGACGTCGCCCTCACGCTCGGGCTGGGGGCTTACGACGCCCCCGAGCGCGGGGACCTCGACGTCACGGCTGCCCTCGCGACGCTCGGCGTCGGCGATGCGCTCATCGATCTCGCGGATCGGTTGCTCGAAATCCAGCTGGTAGAACATCGCCACCCTCGCAGTTCGGCCCGCGCCGGGCCCCGCCCATCATACGTCCGCCATTCCGATCCCGGGGTATGCTCGCGGCATGATGGACCCAGCACCGCTCGCCGTCATCGGAGGCGGCAACATGGCCCGCGCGATCCTCTCGGGTGCGAAACGGGCCGGCGCCGTCGGCGACCTCTGCGTCGTCGCCGAACCCGACGAGTCGAAACGGCGCGCTTTCGATCACGGCGTCGAGACCGCGGCCCAGGCCCTCGAATGGGTCCGCGACCGGGAGCCCGAGCCCGGCATCGGTCAGGTGCTCCTCGCGGTCAAGCCGCAGATGTTCGCGGCGGTCGCGGATGAGATCGCGCCGCTCTTCGAGCACGAGCGCGTGGTGATCTCGATTCTCGCTGGTCTGACGAGCCAGCGGATCCGTGCCGGGCTCGTGGGGAAGGCGCGCGTGATCCGTGTGATGCCCAACACCCCCGCGCGGATCGGGCGCGGCATGTCCGCGATCTCGGTCGGCGAGGGCGCCGCGCTCGAGGATGCCGAGTATGCGCACGCCCTGTTTGCGGGCGTCGGGCGCACGATCGCGTTGCCCGAATCGATGATGGACGCGTTCACCGCGCTGGCGGGGTCGGGCCCGGCGTACGTCTTTTATCTCGCCGAGGCGATGCTTGACGCCGCGATCGAGCTCGGGTTCGAGCGTGACCACGCGCTGACGATCGTCCGCGAGACGGTCGCTGGTGCGGGCGAGCTGATGCGGTCGGGTGCGGACACGCCGCGGGCGCTGCGGGCTGCTGTCACGAGCAAGGGGGGCACGACCGCCGCGGCGATCGACGTGCTCGACCAGGCGGGCGTGATGGACGACGTCATGCGCGCGATCCACGCCGCCCGGCATCGGGGCACCGAGCTGGCGGGGGATTGATGCTCAGAAGTCGCGTCGGACGAAGATTACCGTCGCCAGCCCGAGCACCAGCACCTCGAAGGCGACCGACGTGCCGATCACCCAGAAGACCGTCCGCCCGCGTTTGCGTTCTTCCAACCGCGTCGCGACGCGCGGATCGGCGAACGCCGGCGCGTCCTCCATGTCCTCGGGATCGAACCCGGCGTCCTCGGCCATCATCTTCTTCAGGTCGTCCATGCTCAGCATGTACCGGCTCAGCAGGCCGATGGTCTCTTGCGTCTTGGGCAGGATTGTCTTCGCTAGCATGACCCGGTCCGTCCACTTCTGCCACTGCTCGGCGGACTCCTCACGCTCCGTCACGCGTGCGCGCGACGATGCCAGCGCGATGTTGACGGCCTCGCGTCGGGCGTCGAGGCCCTCGATCGGGTTCCCGTCCGCGTCCGCCAGCTCGACGCCCGATTGGGCCTGCTGCTCGAGCAGGCGGTCCGCCAGCGTGATCTGGTTCTCGAGGTTCTTCTGCGCGTCCTCGGCCTTGACCGCCGCGCCCTCGGCCTGCGCGAGCACGATCTCGTCGCCCAGGTTCACGATGAACACGGCGAACCAGAACACCACCGTCAACAGCAACGCCGCGATCGTCGAACGCGTCACCAGCCCGATCAGCACACACACCGAGAAGAGATAGCTGAAGAAGAGGACCACGATCGGCACGGCCACGAACAACTCCGGCACGAACGACCCGCCCCGGATACCCAACACCAGGAAACAGCCGAGGCTGAAGACGAACACCTGGGCCGTCACAAAGAGCAGCCCGCACAGGTACTTCGTCAGCAGCAGCCGGACGCGCCCGATGGGCTTGGAAAGCACGGTCTCGATCACCCCGCCCGAGATCAGCTCGGGGATGAGACCCGCCGTCGAGACCAGCGCGAGGATCGTCGCGACCCAGCTCAGCCAGACCGGGATGCCCCACGAGACGAACTGCGTCTTGTAGAACAGCTCCTTCGAGACGAGCCTGGTGTTCATCAGGTCGTTGTCGAACGTCCAGTGCAGGAACGTCGGCCCGCGCTCGCTGATCCCGAGCGCCGCGAACAGCGCCACCGCGCCCAGGTTGAGCAGCATCGTGATCCAGAACAGTTTCTTTGCGTTCAGCTCGCGGTACGCGTCCACCAGCAGAGCCCAGGTCTGGATGATCATCGCGCCGCCCCCTTCTTCGCGTCCTTCGCCGCGCCCGGTTTGAGCGACTGTCCCGTCTCGGGGTCTGTCACCGCCTGCATGAACAGGTCTTCGAGCGATGGCCGCCGCTGGCGGAGCGACCGGATCGTCACGCCCTGCGCGCGCAGGGCGTCGATCACCGGCTCGATCGCGTGCGGGTCGGCGGTCCCGAGGCGCAGGGTCGATTTCTCGATCTCGACGCTCGTGCCGTCCGCGAGTGATCCGCGGAACCCGGCGAGCTTCGTGAGCCCGGCGCTCGTCGCTCCTCCCGCGGCGTTCACCTCGCCCGGCAGCGCCCGGCGGAACGTGCCCAGGGCGTCGGCGCCCTCGCCCGAGGGGAGGATCTCGATCTCGTACGAGTCCTGTCCGACGGTCAACTCGTCGATGGTGCCCTGACTCCGCACGGTGCCCTGCACGAGGATCGCGACGCGGTCGCAGACCATCTCGAGCTCGCTGAGCAGGTGGGAGTTGATGAAGACCGTCCGCTGTTCGTCGCGCAGGCGGGCGACGATGTCGCGGATGTCGCGCCGCCCGACGGGGTCCACGCCGTCGGTGGGCTCGTCGAGCACGACGAGCTTGGGGTCGTTCATGAGGGCCTGTGCGATGCCAAGGCGCTGTCGCATGCCCTTGGAGTATCCGCCGACCTTTTTCTTCGCCCACTCGGACATGCCGACGATCTCGAGGAGCTGCCCGGTGCGGAGCTTGCGTTCGCGGCGCGGCACGCCGCCCATCGCGCCGAAGAAGTCGAGCACCTGCGCGCCCTTGAGATACTTCGGGAACCGGTGGTGCTCGGGGAGGTACCCGACGTTTGCGAGCGTCGGCTTGTGCCCTACGGCGTGCCCGAGCATCGAGCCGCGGCACTCGGACGGGCTGATCACCGTCATCAGGATCTTCACGAGCGTGGACTTGCCGGCCCCGTTGGGCCCGAGGAGCCCGAAGACCTCGCCGCGCGCGACGGACATCTCGATGCCGCGCAGCGCTTTCACCTTGCCCTTGTACGTCTTCGCGACGTGCTGCAGATCGAGCGCCAGGTCGGACATGCCGGGATCCCCCTCAGCGTTTGCGGGCGACGACGTGGAAGACGTGCCAGTGCTTGTGCCCGCCGAGCGTGCACGTGCTCGGGCGGTCCTCCTCGCGGAAGCTTTCGAGAACGTAGTCGGAAAAGAGGTCGAGCACCTGCGCGCGGGTCAGGTGGGTGCGGTCCTCGAGGACGGACCAGTCGTCACGGTCGCCGAAGAACTGCCCGCTGAATCGCCCGCCGATGGGGACCGCGGCGTCGAGCTTCGCCCAGACCGCCGCCCACGCCCCCGGCGGGCAGAACGGCAGCGAGAAGCTGGCGTTCACCAGGGTTGCGCCCTGAGGCAGCACCATCGACTCGAAGGATGCCTGGGCGACCTCCAGCCGGCCCGCCGCGATCGCCGCCGCGCATTCCGGTCGGGCCCGAAGGCGGGCGATCCCGTCCGGGTTGCTGTCCTGGGCCCAGACACGCCAGCCGCGTTCGAGCATCTCGGCCGCGTCACGGCCCGCCCCGCACCCGACGTCCAGCGCGAGGGGCGGGCCGTCCGGATCGACCGTTTCGAACCCATCGAGCGCCGTCACGAGCGTCTCCCTCGCGGGCTTGCCTTCCATGCGGTCGAAGTATGCCGGCCAGTCGCGGCGCTCCGCCGCCTCGTGCGGCGGGAGCTGGGGCTGGTTCGTCGGGTCGGCGGTCGTCATAGGCTCCCCACAATGTACGCCGACCTCGCAAGCTTCGTGGACGCCCTCGATCGTGCCGGCGAGCTCGTCCGCGTCCGCGAGCCCGTCTCGCCCGTCGAGGAGATCACCGCGATCGCGGACCGGGTCTCGAAGTTCGACGCCCCCGCGCCGGGCTCGGACGCGACCCGCCGGACGGATCCGGAGTTCTACGCCCGGGGCGGCCCGGCGTTGCTCTTCGAACGCGTCGAGGGCTCGGACTTCCCCGTCCTGATCAACGCCTTTGGGTCGTACCGACGCGTCGAGATGGCGCTGGGCGGACGCCCGCTCGAGACCATCGCCGACCAGATCGCCGAACTCGTCAAGCCCGAGCCCCCGCGCTCGCTCGGCGAGGCGATCGCCAAGGCCAAGCAGTTTGCGCCCCTCCTCAAGATCGGTCCCAAGCGACGGCGCTCGCCCGGCCCCTGCCAGCGCGTTGTGCGCACCGGCGACGGCATCGACCTGACGCGCCTCCCGATGCTCCGCTGCTGGACGCACGACGGGGACTTCGCGGCGCTCGGATACCCCGCGGGCGTGAACGACGCGGTCCCCGGGCTCGGGCACCCGTCGATCGACGCCGCTGAGTGGGAGCGTTCGTACCGCGGGCGGTACATCACCCTCGCGGGCATCCACACGATCCACCCCGATGACCGATCGAGCGCCAAGCCCAAGTCGCACAACATCGGCATGTACCGCGTCCAGCTGCTCGGCAGGGACCGGCTGGCGATGCACTGGCACATGCACCACGACGGGGCCAGTCACTGGCGTGCGTGGAAGGCGCTTGGCGAGCCCATGCCCGTTGCGATTGCGCTGGGTGGGTCGAGCGTGCTGCCCTATGCCGCGACGTGCCCGCTGCCCCCGGGCATCTCCGAGTTGCTCATGGCGGGATTCCTCGGCGGGCGTGGCATGCGCCTCTGCCGCGCATCGTCCGTGCCCCTCTGGGTGCCGGCGGATGCGGAGATCGTGATCGAAGGGATGGTCCGCACCGACGCTGGCTTCCCCGGGTGGGACCCGCGTGAGTCCGACGCCGGCCCGCTCGGCGATGGGGCTGTGTTTGAGGGACCGTTCGGCGATCACACCGGGTTTTACTCGATGCCCGACCGGTACCCCGTCGTCGAGGTGACCGCGGTCACGCACCGCGCGGGCGCGGTCTTCCCGGCGACGGTGGTGGGGCTGCCGCCCCAGGAGGATTATTTTCTCGGCAAGGCGACGGAACGCATCATGCGCCCGCTGCTCAAGACGATCATGCCCGACTTGGCGGACTACGACCTGCCGATGTTCGGCGCATTCCACAACTGCGCGTTCGTGCAGATCGAGAAGGCCTACCCGCTGCACGCGCACCGGACGATGCACGGCGTCTGGGGCGCGGGGCAGATGTCGTGGACGAAGTCGGTTTTCGTTGTGGACGAATCCGTGGACGTGCACGACACGAGCGCCGTGCTCGCCGCCGCGGCGCGGTGGTGCCGACCCAGCGAGGACATCGAGATGACCCGCGGCCCGCTGGACATCCTCGACCACGCCGCCCCGCACCTCGGGGCGGGCACCAAGATCGGGTTCGACTGCACGCCCAAGCGCGCGGACGAGCGGGTGAACGCGGACACCCGTTCGGATGACCCGCCCGATGCCGAGCAGATGATCGCCGATGCCGATCGTGCCCGCGTGATCGGCGGTGTCCTCGACGCGTACGCGAGCGAGCACGCCCCCGGATGGCTCTTCATCCGCATCGATCGCGGGCACGGTGAACCGGGGGGCGAGGGGCTCGGCCGGCGCGTGCTGCGTGCGTACCTCGATGCCGGCGCGGGGGCCTGCAGGTTCGTGGTTGTGCTCGGTCGTGACGTGGACATCCGCGACCACCACGCCGCGCTCTTTCATTGGCTCGCCAATTCGGACGCCGGACGCGACGCGATCTGGAGCACCGCCCACGGCTGCGACCGCGTCGGGTTCGACGCGACGCCCAAGACCCCGGGCGACGGTCGGGCTGGCTTGCCCGCGCGAGCGTGGCCGCCGGTGTTGGAAACAAGCGCCGCGGTGCGCGCGCATCTGGATGCACGCTGGGACGACTACGGCCTGCCGCGGGGGTGATCGCGCTCGAGCAACGCGCGGACGCGTGGGACCAGCGGGTGGTCCGGATCGGCCACCTCGGCGCGGCGGAGCGCGTCGTACGCCCGATCGACATCGCCCGTGTGCGTGCACGCGATGACGATCCGGAGCAGGCGCGTCGGGTCCGGGCGTTCGGCGAGTTCCTCGGCACGTTCGAGGGACTCGATCGCGGCGGCGTGTTCGTCCGCGTCGAACTGCGCGCCGCCCAGCTCGCCCCACGCGGTGGCGCTCTCGGGGTCGGCCTCGGTCACGCGCTGCCACACCCGGACGGCCTCGTCGGCACGCCCGGCGTGTTCGAGCGCGATCGCGTAGTTCCCGGCGTGCTGCACGCTCTCGGGATCGAGCTCGTGGGCGCGGGCGAGGCTGGGGAGCGAGCCCTCGACGTCCCCCGCCCGGAGCCTGGCGATGCCGAGCATGCCGTGCGCGTGGTCGTACCGGCCATCGAGTTCGATCGCGCGCTCGAGGTTCGGGATCGCTTCGGCGGGTCGGTCCTGCGTGAGATGCACGATGCCGATCGAGTAGTGCGATTCGGACCAGCCCGGCTCGAGCCGGGTGCTCTCCGCGAGCGCTTCCAGTGCCTGCGTTGCCCGGCCCGTCATATCGAGCACCACGCCGAGCGTGTAGTGCGCTCGCCATCGGTCGGGGTCGTTGGCGATGGCTCGGCGCGCGAGCCGCTCGGCGAGCGGCAGGTCGCCGTCCGACCGCGCCGCGCTCGCCAGTTCCTCGTCGTACAAGGCACGCTCCCGGCCCGTGCGCGCGTCGTAGCCGTACTCGGCGAGCGGCACGGGGTCGTGCCGGGCGGCTTCCAGAAGCGGCGCGAGCGGGGCCGCGAAGAGGTGGTCCGCTCCGGCTCCTTTGACGGAGATCGCGTACGGGCGATCCTGCTCATCCACGAGCACCGCCCCGCCGAAGACGTCCTCGATCGAGAACGCCACACGCCACAGCGCACCGCCGCTGGCGTGCCAGGCCCGGCGTGACACGATCGGGCGTTCGTACCGCACCGTCGGCACGGCGGACTCCATATCGAACGGCAGACGGATCACCATCCGGGCGTCGTCACCCGGGGCAGGCGGTTCGGTCAATACTGTCAGCGGCGTCGGGTCGTCCACACGCGCGTGGGCCGGGCGTGAGCGATCGATCCTGAGCAACGCGAGGTTGTGCTCCGCCCGCGATGCGATGACGCCGACGACCCGGGCGTCCTCGCAGCACGACAGCGTGGCGGTCCCGTCTACCGCGTCGATGAGCGGGAACCACATGGTGGCGAGGACGTTGTCGTCCACAAGGACGCCCAGGAACGTCTTGCCGTCCCCTCGCGCGTCCGTGACGCGCACGCGTGCCAGCCCGCCCGTGAGCGTGCCGAGCGTGGGGGTGACGTCCACGTCGAGACCGGTCGCCTCGGCGAGGCGTCGGGCGGTCTGATCGAGGTCAGCGGCGGGCTCGGACGTCGGGCCCGGCCCCCAGATCGGGAGAAGCACAGCGGCGAGAAGGTGGATCAGCATGCGTCCCGCTTCGTCCGCGAGCGTCCCGCGGTTCACCCGCCCATCGTTGGTTCTGGAGCCTGCCGGTCGGCGAGCCATGTGTCGATCTGCTCGACGATCGCCTCGTGGAAGGGCTTGGCCTTGCGGGCCGTCGAGCCTTCGGGCACGTCGTTGAGCAGGATCGCGAACGCCACCTCGGGCTCGCCCGTGGCGCGATCAACCAGCACGCCCGACAGGGCGTACACGCCGCGGAGGTACCCGCTCTTGGCGCGGACCTCGTGCGTCAGCTCGTCTTCAGCGAACCGGGATCGCAGCGTGCCCTCGCCCGGGCGTGGCAGCGACGCGATGAACGCCGCACCCACACCGGGCTCGCGCGCGATCGACGCGGTCCACAGCGCCATCGTGTCCGGGCGCACGCGGTTGTCCCGGCTCAGCCCGGACCCGTCGGCGATCTCGACCACCGTCGCGTGCTCGGACCCGATCCGCTCGGCGATCAGCATCCGCAGCACGGCGCCGCCGTTGAGCCAGCTCCCGGGCTCGCCCGTCACCTCATGCCCGACGCGCTTGAGCATCGCCTCGGCGTAGAGGTTGTGCGAGTCCGCGTTGCACCGGCGCAGGACGTCCGTCAGCGTCGTCGTGACCGCGACAAGGGGCGTGGTGCCCTCGAAGATCTCGTCCGACGCGGCCCGACGCATCGACGCCCCGTTGGTGCGCACGCCCGCGTCCTCGAACGCGTCGCGCAGCACGCGCCCCGTGAACGTGGTGGGGTCATGAATCGCGACGCGCACCGCGCTGTTGGAGCGCACCTTGCCGTGCAGCGTGAACGCGTTCTCGGGGCGTGGCCGCGAGACCCACGCGGTCGGCTGGCCGCGGAGGATGGACGTCGAGCGGTTCTCGAACTCCACCCACGGCGCGGGCGGCTCGAGCGTCACGATCGGCGGCTCGTTCCGCTGGGCCTGCGCGTAGACCGTCAGCACGTTCGTGTGCAGGTTGAGCCCCGAAACCTCGGCGCAGTACCAACGGTTGAGTTGGTCCGCGGGCCAGCTGGGGTGGGCGAGCTGGTCGTCGAACACGCGGTCGTCGAGGACGATCTCATCGACCGAGCGGATCCCCCGGCGGGCGACCGCCGACCCGACGCGGTCGAGCAGCGCGTTGATATCCATCGCGGGCGTGCCCTGGTCGAGCAGCACGGGGTCGCCCAGCGCCGGGTCGCCCGACCCGACGACGATGATCCGGTCGGTCCCGTTGACGTCCTGGTGGTGGATCTCGGTGCGGAAGGTGAAGTCCTCGCCCAGCGCAAGCAACGCGGCGCCGGACGTGAGCAGCTTCATGTTGGACGCCGGGATGAGCGCGCGGTCGTGGTCGATCCCGGCGAGGATCTCGCCGGTCCGCGCGTCCACGACGCACACGCCGATGCTGGTCCGCCCCAGCGGGATGCGGGCGGCGGCGGCGTCGATGCGCGTCTGCAGCCCGAGTCCGGCGATCGCCGCGGACGACAGGGCGAACGCGATCAGGACGCCGACAGCGCGCGGCAGACGGGCGGGTATGAGCGGTTGGCGGGGGGTCAACATCCGGCGAATCCTCCGTGACTCGGCACCGGCACCATCGGTCCGTCGGCGGATCACCCTCCACCCGTGGGGGGGGGCGAGGAGTGCGTCAGACGCCGGCGAGTTCACGCTGCAGCTTGGCGACGAACTTCCCGACGTCGTTTGAGGCGGCCTGGCTCGCCAGCTCCCACTCGACCCACGCGGTCTCATCGACCACGCGAGCCCGGGCGATGCCCTCGCGGACCGATCGGGCCAGCTTCTTCGTCTCAACCGACGCGAGCTGCTCAAGCGCGATGGGCATCGCGAGCATCGGTGACTGGGGGTCGGGCACCAGGTACGCGATGTCCCCCTCGTCGGCGTGGTAGACGTAGCTCCACCGCCACGGGATGCCCATCCACCGAACCTCGCACGAGAGATGATCCAGCCCGTCGAGCCGCTTCTTGATCGTCGCGAAGGCCGGGGCGAACTGCTCGTCGATCTCGTTCGTCAGCCGATCGGGGCAGCCGGGCGTGAACTGGTCGTGCCATGCGGGCAAGGCGGGGCTCCTGACGGGGATGGGGGGGTCTCGGGCGGGTCTCTCGAATACTATGGGCGCGGGGTCGTCCCGGTTTCGCAGGCTGGGGGCCGCGTGGAGGTGCACGGATGAGCGATCAGCCCGATCAAACTGCAAACAATCCGCGGCGGGCGGGCGGCGGCATCCTCCTCGTCGATGACAACATCCCCAACCTTGAGCTCCTCGAGGCCTACCTCGAAGAGCTCGGCATCCGCGTCCGGACCGCGACCGACGGCGAGCGCGCCATCGCGGAGGTCGAGCGGGAGACGCCCGACCTGATCCTGCTGGACATCATGATGCCCCGCGTGAGCGGATACCAGGTCTGCGAGCGGATCAAGCGGTCGCCCGAGACACGCGACATCCCCGTGATCATGGTGACGGCGCTGAGCCAGGTGGGCGACGTCGAGCGTGCCATCGAGGTCGGCGCGGACGACTTCCTCACCAAGCCGGTGAACAAACTCGAACTGCTGACGCGTGTGCGATCGCTGCTGCGTGTGCGGACGCTGAAGATCGAGCTGGACGCCGCCCAGGCCGAATTGCGTCAGCTGCGCGACGCCGGCGAGTGAGGCCGGCCGATCAGGGGCAAGTGGCGAGGAAACACGCGACGAAGCAATCGACGTCATCGACGTTGAGGCTGCCGTTGCCGTCGCAGTCGGCGGTCGCGAGGTCGGCGCCCAGGAACCCGGCGACGAAACAGTCCACATCGTCCACGTTGAGCGCGCCGTTGCCGTCGCAGTCGCAGAAGCAGAGATCCACGAGCGGCAGGATGAAGTCCACGATCACCGGGCGGTGGTCGGATGCCTGGCCCGAGGCGAGCAGGCCGTTGATGGTGTACCCATCGACGGGGTAGGGCAGCTGGTGGGACTGGGAACCGTTGGTGTTGTAAATGAACTGGCGGCGGGCCGTGGCGATGGAGTCCTGCCAGGCGATGTAATCGAGCTTGGAACTGCTGCCTTGCGTCGCCGAGGCGCCGCTGATGGGGTGGGTCGCGAAATCGCGCAGGCAGTCGGTGCCGTCCCGGTCGGTGCCGTCGGACGAGCCGCCCGAGAGCTGGGCCTGGGTCATCCACTCGGCGGGGCCCTTCCCGCCGGGGTTCTGGTTCCAGTCGCCGCCCCAGATCACGGGCGTGTTGGCGTCGGTGATCGTGCCGTCGGGCGGGTTGATGACGACGTCGTTCGGGTCGTCGTTGCCGGTCTGGTTGCCGTTGAAGAAGTATTGGATGTAGTAGGCGATCGCCTTGGCGGCGTCGATGCGGTCGGCCTGGTCGCTCGAGGAGCCGCCGGCCTTGAGGTGTGAGTTGCCGATGATCACGTCGCCGGCGTACACGCTGTCGTCAAGATCGATCTCGGCGTGCTGGAACCCCCGGATGCCGCCGTTGAACCCGTGGTCCCAGGCGGTGGGGTCGTCGAGCTGGAAGAAGTCGCTCAGCTGGGACGATCCGTTGCCGTTGAGGTCGGCGAACGGGTAGCGCGACATGATCATGTTGCGGTTGAACCCGTCCGACGATTGGGACGCGTAGATGTAGGGCAGGTCGTAGGCAGGCACGAAGAGCTGGACGTAGGACCCGACGGTGCCGCCGGCGAACGGGTCGGACCCGCCGTGCATCAGGAGCTCGGCGACCTGCGTGAGCTGGGTGGTGGAGTCCACACCGGAGCCGGTGCCGTTGCCCGAGTTGTCGCCGCATTCCTGGAGGATGAGGACGTCGGGCTGCAGCGAAGCGATGATGCGGACGATTGCGTTCCAGTTATTGAAGTCGTCCGATTTGGAATTCGTGCGACAGATGCCGTCCTGCACGTTCCACGTCATCACGCGCAGATCGGTCGCGTCGGACTTGCCCCACTCGGCGTTGAACGGGTCCCACTGGGCGGGGGCGATCGTCGCGGCGAGCGCGAGGGTGGCGGCGGCCAGCATGGAACGCATCGTGAACCTCCGGTCGTGATCCGGGGCCCGGAACCGGGCCCGATCTGTCAGAATACCAGGGATGTCCCTGTGAAAGAAGACCCCCGTCCTTTCGGACGGGGGTCCCTTGGTGTTGCGTTCAGCGGGTGTCAGTCCCGCTCATGCGGCCTCAGACGTTGTCGAGGAAGCACGCGACGAAGCAATCGATGTCGTCGATGTTGATGACGCCGTTGTCGTCGCAGTCGGCGGTGCCGAGATCGCCACCGAGGAAGCCAGCGACGAAGCAGTCGATGTCGTCGATGTTGATGGTGCCGTCGCCGTTGCAGTCACAGAAGGGACCGGTCGGGGCCGGGGTGGTGTTGCCGATGTAGAGGAGGACCTGGTACTCCTCGTCGATGCCGGGGTTGCCGGCCGAGGGGTCCTCGAAGTCGCCGTCGCCGTCCACGTCGTAGGTGATCTGGGCGTTGACAACCACACCGCCGTTGGTGCGCGGGTCCGCGGGCGGGTACGCACCGGCCGTGCCGCCGGCGAAGGGCTCCTCGGAAACGTTGCTCGAGAAGAACGCGCCGGAGCTGATCGAGTTGCTGTCGGCCAGGCCGAGGAAGGAGATCACGTAGGGCACGTTGGAGTTCGCGCCGACGAACAGGTCGCCGGGCTCGAGCACCTTCTCGAGGGTGTAGCTGAAGGTGGCGGGGTCGTAGATCGCGCGGATGAGGATGGTGTCGAAATCGACCACGTTGCCGGTGGAGGATTGGTTGAAGGGGACCGGGACGTCGAACAGGCCGGCGCTGGCGAGGAACCAGAGGTTGCCGGCCGAGTCGAACGCGGGCGAGGAGATCGACGGCCCGACGGGTGTGCCGCCGGTGACGTCGAACAGCTCCTCGAGACGGCCGATGGCCTCGCCGGCGGCGTTGCAGATCGGCTTGCCGCCGGTCGTATCGGAGGGGTCGATGTACGCCGCGAGGGTGTACTCCTCGGCGCCCGTCGCCGGGTTGTACCGGATCACGGTGATGTCGTTGAGCGGGATGTTCGCGGTGTCGGGTGCCCCGGCAAAGTCACGCTCCGCGGCGATCAGCGTCAGATCCGTTGCCGGGTCGCGCGTGATCGCGACCTGACCAGCGCCCCCGCGGAACGCGGCCTGGCTCAGGAAGTTCCCGAACTGCCACGCGCCGCCCGTGATCGTCACGCCGGTCGCGTTGTCCGTGATCGCCGCCGGCGGCGCGAACAGCACGCTGGTCGTCGGGGCACCGGTCGCGTCAACCTCCCAGAGGTTGATGAAGACGGCCGCGTCGTTGGGATCGGGGAGGTCGGTGTTCAGCTGGGCGTACGTCGCGACGCCAGCGCCGCCGAGCAGGTTGTACGAGGAGTACCCGAGCGCCCCCTTCGTCGCGTCGCCGTTCAGGGCGGCGAGGGTCTTGGTGGTCACGCCGCCGGTGCCGTAGGCGTACTCGGAGTTGAACGTGGCGGTGGCGGCGATGCCGCTGCCGCCGAAGACCGAAGCCGGGCCCATGTTCGGGGCGACGATCACGCCGGCGTACCCGGTGTCGAAGGCGTCGGTGGCGTCGGAGTTGGCGAGGTTGCCATCGATCAGGTTGAGCATGTTGCACGTGCGGTCGAGGAGGCGCGTGCGGAAGAGGTTGTTGTCCGTGAGAGAGCCGCCGTTGGTGCCGAAGTCGTCGGCGCGGAAGTACTGGTTGCCGTTGGCGTCGATGGCGCCGTACCCGGTCTGGGCGTGGTTGTCGGAGATCGAGGAGCCGTTGGTCACGCTCTGGCGGCGGGTGACGAACAGACGCGTGGGGGTCGCAGGGTCGACATTGACGACCGCGCCCACGACGCCGTTGTAGTTGCCGCCGAAGTCGGCGAAGCCGAGGGCGAACTGCGCCGAGGAGGCGGGGCCGTTGAGGGTGCCCGGGGCGTTGTTGTTGTTCGGGTGGATGCCCTGGCCGGAAACGGTCCAGAAGTCGTAGTTGCCCGAGGCGCTGGCGACGTCGGTGAGGATGTCGGGGCTGATCGACTGGGCCGAGATGAGGTTGTTGAAGAAGCTGGTGCTGGTCTGGGGCGACTTGAGGATCGGGACGATGCCGAACTCGGTGCCCTTGGAGGTGGTCAACGGGGCGAGGTCCGCCACGTATTCCGCGCACTGCTGGGCCGTGTCGTACGGGCTCAGGGCGTCGCCCGGGAGGCCCGCGCCCGAGTTGCTGACCGAATCCTGTGCGAACGCGGGGGCACACAGCCCGGCCGCGGCAACGAGGGTGATGCGCTGCAGCTTCGTGTTCATGATCCGTTTCTCCTTGGTGTTCTCTGATCCTGAATCGTTTGGTTCGATGACTGATCGAGATGTCTGATCTGACACAACACCCGGCTCGACCCTGCAGCGGGAACGACATCCGCCCGGTTGACGCCACGGCTGGTGAGACGGACCACCAACCCCAGCCCGCACGGAATGAAGGGTTCGAGATTCGTGATGTCGGCGAGACTCCCTCTCCGAGCCTGCGCAAGAAACTTTAGACGCGAAGGGTATCCACTGCGTCAAAGAACATGCTGAATTGCGCAAAGGTTCTGTTCAGAACAGGAGCCAAAATCAGGCGTACAACGCCGGAATGCCGGGATTTTGGGAAAGCTGGGGGATGTGCGGCAGGAGTTCGCCCCGCTCGCCGAACCCGCTCACGCGCAGGCTCTTAGCAGCCCAGCCCGGCGGCGATCGAGCCCGCCACCCCCGCGTTCGAGATGGCCAACGCGACGTTCGCCTTCAGCGTCCGCCCCCCCGAGATCGAGTGCAGCCGGGAGAGCACGAACGGCGTCACAGCCCGACCACGGATCTCGGCCGCCTCCGCCTCGGCGTGGGCCTGCGCGGTCCACGCGGCGAGGTCCGCCTCCGGGAGCTCGTCGGGCTCGGGGATCGGGTTCGCGATGACGACTCCACGCCCCGCCCGGGCCAGCTCGGCCCCGACGAACCGGGCGAGCTCCCTGGCGTCGTCGAACCGGGCGTCCACGCCCGCCGCGGACCCACGCCGGTAGAACGACGGGAACGCGTCGCACCGGTAGCCGACCACGGGGACGCCGAGGGTCTCGAGCATCTCGCGCGTGCCCTCGACGTTGAGGATCGACTTCACCCCCGACGTCACCACCGCGACGGGCCACCGCGCCAACGCGTGCAGGTCGGACGAGACGTCCCACGTCTCGGCTGAGTCGCGGTGCACGCCACCGATGCCGCCGGTCGCGAAGACGCGCACGCCCGCGGCCGCCGCCAGCTCGATGGTTGTGCTGACCGTCGTCGCGCCGTGCGTCTTCCGATGGATGGCGAGCCCGAGGTTGGCGGTGTTGACCTTGGGCACGTCGCCGGCGGCGAGCAGTGTCGCGAGTTCATCATCGGTCATCCCGACGGTGGGGGTGCCCGCGACGACACCGATGAGCGCGGGTTCGGCGCCCTGCGCACGCACGGCGTCATTGAGCTCCGCCGCGAGCCCCGGCGCCGCCTCCGCCGGCACGCCGTGCACGAGCAGCGTCGTCTCCAACGCCACCGCGTTCGCCCGGGCTCGGTTGACGATCTCCATCTGGGGCAACGCGTGGTGTTCCGGTAGGCTGACGCGATCGGGGGCACGCCGCCCCGCCGAGGGAGCGTATGACAACCGTCGCGATCGCGCTGGGCAGCCTGGTGCTCTACCTCATCGCCTACCGCACCTACGGGCGGTACCTGGCGCGCCGCATCTTCCGCATCGACCCCGACCGCACCACCCCCGCCCACGACCTCGAGGACGGCGTGGACTACGTCCCCTCCTCCCGAGCCATGGTCTTCGGGCACCACTTCACGTCCATCGCGGGCACAGGCCCGATCGTCGGGCCGGCCGTCGCGGTGGTGTGGGGGTGGGTGCCGGCGCTGGGGTGGGTGCTCGTCGGGTCGATCGTGATGGGAGCGGTCCACGATTTCGGGTCGCTCGTCATCTCCATGCGCCACAAGGGGCGCACCGTCGCGGACCTCGCGGGCGACGTCGTCAACGCCCGCGTCCGCTTGCTCTTCCTGATCGTCGTGCTCGTCGGGCTGTGGATCGTGCTCGCGGTATTCGGCCTGGTGATCGCGACGGTCTTCGCGCGCTTCCCGGCGAGCGTGCTGCCCGTGATGCTCCAGATCCCGATCGCCGTCGCGTTGGGCGTGTGGGTGCGCAAGAAGCTGAACTTGGTCGCGGGCACCGTCGTCGCGGTGGGGCTCATGTACGCCTCCATCTGGTGGTCCGCGTCGATCGACTGGTCGAACCTCTGGGCGCCAAACTCCGGCATCCTCCCCGCGGCGATCACCACCGTCATCTCCCCCGTCGCGTTCTGGACGCTCGTGCTGCTCGCGTACGTCTGGGTGGCGAGCGTGCTGCCGGTGCAGTGGCTGCTCCAGCCGCGCGACTACATCAACTCGTGGCAGCTGCTCGTCGCGATGGGGCTGCTGCTGACGGGCCTGCTCGTCGCGCACCCGCCGATCGTGGCGGACGCCGTCGTGATGCACCCCCAGCCGGCGAGCTCGGGGCAGTCGGCGCCGCCGTTCGTGCCGTTCCTGTTCGTGACGATCGCGTGCGGGGCGATCTCGGGGTTCCACTGCCTGGTGTCGAGCGGGTGCTCCAGCCGGCAGCTGCGGACCGAACGCGACGCCCAGGCGATCGGGTACGGCGCGATGCTGACCGAGGGGTTCCTCGCCGTGCTCGTCATCCTCGCGTGCGTCGCGGGGATCGGGCTGGGGACGACGGTGGCGGTGGATTTGTCAACCTTGTCGATCGATGACATGTTGGAGCTGTTCGGCGGCAAATGGCCACTCGTGAGTGGCGATCCGGTTATCGACGTCACGAAGACTGGCGCCGACGCCTGGCAACACCACTACGGCACCTGGTCCCCAAGCGCCCTCGGGCTCACGCTCGCGACGTTCGTGCGCGGGGCGGCGAACCTCATGGCCGCCGTCGGCGTCCCGCTCGCGATCGGCACCGCGATCATGGGCGTCTTCGTCGCGTCGTTCGCCGCGACGACGATGGACTCGGCCTGCCGGCTCCAGCGGTTCGTCATCGCCGAGCTCGCCAAGACCGGGTGCCGCACGGGCACGCCCGTCTGCGGCTCGTGCCACTACGACCGCGCCGGCATCGACGCGTCAGCCGCCTGCCCCGAATGCGGCAAGAAGGGCGTCGCGATCCGCCTTCCCGGGTGGCGCGGCCTGCTCGCAAACCGGTACGCCGCGACGACCCTCGCCGTGCTGACGGCGGGGATGCTGGCGCTGAGCGATGGAGTGAAGGTCGAGCGGTACTACCCGCAATCCAAGGTGGCGATCGATGTTACAGGTCAGTACCACCTGTTTTCAACGAGATCCGGAATCGAATCGACAGTCTCGGAAGTCAATGCAATTCTCGAACGAGTTGAGAATGGAACAGACGGCGAGCGGCTTGCTTTCTCGGAAGAACTTCTCCCCGATCCTCGATGGCGCCTCCGCACCAACTTCGCCGCCGCCGGCACCGGCGGGCTGATCCTCTGGCCCGTTTTCGGCGCCACGAACCAACTCCTCGCCGGGCTCGCGCTGCTCGTGCTCACCGTCTGGCTCGTCCGCCGGGGGCGCCCGCCCTGGGTGACGGCCCTCCCGATGGTCTTCATGCTCGCGATGACGGGGTGGGCGATCGTCGAGTTGGCGTGCTCGTTCATGGGTGATGGGGGCCGGCCCGGGCTGCTCGTCATCTCGCTGGGGATGCTCGGGTTGGAGGTCTGGATCGTCGCTGAGGCGGCGGTGCTCGTCGTGCATGGCGGGCGTTCGGGCTCGCTCGCCCGGGGTCCGCGGGATGGGTAATCTGAGCGGATGATCACCGCACGCTGTTTCGTTGTCGCTCTGCTCGCCGGATCCGCCCTCGCCCAGCCCGTCCCCGACCGCGACCCGGGCACCGAGCGGGCCCGCGCCGCGGCGAACCTCGACGCCGCCCAGCTGGGGCGGATGCTCAACGAAATCCCCGACCCCGCGAGGCTGCGGGCGTACCACGACCTGCTCGCGTCCGACCCGCACGACGCGGGCACGCCGGGCGACGCCGCGGTCGTCGAGAACATCGAACGCCTGTTCCGCGAGTTCGGGCTCACGACGGAGCGGCAGGAACTGCAGCTCTATCTGTCGCGGCCGGTGTCGGGGCGTGTCTGGCTGACGGCGCACGATTTGACCCTGCCCGAATCGCCCGACCCCCTCGCCGATCGGGTCTCTGAAGCGTGGACCGAGCTCGAGACCCGCGAGCACCCTGTTGAGGGCGATCCCTTCTCCCGCGGCGAGCTTGCGCGCTCGGGCTGGAACGCGTACTCCGGGTCTGGCGACGTGACTGGCGAGGTCGTCTACGCGAACTACGGGCGGCTCGAGGACTTCCAGCAGCTGGCCGAGATGGGCGTGGACCTCACCGGCAAGGTCGTCCTCGCGCGCTACGGCGGGAACTTCCGCGGGTACAAAGCGAAGTACGCCGAGGAAGCCGGCGCCGCGGGCCTGATCATCTACACCGACCCCGCCGACTCCGGGTGGGGCCAGGGGCTCGCTTATCCGCAGGGCGGGTACGCGAACGACTCGCACATCCAACGCGGCTCGATCATGACGCTCGACTACCCGGGCGATCCGCTCACGCCGTTCGAACCAGCGGTGGAGGGGGCGCGCCGCTTGAACCCCGAGCGCGTTGGATTGCCGACGATCCCCGTCCAGCCCATTGGGTGGGGTGCCGCCGAGCAGATCCTGTCGCGCATGACCGGCGAGAGCGTGCCCAGCGGCTGGCAGGGCGGGCTGCCCTTCCGCTACCGCGTGACGGGTGGCGAGGGCGTCAGCGTCCGCGTCGCGGTTGAGCAGGAGCGCGAGCTTGTCACGACGTGGAACGTGATTGGGCGTCTCGCGGGCACCGCCGAGCCCGAGCGTGAGGTCTACATCGGGTGCCACCACGACGCGTGGGGATTCGGTGCCGGCGACCCGATGGCGGGGATGATCTGCCTGCTCGAGTCCGCGCGCAGCTTCGGCGAGATGGCGTCGCGAGGCGTATCCCCCCGCCGATCGCTCGTCTTCTGCGCCTGGGGCGCCGAGGAGCACGGCATCATCGGGTCCGTCGAGTTCGTCGAGGCCCGCGCCCGCGCCCTCGGGCAGAACGCCGTCGCGTACCTGAACCTCGACATGGCGGCGATGGGACCCGACTTCCGCTCGAGCGCCTCGCCCTCGCTGCGCACCGTCATCGCGGAGGCCGCGGGTGACGTCGTGCAGGCGCGCGACCCCGGGCAGATGGTCCTCGACTCCTGGCTCGCCCGCGGCGAGGACCCGGACATCGAGGGCAGCCCGCGCTTCGGCGACCTCGGGGGCGGGTCCGACCACGTCGGGTTCCTCTGCCACGCTTGCATCCCCAGCGCCTCGCTCGGCGGCGGGGGATCGCGGGGCGTCTCGTACCACTCCATTTACGACAACCTCGCGTGGTACCGCGCCGTCGTGGGCGACGACTACGAGCCGGCGCTCATGGTGACGCGGATGACCAACGCCGTCGCCGCCCGCCTGGCGCACGACGAGATCCTGCCGCTCGACCCCGCGCGGTACGGGCCGGACATCGCCCGCCGCCTGCGCGCGATCGACGACGATCGGACCGACCCGGACGTCATGGACGAGCTGACAACCGCCGGCCGTTCGCCGGGCGCGATGCCCGCCCGCCGGGCGTTCGACGCGGCGTCGCTGGGCACATCGGGCATCGACCGGATCAACGCCGATCTGATGGCGATCGAGCGCGACTGGTGCGCCGCGAGCTTCGACGACGGCCGCCGGTGGTACCGCAACGGGTACGCCGCCCCGGACGCCACGAGCGGGTACGCCGCGTGGATCCTCCCGGGCGTGCAGGCGTCGCTGCTCGCGGATGACGACGCCAAGCTGGCGCGCCAGATCGACGCGGTCGCCTGGTGGGCCCGCGGGCAGCGATCGCGTCTGGGCTCGATCGACGCCCTCATCAACGCGGCGATGCCGACGGAGCCGACCGCCGCCGAGACGAACGCGCCGAAGCCCGAGTTCGACCGCTTTGACATGCAGGCGGTCGAGGTCGAGACGGACGACGGGTCGCTCTGAACGCGGTCACGCAAGCAGAAAAGAAGCCCAGGCACGTGAGTGCTTGGGCTTCTGTCGTTTCGATGAGTTGACGTCGATCAGGCGACGCGGTCCTTCAGGCCCTTGAGGGGGCGGACCTTGACGACGTTGCGGGCGGGCTTCGCCTTGAAGATGGTCTCCTCGCCCGTGAAGGGGTTGATGCCCTTGCGGGCCTTGGTCGCGGGCTTGCGCTGGACCAGGACCTTCATCATGCCGGGCACGTTGAAGGTGCCGACCGAGCCCTTCTTGAGGTCGGCCTGGATCAGGTCGCCCATGACATCGAAGACCTGCGCGACTTCCTTCTTGGTGATCCCGACGTGGTCGGCGATCATCGAGCAGACCTCGCTCTTCGAGCGGGGCTTGCCCTTGGCGCCGGTGATCTTGGCCGGTGCGGAGCGTGCCGCCGCCTTCTTGGCGACCTTCTTGCGGGCGGTCGTCTTGCGACGCGCCGGCGCCTTGCGGGTGGTCTTCTTCCGCGTCGCGGTGCGGCGGACCGTCTTCTTCTTCGCGGCTTTCTTCTTCGTCTTCCGTGCGGTTCTCTTGGCCATTCCGTTTGCTCCCTGGCTCCTCATGAGCCTGAAAAAGGGTTGAAAACCAGTGCGATCCCGGCGTTGTACCCACCGGTGCGCACCCGTGCAACCCGAGAAACCCCTGTTTTTCTAGGCTCGGACAGTTTTTATGCGTCCCGCGACCGCGGTCGTATCAAATTCGACCACCATCGGCGCGTGATCCGAATGCCCCGAATGTCTCGGGGAATCGTCGTACCACGCCCGCCGGATGCCCGCCGCGAGCGGCGCCGAGACCAGCGTGTGATCGAGCCGGAAGCCCTGCCCCACGTGCGATTGCCACGACGAATCACGCCCCTTCGGGTGCAGCGTGCGGTACGCGTCGGCGTACCCGAGCGTCGCGAGTTGACCGAGCAGCGCCGTGCACGTGAACGTCGCGCCGGGCTCGTCCAGGCGGTGTCTGCCGGTGTTCAGGTCGCCCGTGATGATGTGCGACGCGGCCGCTTTCTTGCGTGAGAAGTCGATAAGTGCGCGGAAATGCGCTGCTTTGCGCGCGATCGCGGGCGCATCGTGCTTCACCGCGTCCGGGAGGTGCACGCCCGTGATCCACAACTGCGCGCCGGGCAGGTGGACGTCCACGCGGCGTGTCGCGATGTCCCGATCGACGGGCGCGGGGAGCACCTGTACCGGCTCGCGGCTCGCGATCAGCACCCCGTTCGTCCGCGGTCGTGGGTTCGAGTTCGCCTGGTACCGGAGCCCGTGATCGTGCAGCACCCCAGCGATCTGCCCGCCGCGCTCGCGCCGGAACTCGGTGAGCACGACGACGTCCGCCTGGTAGTCGAGCAGGGCGAGGGCGATCTCGGGCGTGCGGGTGGGCCCGCCCCCGTGCTGAATGTTCCAGTGGACAACGCGCATGCCGCTCCTTCGGGTGGCGCGTCGGCTAGCGTATCGGCGTGAGCGGATCCACGCCCATCGTCGCTGTCACCCGCAAGCTGCCCGGCGAGATCGCCGTGGAGGGTGCCGAAATCCGGGTTTTTGAGCGGGGCACACCCACGCGCGAGCAGACCCTCGAACACGTCCGAGGCGCGACGGGTCTGATCACCTGGGCGACGGACCGGGTGGACGCCGAGCTGATGGACGCCGCGGGCGACGGGCTGCGGGTGGTCTCCAACTACGCCGTGGGGTTCGACAACATCGATCTGGACCACTGCCGGTCCACCGGCATCTCCGTGACCAACACGCCCGACGTGGTGACGGAGGGCACGGCGAACATCGCGATCGCCCTCATGCTCGCCGCGGGGCGCCGGGTCGTCGAGGGCGACCGATACGCCCGCTCGGGCCGGTGGGCGACGGACGGCGGGCTCGGGCCATCCGAGTTCCTGGGCGTGGATTTCACCGGCAGGCTCTTCGTCGTGCTCGGCGCGGGGCGCATCGGGCTCGCCACGGCCCACCGCGCCCGTGCGTTCGGGATGAAGATCGCGTACGTCGCCCGCTCGCGGCATCTGGATTTCGAGCTCGCCCCGCTGGCCGCGGAACGCCTGGAGCTGGAAGACGCGCTGACCCGTGCTGACGTCCTGAGCGTCCACTGTCCGCTCACGCCCGAGACGCGCGGCATGATCGACGCCCGGGCGTTGAGCTTGATGAAGCCGAGCGCGCTGCTCGTGAACACCGCCCGGGGTCCGATCGTGGACGAACCCGCCCTCGCCGCGGCGATCCGGGAAGGACGCCTGTTTGGCGCTGGATTGGACGTTTTCGAGCAAGAGCCGCGGGTGCACCCGGATCTGGTTGGGCTCGATCGGGTGGTCATGACGCCCCACATCGGCAGCGCCGAGGACCGCTGGCGGCGTGAGATGACGCGGATGGCGTGCGCCAACGCCGCGGCGATCCTCGCGGGACGCGAGCCGATCAGCCGGGTCGTCTGAGGATCAGCGGCGGGGGTGCTTGCCGTACTCGATCTCGATGAACCGGGCGACGTAATCGATGATCGAGTCCGCCTCGGGGATGTCGGGGTTGCTCGTCATGCCGTAGGGCTCGAACTTCATGCCCTTGAACCGGGTGACGGCCTCTTCGACGGAGAGCCCGAGCTGGAGGGCGAGGCTGAACGCCCGGCAGAAGGCCTGGCAGAAGCCCGAGATCGCCGAGCCCTCCTTCGAGATCTTGATGAAGACTTCGCCGGGCGAGCCGTCGGGGTAGAGCCCGACGGTGAGGTACCCCTCGTGCCCGTCGATGGCGAACTTGTGGGTGATCGACTCGCGGGTCTGCTGCAGGGAACGCCGGGTATCGAGCATGGAAGGGTCGCTTTCGGTCACGGCAGATTGATATGGCACTCGGACGGCTCGGGCTTGGTCGCAAACGTCGTGCCGGAGGTATCGGACGCCTGTCCGGGTGGGCTCCAACGGAGGGGGGGCCGATCCGCGTGCTCGGGTTGCTCCGGGGGCTCGGGCGGCCGATACTTCAGTCGATGGCGACCGCCTCTCCGACAAGCCAGGCCCACCCGGGGCTGACGCGAACGACCCGCCTGGTGGGCGGACTGTTGCTGCTGATGGTGCTGGGGACGAGCCTGGGACCCGAGACCTCGGGCCGGTGGTCGCACACCGCGCGTGAGCACGCGGCCCAGGAGCTCGCCGGCGCCCGCCGGGCGGGCGAGCGGGTCGCACGGGCGTTCTGGACGCTCGTCGGCCGCCACGCCGTCGAGGCCCCCGCGACGCCGACCGAGGTGCTGCCGGGTCGTCGGCTGAGCACGGGGGTGGTCGCCGCGCCGGCACCTGTGGGCAAGACCGGTGTTGAGCTGAGTGTATGGTTGCTCGATCTGCCGCCCCCGGCGTGCGCCTGATCGACGCGAACCGACTCGTTCAATCACCGTTCCGAACCAAGAACCAACACGCCGCCCAAGGGCGGCGCCCGCCCGCGCCGGGGATCCCCGCGTCGCTGGGCGTCGAGAAGGGCCCATCATCATGGCCAGCAGCGCTGAAATCCCCGTCATCGGTCCCGTCCTGAACAAGATCTTCGGTAGCGCCAACGAGCGCGTCGTCAAGCGCTACACGACCCGCGTCGATCGCATCACCGCGCTCGAGCCCGACATGCGCACGCTGACGGACGCCCAGATCCGCGCGAAGCTCGACGAGTTCCGCGACCGTCACGACAAGGGCGAGTCCGCCGACGAGTTGCAGATCGAGGTCTTCGCCGTCGCCCGCGAGGCGATGGACCGCAACGTCGGTATCCGCAACATCTTCAACCCCGTGCACGGGTTCGACCCGTCCGCCCTTCCGGCGGGGGCTCGGGCGATGTACGACGAGGTCAAGGCCCAGATCGACGCGCTCGAGCCCGCCGAGCCCAAGGGACGCTTTCTCGGGTGCGTCGAGCCCGTCCCGGCGTACATGCAGGTGGACATCCCCGCCGAGCTGTACGAGGCGGTCCGCGAGCTCTATCCCGAGTCGCGCCCGCCGCTCCGGGCCCGCCCGTTCGACGTCCAGCTCATCGGCGGCATGGTCCTCGGGCAGGGCCGCATCGCCGAGATGAAGACGGGCGAGGGCAAGACGATCGTCGCCCCGCTCGCGACGTACATGGCCTGCGTGCAGCGGCAATCCGTGCACGTCGTCACCGTGAACGACTACCTCGTGCAGCGTGACCGCGACTGGGTCTTCCCGTACTTCATGGGGCTCGGGCTGACCGTCGGCGCGATCCACCCGCAGCACATGCAGCCCGAGCACGTGAAGCGCGACATGTACCGGTGCGACGTTGTCTACGGCACCACGAGCGAGTTCGGGTTCGACTACCTCCGCGACAACATGAAGCGGTCCGTCGAACAGCAGGTCCAGCGCAAGCGTCAGTTCGCCATCGTGGACGAGGTGGACTCGACGCTCATCGACGAGGCCCGCACGCCGCTGATCATCTCGGGCATGGCCCACGACGACCAGCCGCGGTACGACCTGTGCGACGGGCTGGCGGTTCAGCTCGTCGAGAAGCAGCGTCCCTGGCAGCAGCGCGAGGACGAGGTCACCGCCTGCAAGGAGAAGATCAAGGGGCTCGAGGGCGACATCCGCCAGGTCCGCGATCGCGAGCGCATCCCCGAGCTGCAGAAAGAGCTCGAATCGCAGAAGGCACGCCTCCCCGAGCTCGAGAAGGAACGCGATCAGTACACGCAGTACTACGAGCTCGAGATCGATCGGCGTCAGGCACACCTGACGCACGAGGGCATCGCCGAGGCGCAGCGGCTCGCGGGCATCGGGTCGTTCTACGTCGATGACAACATGGACCTGCCGCACCTGCTGGAGAACGCGCTGCGCGCGCACGCCGTCTACCAGCGTGACAAGGACTACATCGTCATGGACGTGCCGGACCGGCAGACCGGCCGGAACGAGCCGAGCGTCGTCATCGTCGATACCAACACCGGTCGCCCGATGATCGGGCGGCAGTGGTCCGACGGGCTGCACCAGGCGGTCGAGTGCAAGGAGAAGGTCCCGATCAAGCCCGAGACGCAGACCGTCGCGGCGGTGACGATCCAAAACTTCTTCAAGATGTACAAGCGCCTCGCCGGCATGACGGGCACGGCGGACACCGAGGCCCAGGAATTCCACGACATCTACAAGCTCAACGTCGTCTCCATCCCCACCAACAAGCCCATCGCCCGCGTGGACCACGACGACCTCATGTTCCTCCGCGAGAAGGACAAGTGGGAGGCGATCGTGGACGAGATCGAGCGTTATCACAACCTCGGGCGGCCGATCCTGGTGGGCACGACGAGCGTCGAGAAGTCCGAGATGCTCGGGCGGATGCTGCAGGCGAAGCACCAGATCAAGCACGAGGTGCTCAACGCTAAGCAGCACGAGAAGGAAGCGGGCATCGTTGAGGACGCCGGGCAGCTCGGCGCCGTCATGATCGCGACGAACATGGCCGGGCGCGGCACGGACATCAAGCTCGGCAGGTTCACCCGCGAGCAGCTCATCGAGCACTGGCAACGCCGCGGCATCGCGTCGCGGAACCTCAAGCCCGAGATGTCCGACGACGAGCTCCGGCGTG
>JAUHXM010000135.1 GCA_030426605.1 Phycisphaerae bacterium | reverse complement strand
TGGAGTGGCAGTGCCGCAACTGGCTCTACTTCTGCTGGCTCTCGGGCGACCACATCGTCGAGCAGCACGTGCACAACCTCGACGCCGTGAACTGGGCCATGGGCGGCCACCCGGTCAAGTGCGTCGGTTTGGGCGGACGCCAGGTCCGCACCGACGCGAAGTATGGGAATATCTTCGACCACTTCGCGATCGACTACGAGTACGCGAACGGCGCACACCTGACGAGCATGTGCCGGCAGACGGATGGATGCCAGTCCACCGTCGCCGAGTTCATCCAGGGGACGAAGGGCCGCTCGACGAGCTGGCACGGGTACTCGAAGCTCGAAGGATCGACGAGCTGGGAAACCCACGGATCGGCCAACCCATACGTCACGGAGCATGAGCACCTGGTCGCGTCCGTCCGCGGCGATGGCCCGCGGCTGAACGAGGCGAAGCGGGTCGCCGAGAGCACGCTCACCGCCATCATGGGGCGTATGAGCGCGTACACAGGCAAGGAAGTCACGTGGGAGCAGGCGATGAGCTCCCAGCTCGATCTGTCGCCCCGGGTGTACGCGATGGGCTCGAACGAGGTCGGCCCCGTGCCCACCCCGGGCCGAACGCCGCTGATCTAACGAGGGGAACACGATGGACCGGAGATCGTTCATAGCCAGCGCTGGGGCCCTCGGGGTCGCGGCGGCGGGCGCCCGAGCCGTGCTGACGAACACGGGCAGTTCTGCGCGCGCGATCGACGCGCAGCCGTTCTCGATGCACTTCGCGCCGCACTTCGGCATGTTCATGCACCACGCCGGCGACGACCCGGTGGCGCAGCTCGAGTTCGCGGCCGGGGAGGGATTCACCGCCTGGGAGGACAACGGGATGTCCGGGCGCCCCGTCGCGGACCAGGAGCGGATCGCACGCGCGATGCGCGACCTGGGCATGACGATGGGCGTCTTCGTGCTGAACCCGTCCACGGCGTGGGGCGCGTCCTTCAGCCGAAACGACGCAGGCGACCGTCGCACGTTCCTCGACGAGGCGAAGGCCGCCGTAGATGTCGCCGGGCGCGTGAACGCGAAGTGGATGACCGTCGTCCCCGGCACCCGCGAGGGACGCTTGGATCTTGGCTACCAGACGGCGTACGCGGTGGACCAGCTGCGCGCGGCGGCCGAGATCCTTGAGCCGCACGGGCTCGTGATGGTGCTCGAACCCCTCAACCCGCGCAATCACCCGAACATGCTGCTCGCGGAGATGGCCCACGCCTTCGAGATCTGCCGCGCGGTGGACAGCCCGTCGTGCAAAATCTTGTGCGACCTTTACCACCAGCAGATCACGGAGGGAAACCTGATCCCCAACATCGACGCCTGCTGGGACGAGATCGGGTACTTCCAGATGGGCGACAACCCGGGACGCAACGAGCCCACGACGGGCGAGATCAATTACGCCAATGTCTTTGCGCACATCAAGCGCAAGGGCTTCGAGGGTGTGCTCGGCATGGAGCACGGCAACTCGCACGCGGGACGCGATGGCGAACGGGCCGTGATCGACGCGTACCGCTCGTGCGATCCCGCTTAGTTCCCTGTTCAGCTCGCACAATCCTTGCCCACGTACGGATACCCTCGGCGCGTATGTTCACACCGGCCGCGCGGTGCCCGTTTGCAGGGCGCGATCGTCAGACGGCTCGCCAGACACTCAATCGCGCGTGTAGCTCGCCTCGAGAGCCTTCTCGATCCGGTTGGTCAGATCCGCCGCGTGGGCGAGTGTGTACCGGTCGATGCCCGCTCGCCGTTGCAGAGTAGCAACGGTCTCGAGCACCTCGCGAAGCTCCTGCCGCGCCAGCGCTTGCAGGTCGTACCGCGACGCGCCCGGCCAGTAGGATCCGGTCGCCAGGTCGATCAGACGCTCGACGTGCTCCTTCTGAAGGTTCCGCTGCAGCGATGAGACGAGCGGCTCGCGGTCGGTGAACGACCCGCCGTCGCGCCCCACGCTCGCCCAGACCGCGTCGCGGACCGCGCCGAGCACCTCGGGCACCGTCACGGCGTCCTCGCCCGCTGGCGTTCGCAGCTCATTGTCCTGTACCCGGCGCAGGCGCGTTGGGTTGATGAGCATCGACATCGCAGACGCCTGAACCCCCAAAACCTGATCGTGCACGGGCCAGTCGTGGGCGGTGGCGTACCCGCTGTCGTACCAGTTGTCCGACCCGAGCTTGCGGAGCACCTCGGGTTCAAGCCCGAACGCGGCATCATCAAACGCGTTCGCGGCGATGAACGCGAGGGCCCGGCGCTGGCGCTCGACCTCGACTGGGCGCACCGGGTCCGGACCGCCATCGCCCTTGTTAAACTTGTTCGTGTACGCCCCGCCGACCCAGTTGGAGGCGATGGAGATCGTGCTGAACTGCGCGCCGAGGAGCTGCCCGTACACGGAACGCGCCCGCTGCCAGGTGTCGTCGTCTTTCACCGCAACATCGAGGAATTTCGCCCGCGCGTTGCGGACCCACGCCATCCGGGCGTCGGCGTAATCAAGCGAGCACTCGCCCAGATCCCACGTCTTCGCCTGCGGGTCGGGCCCGAAGGCGCCGTCCTCGGCGTTGAACCCGAGCCCGGGCTCGGTGGCGCGGGCCGCGACCTTCGCAGGGTCGTCGAACGTGTAGTTCCACTCGATGACCCACTTGTCGTACGGCCCGATGTCGATCGGCGCGTAGTCGCCCTGGATGAGCTCGCCGTCCTCAACGACGATGTTGGCAGGGGCGTAGTCCATCACGGTGCCCATGATGGGCTTGGTGTCCTTGAACTCGGGAGAATTGATCTCGCCGAACGAGTACTGGGCGCTGCCCTTCCAGTTGTGCATCATGCCCATGGTGTGCCCGACCTCGTGCATCACGACGTCGCGGAGCAGCGGGCCGACGAACCGCTCGGGCAGCCCGTCGAGCACGCTGCCGTCACCCTCGGCAGCCTCTTCCATCGGGACCAAGCCGAGCTCGCCCGACAGCCGCGCCATCGCGACGCTCGTCGCCAGCCCGGGCTGGACCTTGCACGACCACGCGCCGGCGCCGATCGCCTGCTGATGGTGCGACCAGACCTCCGGCCGCATCGTGGGCGGGGCTTCGTTCAGCGCGCCGCCCGCCATCGCGGGGCGCTCCACGAGCGCCTTGGCGAGCGCCTCGACCGCCGGGCGATCCGCCGGGCTCGCGAGCCGCACCCGCGGGTCCCACTCGGGGTTCTCCGCGAGCCACGGGGCGAGCTCGGGGTGCATCGTCGCCATCGCGGCGGCGGCCAGCTCGGTCTGCATGAACTGATTCGCGTACGACGAGAGGAACCCCTCGTCCATCACGATGTCCGCCTCGTAGATCTCGCCCGTGTCCGGGTGCACGTGCACGGGCCCGATCGCGAACCCCATCGACGAGTTCGTCCACCGGACGAACGAGTAGCGGATGTCCTCCGGATCGATGTCCATGTAGGCGCCCGTGGACTTGTCCTGCTGTCGCACCTCGATCGCGCCGACGATTCCGACCTGCTCGAACGCCTTGTTCCACGCGAGGATGCCGTCGCGGACCCATCGCCGATACCGGATCGGTGTCGTGTGCTCGATGTAATAAACGATGGGCTCCTTGGGCGGGCTCATCTTGAGCTTCGGGTCCGCCTTTTCGAGGTGCCACCGGTTCGCGTACCGCGTCACCTGCCCGCGCAGCCCGTGCTTGGACCGGTCGGTGTAATTGACGTAATACACGCCCACGCGTCGGTCCGCCTCGCGCGGCTTGAACCCCTTGCTCTTCTCGGGCATGCCCAGCGAGTAATGGATCTCCGCGAGCTGCCCGTTCGACCGCGGAAGCTCAAAGCTCAGCTCCAGGTTGTTCGGGAACGCCTTCGCCTTCGTGATCTGCGCGAGCGACCGGTCCGCACCGCGGGTAAACCGCCCGAAGAAGTCATCCGCGTTCGCCAGCAGCACCTGGTCGAGGTCGATCACGTGCCCGCCGGTTGGCCCCGCCGTGATGATCGGGACAGACAACACCACGCGGTCGGTGTAGATCCGCTCGAGGGCGGACTTGGATTCCGCGTCACCCGTCGTGCGGTACTCCAGGTTGGGCTCGATCAGCGCCAGCTTGTCACCGCGCTGCTCCCAGTAGACCGTCTTGGCGGGCACACCGACAGAATCGTGCCAGATCGAGTAGACGCCGACTTGCGGGTCGCCTCCGGCGACCGTCGCGACGAACTGCACCCACTCGCCCATCGCGCTCTTGGGGATCTCCGCGAGCAGCTGCGCGTCTTTGTCGCGCTTCCAGACGTTCCACATCCCCTTCTCGGTGCCCGTGACGACCTTCTCGTACCCCTCGCTCACCTTCTCGAAGTCGGGCTTCTTGTCCTCGGCGTGGGCGGCCGTCGCGGCGAGCCCGGCGGTGAGAAGTACGGCAGCGATCCGGCGCGTCGTCATGGCATGTCTCCCTCGGGCCCGAGAATGCTGGCCCGGTCACTGTTCTACATCGGACACCCGCCCGGGATGCGTCAGCCGGAGCCTGCCGATCCCACCCAAATCCCGCCCCCCCGGCGTAGGCTGTGCCCGTGCCCGGACGCCGAACAACGCCCAACCGCTGGTCCCGCACCCTGCACCGGTGGGGATCGGTCGCCGCCGTCCTGCCCCTCGGGCTCATCATCGCAACGGGGGTGCTCCTCCAACTCAAGAAGCACTCGGGATGGGTTCAGCCCCCCACCGCCCAGGGTGTGGCATCCGAGCCGGCGATCGGGTTCGACGCGATCCTCGACGCCGCCCGATCCGTGCCCGAAGCGGGCATCCAATCCTGGACCGACGTGGACCGCGTTGACGTCCGCCCGGGCGAGGGCATCGCCAAAGTCCGCGCGCAGAATCGCTGGGAAGTACAGATCGATACGGCCACCGGCACCGTCGTCTCGTCCGCCTACCGGCGATCCGACCTGATCGAGTCGCTGCACGACGGATCGTTCTTCGCCGGCGATTGGACGAAGCTCGGCGTCTTCCTGCCCGCCGGGCTCTTCTTGGGCGTCCTCTGGCTCACCGGCGTGTGGCTGTGGTGGATGCCGCACAGCGCCAAACGCCGCGCGCGGGCCAAGCGTCACTCCGATTCACGCACCTGATGCGGCGACCCGCCCAGCTCGGGCAAGAGCTCGAACTCGATGTCACGCTCATGGTCGCCCACTTTCACCGTGACGGTGTACGTCCCCGGGTACGTGTAGTTCCGACCGGGGTGCAGACGGCTCAGGCGGATATCGCCGTCGGCCTGCATGTCCCACTCGACGGTGTTCAGCCCGGCGTCCGCCTTGCCCGTGAGAGACCGGATCGTGCGCCCGTGGGCGTCCTTGATGGTCACCTTGGACCCGCCGTCGTGCTCATCGCGCACCCAGTAATGGATCGCCGTGTCGAGCGATGGGTTCTGGGCCACGAACTGCCGGTCGGTCGTCAGCTCGTAGGTGTCGATCCGCTGACGGGGCTGAACGGCGCCGACCGCGAAGACGTGCAGCGGGCTCTCGACGATCTCCTGCGTGAGGGCCGAGAGCGCGGAGATGTCGTCGAGCACCCAGA
>JAUHXM010000026.1 GCA_030426605.1 Phycisphaerae bacterium | reverse complement strand
ACCGTCCACCCCGTCCGTGCCGATGGACATCACGCCCGCGCCGTCGATCCCGGTCAGAACCGCGGCCGCCGCGAGGGCGAGTTCCTGGTTCCGCCCCCCAATCCCCGTCTCGGACCCCACGTCCACGGTCGTCTCGCCGCCCCACACCATCGCGATGCCCGGCTCGGCCCCCGCCACCGCCTGACCGAGCGCCCGCCCGACCGCGTTCGCTTCCCCCACCACGCCGGTCCGCGTCTCGACCCGGTACCCAGCGGATTCGAGCGCCCGCCGCGCGGCGTCCACGGCGATGGCGTTATTCGCGATCACGTGGTGCTGCACGTGATCGAACACGCCGTCGCCCGGTTTCGGTGTTTCGGGGTGCTCCCCGTGCTCGCCCGCCCGGAGGTGCTCAAGCACACGATCCGCGACACCCGCACCCGTGCGCCCGATCGCGGCGATCGCGTCCGTGTAGGTGCTCGGATCGGGTGCCGTCAGCCCGGAACTCACCACGTCCAGCCGATCGCCCATCACGTCCGACACGACCAGCCCGACGACGCGCGCCGGCGCGAGCGCCGCCGCAAGCCGCCCGCCCTTGAGCCGATCGCTGTGCTTGCGGACCGCGTTGAGCTCGTCGATCGTGGCCCCCGCGCGCAGCATCGCGTCGGTCGTCAGGCGGATGTCCTCCAGGGTCAGCCGCCCCGCGGGCGCCGTGATCTGCGCCGACCCGCCTCCCGAGATCAGGACGAGCACCGTCCCGTCCGCAGGTGTCTGCCCGGCGAGGGCCTCGATCGCGTGGGCCGCCGCGAGGTTCCGCTCCGTGGGCAGCGGGTGGTCCGCCGGCAGCACCCGGATTCCCGCGACGCCCGGCTGGAATCCGGCGACCCGCTCGGGCACGCCCACCACGACGCCGCGCTTGATCCGATCGCCCAGCCGCTCGATCGCGGCCGACGCCATCGCGACCGATGCCTTCCCGTACGCGATCAGCGTGATGGGTCCGTCTCCCAGGTCGGCGGGCCAGGCAGCTTCGACCGCTTGTGCGGGGTCCGCCGCCTGCAACGTCTCCTGAACAATCCTCTCCGCGAGCGTTCTCATGCCGATGCCGAGTGGACCGGGCGGCGGCGTCCGCGTCAACCGGGCGATGGGGGTATCCTGCACCCTTCAACCCCTGACCACCACGGAGGGTGGCCCATGTGTGCCGCTGCGCGCCCGAAGACGGGCACATCCAAGAAGAAATCCCGCGCCACCGCCGAGTCGATGGCCGAATCGCAGCGCGAGATCTCGGTCTCCGAGTTCTTCGCGAAGAACCGCCACCTGCTCGGGTTCGACAACCCGCGCAAGGCGTTGCTCACCACCGTCAAGGAAGCCGTGGACAACGCCCTCGACGCGTGCGAGGAGGCGGGCATTCTGCCCGACATCGAGGTCAAGCTCGAAGAGCTGGAGGCGCCCCCGACCGTCTCCAAGCCCGGGCGATACCGCGTCACAATCACGGACAACGGGCCCGGCATCGTCCGCAAGCAGGTCGAGAACATCTTCGGCAAGCTGCTCTACGGCTCGAAGTTCCACAAGATGAAGATGTCCCGGGGGCAGCAGGGCATCGGCATCTCCGCCGCGGGCATGTACGGTCTGATGACCACGGGCAAGCCCATGGTCATCCACACCAAGCCCCACAAGAAAAAGCCAGCACACCACATCGAGCTGGCGATGGACACCACCAAAAACAAGCCCGAGGTCACCATCGACGTCGAGACCGATGACTTCCCCGAGACGTCATCGGGCACGGGCACCATGGTCGCCATCGAGCTCGAAGCGAGGTACCAACGCGGCAAAGCCTCCGTCGATACCTACCTCGAGCAGACCGCCATCGCCAACCCGCACGGCAAGTTCACCTTCATCCCGCCGGACAAATCCGTGAACGCGGAGAGCGCGGAGGCGGCGGAGGATCCGCAGGCCCTCATCCCCGGCTCCGAAAGCTCCGCGTCCTCCGCGTTCGATCCGGATTCGATCGTGCGCACGACCGAGCACGCCGACCGCATCGAGTTCCCACGCACCATCGACGAGCTCCCCGAAGAAACCAGCGAGATCAAGCCGCACCCCTACGGCGTCGAGCTGGGCACCTTCCTCCGCATGCTCAAGCAGACCGAGGAAAAGCAACTCGGCGGGTTTTTCAAGCGCGAGTTCTGCCGCGTCACACCCGGCGTGATCAAGGACGTGACGGACGCCGCGAGCACCAAAGGCAAGTCGATCACCGGGCAGTCGTGGCTCAAGAACATCGATCACGCCGCGGCCGAAAAACTCTACAAAGCCCTCCAGGAAGCCAAGCTCCGCGCGCCCCCCACCGACTGCCTCTCCCCCATCGGCGTGCGCCAGATGCTCGCGGGCCTGCTCAAGGGCGTGAAGGCCGAGTTCTACGCGGCGTCCACGCGCGCGCCCGCCGTCTACCGCGGCAACCCGTTCCAGATCGAAGCTGCCATCGCCTTCGGCGGTGACCTCCCGGGCGACCAGACCGCCCGCGTCATCCGCTTCGCCAACCGCGTGCCGCTGCTCTACCAGCAGTCCGCGTGCTGCTCGTTCAAGAGCGTCGTGGAAACAAGCTGGAAGAACTACGGGCTCTCGCAGCCGCGCGGCGCGGCGCCCGTCGGCCCGCTCGTCGTCATGATCCACATGGCGAGCGTCTGGGTGCCATTCACCAGTGAGTCCAAGGAAGCGATCGCCGACTACGACGAAATCCGCAAGGAGATGAAGCTCGCGCTGCAGGAGTGCGGCCGCAAGCTCGGCATCTACGTCCGCCGCCGCCAGAAGATGAAGCGCGAGGGCCAGCGCCGCGACGTCTTCGAGCGCTATATCGGCGAGATCTCCAAGGCCTGCAACGCCCTCGTCGGCGTGGACACCCAGACCCTCTACGACGCCCTGCTCGAGCAGGCCCGCTCCAAGACCGCGATCGCCGACGCCCAGCTCGACGAGGACGGCAACATCATCAAGGACGACTCCAACGGCCGCCTCGACAACGACGACGGCGTCCTCATCGTCCGCAGCGACGACCCGGACGACGGCCCCACCAACGAGCCCCCCGCGTCAGCGGGGGGAACCGCGGCCCCCAAGCCCGCCAAGAAGAAACGCGTCGCCAAGGGCGCCCCAAAGCGCCAGCCCGCGGCCGACAAGCCCAAACGCGTCACCAAGAAACGCCCGAGCGGCAAGGCGCCGGCGAAGGGCGTCAAGAACAAGGGCAAGCCCAAGCCGCGCGTGAAGCTTGGTGAGGCTGGATTGTTTGAGGCCTCAAACTAATGCCGTCCCCACCCCCCACGCAGAGCGCGACTGAGGATGTTCGCTCGCTCCTCATGGGTGGCCGCTACGTGATCTCACAGGACGACGGGTCTTGGCGGTTGAAACCTGGTTTCCTTCCGTCAATTCTGGCTGTTAGCGTGATCTGGATCTCAAGCACAATCATGCTGATGCTGCTGACCGAGGCATCGCGAGCGTTCCGAAGTGATGTCCTGCAAGCGCCGGCGGGTCGCGGCTTCACCGATTTGGTGCTCTATGCTATTCCGACGCTCATCTGGCCCATCGCGTTCGTCCTCCAAGCAGTGTTCTGGTACCGGAAGCCGCCAATCCTGGTAGTCGACGAGCACAACGTGCGAGTCACGCGATTTGATGCGCGCATACCGAAATCAAGCGTCCTTGGCGTTGGACTGATCCGAATCCGCGATCGGCTGGACTCGAAACTGGCATTTCGGTCAGTGCTATGCATTGCTTCCCGCAGTGGCCACGAATTTATGGCGCTGACACCAGTCGGCGCGTTCGTAAATTGGCTCACGCCCATTTCGCAGTACGTGCGCGGTATCACGAGCGAACTGAACTGTGCGGATTTGGGGGTCCTAGAACTTGACCCGGAGCTCTGGAAAGAGGATCGAGAGGTCTTGCCACTCGGGTCCTATTTGATGTACGAGCGCGTCAAACAACTCGGGATTCTCCCGCCTCCGCTTGATCGCGACTCGGACTAGGTGACAACTTATGGCCAAGAAGAAACCCACCAAGACCCCCGCCGCCAAGCGGACCTCCAAGAAGACCAAGAAGAAGATCGCCAAGCGCCGCGGCACCAAGCCCGTCGCCCCGGTCTCGCGCGAGGTCCGCGACCGGACCACCATCAAGCGCCTGCACGGCGTCGCCCAGGGCGTCGTGGACGCCGGGCTCGGGGGCGATGAGCCGCGCCTCGCCGTGCCCATGCGCACCGCGTCCAACACGAGGTGGGACGAGGCGGACGGCATCCTCCGCATGGGCGACGCCGCCGCGGACCGGCGCCTGTTCGACCTCAAGCAGGCCCGCACGTTCATGCAGACGCTGCTGCACGCCCAGGGCATCTCGGACCTGATCGGCCGCGGCAAGACGTCGTCCCTCCGCGGCATGTTCTACCAGGGCCTGCACACCATCGCGGGCACCAAGGCCGAGAAGACCTTCAACGACCAGCGCGAGTCCGACAGCGTATTGGAAGACCTCGAGGTCTCGCTCGGCTCATTGCGCGAAGAGCTCCACATCTTCGCGAAAAAGCGCGGCACGATGGTCGGCAACATCACCGTCATCGACTCGGGCGACACCATCGACTGCCGGCGCATGGGCTCGGGCGGGTACGCCATCCCCTCCATCTGCGAGCCCGACGTCATCCAGTTCGACAAGGTGGAAGCAGACTTCATCCTCCACGTCGAGAAGGACACCGTCTGGCAGCGGTTCAACGAGGACAAGTTCTGGCGCACCCACAACTGCATCCTCACCGAGGGCTCGGGCCAACCCACCCGCGGCGTGCGGCGCCTCCTCCACCGCCTCCACAAAGAGCACGGGCTCCCCATCATCTGCCTGCTCGACTGCGACCCCTGGGGGCACTACATCTACTCCGTCATCAAGCAGGGCAGCATCTCGCTCGCGTTCGAGTCCGAGCGCCTCGCGATCCCCGAAGCCAAGTTCCTGGGCATCCGCGCCGAGGACTACGAGCGCTGCGAGCTCTCCGACGACGTCAAGATCTCCCTCAACGACCGCGACATCACCCGCGCCAAGCAGATCATGGAGTACCCCTGGTTCACCGGCCACCGCGGGTGGCAACGCGAGATCAAGAAGATGCTCTCCAACGGGTTCAAGATGGAGGTCGAATCGCTCATCACCAAGGACATCAGCTACGTCACCGAGACGTACGTCCCCGAGCGATTGGCCGCGCAGGACTGGCTGGAGTGATCTGACCCGACCGTCTCGCACCGGCCGGCTCCGGACGGTTCCGTTCGCCGAGCACGATCGAACAAGCCGGGCGGCGGTGGATCGCCACGGACAGCCGATGCCGCTCCGAGCCGCCCGCGGTCGAGCAGTTCGACCCGCCCGAGCGGGCCGATGCCGGTCCGGGATCGTGCCTTGGAGCCGGGTCACCGATGTGTTAGAATCGTCCCGCTGGCCTCGTAACCGGGGATAGAGGAGGCAACCATGGGCTTCGGACCGAGACGGGCGTTCACCCTCATCGAGTTGCTCGTCGTCATCGCGATCATCGCGCTGCTGATTGGCATCCTGCTGCCCTCGCTGGGCAAGGCCCGTAACTCCGCGCGCAACGTGCAGAGCCAGTCGAACATGCGCTCGCTCGGGCAGAGCGCGGGCAACTACGCCGCCGACAACGCCGACCGCATCTACGCCTACACCTGGCGCTCGGGCGAGGAGTACCAGGTGGAGGGGCAGGCGGAGTCACGCGTGCCCGCGAACAATCTGGAAGCGTCCCAGCTCCAGAACATGGACATCCTGCGCCGCCTCACCGGCCGCATCGAGGGCGACGGCGAGTTCGGGCCCGGCACCGGGCGCATCCTCGGGTTCAAGACGCGCATCCCCGCGCGCCGCTTCACCCACTGCGTGCTCTTCGACTATCTCACCAGCGCACAGCCCGAGCCCATCGCCGCCTCGCCCCTGGACCGAAACCTCATCCGGTGGCAGTCCGACCCGCTCGACCTGTCCACCGTCCCCTACCGCGACGGCATCCCCTCCAACGGCCTCTACGACGAGGACAACAACTGGGTCAAGCCCAACACATGGCAACGCTGGCCCTACGCCTCGACGTACCAGACCGTCCCGGCGGCATGGGCCAACGACCGCATGCCCACGTGGTACCCCGTCCCGCAGACCCCCCACCGCTTCGGCGGCGACTGGGACGTCCCCATGGGCCACCGCCGCATGACCGAGGTCGCCTTCCCCTCGAGCAAGGTCCACCTGTTCGAGGAGTTCGACCGCTTCAGCGCCTCCGAGGGCATCCCCTGGATGTACCCCGAGGCCAAGTGCAACCTGCTCTTCTTCGACGGTTCCGTCCGCGGCGAGTCATCCTCGGACTGCAACCCAGGGTGGAACGCCGCGAACCCCGAGCTCCTCTGGACGCAGCCCTACATCCCGCTCGACACGTTCCCGCTGCACTACAAGCGCGACCGCGACGCCCAGCTCTTCCAATACTGGCGCTGGACCCGCGAGGGCCTCGCCGGCATCGACTACGGCGGCGGCGAGATCAACGTGCCCCAGCAGGTGCGGGATGACCCGGGGTATCCGGGGCCGTGACCGCTGACCCTCCCGAAGCCGCACCGCGGTCAGGTGAATCGTCAGCCACCACGCCCTACGCGAACCGCAGTCGCCGATCCGGGATCGTCGCATACGGCATCGAGCCCGACGCTGTGCACATCCGGTTCAAGAACGGCAGGGTCTACACGTTCACCCGTGACGGGACGGGGAGCGAGCACCTCGAGTGCATGAAGCTCTTGGCCCTCGCGGGGTACGGTCTGAATTCATTCATCCAGCGTGTCGTCAGACGACGCGTGGCCAAACGGCGTCCGTTCGGCCGACGCGTGTACCGAAAGCGCTATCGGAGGCGGTAGCTCAGAGTGTCAGCGCCGCCAGCCGACCGAGTGAGCGCCGCCCTTACTCGAGCATCCCCGTCTGCCACATCATGAAGATCCGCTGATCCGCGACGTCGCGCACGCGCAGGTGCAGCGGCTTGCCCTGCCCGTGCCCGCCCTCGCGATCGACCCACAGCAGAATCGGGTCCGCCTCGGGGTCGCTCGCCGTCGCCGCCTGCATCGCCGCGGCCATCTTCCGCGCGTGCATCGGGTGGACGCGTGTATCGTTCTCGCCCGCCGTGAACAGCACCGCCGGGTAGTTCGTGCCCGGCTTGATGTTCTGGTAGGGCGAGTACACCTTGATGAACTCGTACTGGTCCGCGTTCTCGGCACTGCCGTACTCGGGCACCCAGTAGCGTGCCATCAGGAAGTCCTGGTAGCGCACCATATCGAGCAGCGGCACGGCGCTGATCGCCGCGGCGAACAGGTCGGGGCGTTGCGTGACCGCCGCGCCCGTGAGCAGCCCGCCGTTCGAACCGCCCGCGACGCCCAGCCGCTCGGGGCGTGTGTACCCCGAATCAATCAACCACTCCGCCGCGGCGTAGAAGTCGTCGAACACGTTCTGCTTGTTCTCGAGCATGCCCGCCTCGTGCCAGGCAGCGCCATACTCGCCCCCGCCGCGGAGGTTTGCAATCGCGTACACACCGCCCGCCTCGTACCAAGGGAACATCGTGGCGCTGAAGCGCGGCGTCATCGAGATGTCGAACCCGCCGTACCCGTACAGGATCGTCGGGTTGTTCCCGTCCAGCGAGAGGCCCTTCTTGTGCACGAGGAACATGGACACCTTCGTGCCGTCCTTCGAGTCATACCAGACCTGCTTGACCTCGACCTGGCTCGGGTCCACGGGCACCGCCTCGCTGCCGTCGTACCACATCGAACGCTCGCCCGACGCGAGATCGACGCGGTAGATCGAGGGCGGCGTGTCGTAGCTCGAGAAGCTCAGGAACGCCTCCGCCCGGTCATCGCGCGTCACGAGCCCGGCGCTGCCGATGCCCGGCAGCGGCAGATCGCCCAGCGGATCGCCGTCGAGCTCGAACAGCGCGATGCGGCTCTTCGCGGCGTCCATGTAGTTCACACAGATCATCCCGCGCGCAAACCCGACGCCCTGGATCACCAGGCGCTCATCCTCGGGGATCACGTCCTGCCAGTTGTCGTACGCCGGGTTGTGCATATCGATCGCGACGACGCGCCCGTTGCTCGCGCCGATCGAGGTCTCCATGATCAGCGTGTCGCCGTTGTAGTACGAGCTGCCCGGCCGCCCGCTCATGCCCATGACCATGGGCTCGAGGTTCATCTCGCCCGTGCGCATCCACTCGGTCAGGTTGGCGCCCCACAGATCCACGCCGTTCGTCCCGGTCCAGTAGCCGACCGTGACCCAGCGCGCGTCGTCGGAGATGTTCGCGAACGGTCCCCACGTGCCCGCGAGATACTTCAGGCGCTCGGCGTCCAGGTTCTGGTCGCCGTAGAAGAAATCCAGATCGTGCTGGCGGAACAGCACCCGGTCCTGCCGGTGGTGCGTGCCGAGCTTGTGGAACTTCTGTATCCCCGAGTACGCGTCATCGAGATCCTCGAGCGCCGAGTAGAAGAACCCCGACGAATCCGGCAGCCAACGCGACAGGTTCACTTTGCCCGGGATTTCTTCCGCCAGCCACGCGCCGGTCTCCACATCCATCACGTACAGCGTCGAGTTCTCGTCGCCCGCGGCGTACATCCCGAACGCCATCAGCGACCCGTCAGGGTTCGGCGCCGTCCAACTGATGGTCGTCAGCCCGCTCGGGTCGATCTGCTCGGGGTCGAGCAGCACCCGGTCCTCGCCGTCGATCCCGTCGCGCACGTACACCACGCTCTGCGGCTGGTCCCCCTCGCGCTTGCGCGTGAAGTACCGGTCGCCATACGCGACCGGTGACCCGATGCTGGGCACCTCCATCAATTCACGCAGCCGCGCTTCGAGCTCTTCGCGACCCGGCAGGTTGTCGAGCACGCTCCGCGTGTACCCGTTCTGCTCGTCGGTCCAGCCCGTCACCTCGTCGGTCAGCCGGCCCATGTTCTCGGGGTCGGAGTTGTCGCCCTCAAGCCAGCGGTAGGCGTCGGTCACGGCGTCGCCGTGGATGGTCTCGGTGACCGGACGCTCCTCCGTCCGAGGCGGCGCCGCGATCACCGAACCCGCGAGCACGAGTACCGAAACAACTGCACCACAAGCATTTACGCGCATAACAATAACCTCCGAAGGGCCTGCCGGACCCCGAGAGCATACCACCAGCGTGCTCATTCGATGCAATCGGGCCGCGCACCGGCTACTGCACGAGCCCCTTGGTGAGACGCATGAACGCCGTCTCAAGGTTCACCGCCTCCTCGCTGAACGACGTCAGCCGGAACCCCTGGTTGATCAGGATGTTCGGCAGATCGGTGAACCGGGCCCCGCCGGTCTCGTCGAACGAGACGTGGATGATGCGTTCCGGGCCCGACCCGTTGGCCGCGGTCCCGTCGCCGTCCACGATCGAGATCTTCTGCACGCCGGGCACTTTGCTCAGCGCCTCCGCCGCCGCGTCGGACCGCTCGGCGACCGACAGATGGATCACGTGCCCCACGCGCGCCTTCTTGAGGATCTCCGAGACCGACCCCGAGAACAGCAGCTGCCCGCGCTCGATGATGCCCACCGAGTTGCACAGCTCCGCCAACTCGTGCAGGATGTGGCTCGAGATCAGGATCGTTTTGCCCATCCGCTTGAGCTCTTTGAGGAGCTCGCGGATCTCGATCCGCGCCCGCGGGTCGAGGCCCGACGCGGGCTCGTCCATCAGCAGCACCTTCGGATCGTGCAGCAGCACGCGCGCGATCGAGAGCCGCTGCTGCATGCCGCGCGACAGCGAGTTCACCTCCGCCGTCTGCTTGTACGCAAGGTCGGTCAGCTCGAGGACGTCCGCGACCACCTTCTTGCGCGCCATCCCACGGATGTTGTACGCCGACGCGAAGAACTCCAGATACTCGTGGACCACCATGTCCTCGTAGGCGCCCATGAAATCAGGGACGTACCCGATCATCGGGCGGATCTGCCGGTTCTGGTACCCCACCGTCAGCCCGGCGACCTGCGCCTGCCCCGAGCTCGGCTTGAGCAGCGTCGCGAGGATCTTGATGGTTGTCGTCTTGCCCGCGCCGTTGGGCCCGATGAACCCGTAGCACGCGCCGTCCGGGATCGTCAGGTTGAGCGAATCCAGCGCCGTCAGGTCGCCGTACCGCTTCGTCAGGTTGATCGTCTCGATCATCGCCACCGCGGTTACCCTCCGTCCTCAGCCGAGTCCGCGCTCGGCGCACGCCACTCGGGAGGGTCGCCCGCCAGCGGGTAGACCCACGTGATCACCGTCCGCCCGTGCATCGGGACATCCCGCCCGTCCACCTGAAGCGGGACCGGGCTCGCTTCGGCGCTCGCATCGCCCTCGGGCGTCACGAGGTGCCCAAGCACGATCACGCACGGCTGCGTGAACCACCGCCCCAGATCCCACCCGTGCGAGGCGACGCGCCGCGCGACGTACTTCTGGTTGTCCGTCTGCGAGCTCAGCAGCGCGGGCTCGAGCTGCGAGAAGAACCGAACCGCCGTGAGCCGCTTCGTGAGGTCCGTCCCGCCGGTCACCCCGGACGTGCGCGAACGACCGTCTCCCACCACGTCGAGAAACGCCGCGCCGGGCTCGAACTGATCCTTATGGATCGCAAGATCGAGCGGCTGACCCGGTGCCCAGCGCCCCGTGAGCGACACCGACAGCAGGCTCGCGGGCGGGCGATTCCGCAGGTCCTGGCCAGCGATGTCCTCGGGCTCGCGCACCACGATGACGCGGACATCCTCGAGCTCACCCGGCAACTCGTGCACGAGCATGCCGTCGGGGTACCACCTCGATCGCTGCTCGTCGCGCGCCAGGACGATGTCGCTCGACCCGCCGATCTCGCGCGCCATCGGGCGGATCATCGACCATCGATCCGAACCCGCCCAATCGACCTGCACCTGCTTGACCGTCTGCCGCGCCGGAACCGTGATCGCGTACGGATCGCGCGCCGAAACCTGATACCCGCGGTTGTCCGGGAACGTCTGCGCGGGCCCGACGTTGATGCCGGGCCCGGACCACGGCGCGACGAGATCGCCCGCGCCGCCGTCGCCGACCTTGATCTCAGCATCGCCGTAGCGCGGCACCAGGACGGACACCCAGCTGCGCGCCCGCTGCGTGTCCTGCCCGTGCACCTGCTCGAAGTACGTGACGTGCGTGCCCGAGACCTGCTTGGGGCGCAGCACGGCGGCGCCCGTCCACGCGACGAGCGTGAAGATCCCCGTCGTCGCGACGAACACGACCCAGGCGAGGTGCTTCTGCTTGCGCTTGCCGAGCGCCAGGTACCCCGCGGGCCCGGCGATCACCCAGTAGGCGATGAAAAGGATCACGCCGAAGAGCAACCCCGCCGCCGCGCGCCCGGACTTGGCGATCGCGGCGTCCAGATCGTCGTCGAACAGGCGTGCCTCGCGCCGCTGGATCGCGGTCGTGAACTGGCTCGTGCCCTGCGCCGGGTTGAGCTGGTCGGGCGTGAGCACCTCGCCGCGCCGGCCCAGAATTCGGTGCCAGAACCGCTCGGGCGTGGGCATGCGCCCCGCGCGGAAGTCGGTCGTCATCAGGTCGATGCCGATCACGGTGACCGCCCCGGACCCGACGCTGCGCCGCATCGCGATGCACCACCCCTCGGGCGAGTTGATGATCGGCGTGGCCTCGCCCGGACCCGCGTCGGGCAGGGGGACCAGCTCGTGCACGACCGCGCTCGACGGCATCCGCGCGGTGAGATCGTGGGTGAACAGCGCCCGGTACGACGCGAGATCGACGCCGTCGTGTGCCCTGGGCACCTCCATCGCGGGCAGCAAACGGCGCAGCCGGTTGGACGCCTGGCCCGTCCACTCCAGCCCCTGCGAGGGGAGCACGACGATCAGGTGCCCGCCCCGCTCGACCCAGCGCTCGATCGCGGTCGCCTGCTCGGGGGTGAGCAGGCCCGGGTCTGTCCGGTCCGCGCCGCGCCCCCAGACCAGCGCGTCGAGCACCGCGAGCCCCTGCCACCGGTCGGGCAACAGGCTGACGCGCAGGCCCGTCGAAACACGCACAAGATCGTGCGCCGTGGGAGGCCAGTTCACGCTCGAGACCGTGGACGAGTACCAGTCCAGCCCGAGCCGGTCCTCGTTGACCACGCCGATGACGGAATCCTCGGGCCCGATGTTCGAGCGCGTGATCCGCTCGGTGACGGACCCGAGGATGCGCCCGGCGCGCATCATCGACCCCGCGCCGCCGTCGATCGCCTCGTGCGCGCGCACGGTCAGCTCCTCGACACGGAGGATGTCGTATGGCACCCACAGGTACACCCAGAACGCCTGCGGCACCCCGGGGTTCGTCGTGATCACGTTGTCGTACAGCGGCTGATCCCCGTCCGGGTCCGTCGCACGAACGCGGAGCACGACGTTGCGCTGCTCGAGCCCCAGGTCGTTCAGGCGCACCTGGACGCCCGCCCACGACCCGGGACGGAGCTGCCCGCCCAGCCCCAGCTGGAGAACGTCGATCTGGATCTCGCCCAGCCCGGGCTCACCCAACGGGTCGGCCCCCTGTGCGCGTGCCGATGCGGGCAGCCAAGCCAGCACACACACCAACAGCACGAGCCAGACCCAGCGAGACGATTCCATGCCCGATTGTTGGGCACCCACGCCGCCTCGGTTTCGTGATTGTGCCGAAACGGGCCCCGGGTCGGGGGCGGATCGGCACACGCCGTTCAAGCCCTTCCCGGATCGTGCCGATCGCGTCGGCATGGCAGAGCTGACGGCGTACGCGTGGATCGCGGTCCTGGGCATCGGGCTTGGGGTGGTGGTGACCATGCTGCAGACGCTCTGCAACGTCGCGCGGACCGCGACGGACACGCACGATCTGCGCGTCCGCGTCCACGAGCTGCAACTCGAGTACAAGCGCCGGCTCCTTGAGCTCCACGGGGCCGAGGGCACCGAGGAGGACCCGATCGACGGCGTCCCGGTCGAGCAGCTCGCCAGCGAGGACGTCATGCCGGCGTGACGCGCACGGTGGCGAGCGCCTCGGGGATCAACGCGTGCGTTCGCGCGCCCAATCGCCAGCAGTCCAGGTCGAACTTCTCGTTGGGCGAGTGGACGCGGTCGTCCTCCAGCCCGAACCCGGCGAAGATCGTCTCCATCCCAAGCTCACGCTTGAGCAAGCCGGCGATCGGGATCGAACCGCCCGTCTTGATCAACGCCGGCTCGGTGCCCGCGGCCTCGCCCAGCGCATCGCGGACGGCGCTCAGGGTGGGCGAGTCCGTCGCGACCGTCGCGGGGTCGCCGCCGTGGTGGTCGATGAATTCCCATCGGCATCCCGGCGGCGTGCGCTCGCGGGCCCAGTCGAAGAACATGTCGCGGATCTTCAGCGGGTCCTGGTCCGCGACGAGGCGGAAGCTCACCTTCGCGCGCGCGTGGTCGGGTATCACCGTCTTGGCGCCCACGCCCGTGTACCCACCGATGATCCCGTTGATCTCCGCGGTCGGGCGCGCCCATTCGCGCTCGATGAACGAGTAGCCCGTCTCGCCCACGTCCGCATCGGGCCCGAACCCGATCGCCGCGAGCGATTCCTCGACGTTCACCCCGAGCTTGTTCCACGCGGCACGCTCGTCGTCGCCCAGCGGCAGGACGTCGTCGTAGAACCCCGGGATGGTCACGCGGCGGTCGGCGTCCCAGAGCTGGGCGAGGACCTTCGCGAGCTCGTTGAGCGGGTTGGGGATCTTGCCGCCCCACGCGCCGGAGTGGAGGTCTTGGTTGGAGGCATGCAAAACAAGCTCGGTGTACGCCATCCCGCGCACGCCGTAGGTGATCGCGGGCCTGCCCGGGCCGAGCATGCCCGTGTCGGAGATGAGGCAGACGTCGCACGCACCAAGGGCATCCTTGTGCTGCTCGACGTACCGCTCAAGGTTGACCGAGCCCGACTCTTCTTCGCCCTCGAGCAGGACGGTGACCTTCATCCCGCCGGCGACGGGCCCGCCGGTCTCCTTCCACGCACGCATCGCTTCGAGGAAGGTGTGGACCTGCCCCTTGTCGTCGCACGCGCCGCGGGCGACGAGCCGCTCGCGTCCGTCAGCACCCGTCTCGAGCACGGGCTCGAACGGCGGTGATCGCCAGAGATCCATCGGGTCCGGCGGCTGCACGTCGTAGTGCCCGTAGAACAGGACGTGCGGGCCCTCGTAGCCGTCCGCGCCCGGCGCGGTCGCCAGCACGATGGGGTGCCCGGACCCCGCGGGCTCGCCCGTCTCTTCGATCCTGACCTCGAACCCGGACTCGGCCAGATGGTCCGCGGCCCATCGGGCGGCCCGGCGGACGTCGTCCTTGTACGCGGGGTCGGTGCTGACGCTCGGGATGCGGAGCCAGTCCTTGAGACGCTCGATGGCGTCTGGCTCGTGCTGGGTGATCCACTCGGCGGCGCGGGTTCCACTCATAAGGCCTCCTCGGTGTCAGGATATGGGCGGGACACGTTGGGGGTTCGCGGCGAAGACCAAAACGACCGCAGCCCGGCCGGAGCCGGGCTGCGGGTTGGGTGCTGGAATCGGGCGATGCCCGAGGTCAGCGATCAGCGACGGCGACGCATCGCGACGAGACCGCCGAGGCCGAGGATGGCCGCGCCGGCGGGCGCCGGGACGGGCGTGCCGTTGATGGTGATGTTGTCCATCCCCATCGGCTCGGAACCCGAGGGGGTGCCGGCCCAGCTGATGCGGATGTCCACGCTGCTGCCCGCAACGCCCGCGAAGAGCGTGGAGGTGAAGCTGTCGAAGTCGCCGGTCGTGGCGTCCGACTTATCGAGGATGGTGCCGGTGGCGAAACCGTCGATCAGCAGGACGAGCGGATCGTCATCCGAGAAGGTGGTGCCGTCGTCGAACGGGCGGTAGGTGTGGAAGAGGTTCTCGTCGGTGATGCCCTGGAAGATTGCAGCGTACCCGCCGCCGTCCACCTGAGCCTCGATGAGGAAGCCATCCGACGAACTCGCCTCGAAGTCGCCGAGGGCGGCGATGTCGATGGTGATGTCAGAAATCGTGCCGCCGCCGATGTTGAACGACCAAACGGCGTTGTTCAGGCTGCCGCCCGCGCCGTCGATGTTGCCGTCCATGTCGTTCATGCCGAAGAAGTTCGACGTGTTCTGACCGGCGAGGCCGAGGGAGTCGCCCGGGAAGGGGCTGCCCGAGACGCCGGCGACGGAGTCGTCCGCCATGTCGAAGGGCATGCCGGGGCCACCGGTCTGAACGTTGCCGACGCGCCCGAAGACGTCGCCGCCGGAGCCGCCACCCGCGCCGTAATCGAACACGTTGGCCGTACCGGAAAGATTGATCGCGCCGCCGTCGAAATCCTCGAAGCCGAGGATGTCAGCGTGGGCGAAACCGCAAGCCGCGACCAGCGCGGCGGCTGCCATCTGAGTCTTCATGAATCTGCTCCTCTGTTCTCTGCTCTCGAAAGGAATCCAATCTCTCTCTACGCCGTGAACCGGCACGGACCGCCTGCGGCGAGCTTTCCGGGTCAGGAACGGCAAGCCGCGGGCGACGCCCGATTCAACGCCATAATCCTAGCCGGATCGCACGCGGGCGGGGTTTGAGAAGCGTGTGAGAAGCGCTAAGTGATTGTGCAGGCTCGGGCGTGCAATCACCCCTCCTGGGCCCCAAACGCGGTTTGGCGAGGGCGAGACGAACTTGATTGCCCACATTAACGACATCGATTCGGGGGGGACCACCCCAAAACGACCGCGGGGCCGGTTGCCCGGCCCCGCGGATGGTCGGCAAGCGGATGGAGGGATCAGAAGATCGTCGCCTCGTCCTTGCTGCCCTTCTGGCGTTCCATAAAGGCCTTGGCTTCCTCGGTCGCGTTCGTGCCGTTCCAGACAGAGCCGGACGGCCACCAGGGGTTCGGATTGGTGTACGACTCCTCCTGGTTCATTCCCTCGACGTGCCCATCCATGTAGGTGACGTTGATCGCGTCGGTCGGGTGGCGGTACGACAGCAGTTGGTTGTCGGGCGTCAGCACCGATGAAGTGAACGGGTTGCGTCCGTAGGCGGTCGATCCGTCGACGGTCGGATTGTTGGAGTAGAACGAGCTGAACGAGCCCGGGTTCGGGTCGGGGTCGAAGTCGAGGCCGATGTCGCGCGACATGAAGCGTGTGCCGTCGGCGAACATGACTTTGCCTGAGAGCGACACGCCGAACCGGTCCTCACGCGCGAAGAACTGACGCGATCGCTCGGCCGGGTCGCTGCGGTCGGTCCAGTTGAATCGGAATGAACCGCCCCCGAGAAGCTCGAATGTCTTCGACGAGTGGAGGTAGTACATCGATGTGGGCGCGAGGTAGCTGACCTGACGGATGCCTTCGGTCTGAGCGAGGAGGTCAAACTCATCGAAGTCATCCGGGGCGCCGACCGGGTACACCTGATCGTTGTAGACCGTCGCGGCAGCGCAACCCCAGTCGTTAAACAGCTGTGCGGTTCGCTGCGCCCGGTTCGGCGAGAGTTGCACTTGATCGCCCATGATCGGGCTCATCCAGTCCAGCGAAGTGGTCGGGGTTGTTGATGTCGTGTTGTGGATCAACTCCTCGGGGTCCTTTGACCCGGGGGAATTCTCGCCCCACTTGTACGGCGCGAGGTTCGTCGTTGCGGACGAGAAGTATCCATCGTTGTCCAGCGCGTAGATTGACTGAAACTGGCCGATGCTCCGCATGTTGCCGCGGCAGACAATCGACCGTGCGGTGTTCCGCGCTTGCCCGAGCGCGGGCAGAAGGATCCCGATCAGCAACGCGATGATCGCGATGACCACCAGCAATTCGATCAGAGTAAACCCGCCGTTGCGGGAGCGTTTCAGCAGCATGGTCGATTCTCCCATCGTCTCCATGGATCAGCCATCAAGGAGGGGCGAGCGGTACTTTGTCGCCGAGCCTATGCGGGCGTCCTGCACGATCCAGGACGACGTATCAATCGTGGATGTGGGCGTGACGCCCATCGCCTCGATCGCGGGTGCGTACACGTCCTTCACGCGCCACGCGCCCTCTTCGTCCTCGATGATCGGGACGAGCGTGCGTTCTCGGGTCTCCGGGTGGAGCGCCGGGATCGCGATGCCGCGTCTGCCCGAGACGTCGGCGTAGTACAACTCGCCGGTGCCGACATCGATCATGTAAATGCGGTCGGGTGTGCGGATGTTGTCACCGCCCAAGAGCATCCAGACGACACCGGCCCCGACCACGAGGATCGCGACGACGAAGAGCACGGCTTGCCACGGCTTGATCTCGCCCATCGGTCGATTCCGCCCTGGGCCCTCCGGGCCCGTTCGAGTGCCGCCGTCCGTGTGAGACCGGCCACTGTCGGCCATGCCACTCCGTTGATTCCGTCCCCAGCCCGGAGTCTAGCCGCTCATGCCGAGGGGGCTCAAACCGGTGCGTTTACGAACCCGTGTCGTCGGCCCCCGCCGAGGCCGCCCGGGTGGGCGCGTCGGCCGGGCGGACGTCGATGCTCACGGGGAAGTGGTCCGACGCGTACCCCTCGAAGGAGGGGACGTCCCGCCAACTCACGCCCTCGGGCCGGCTCGGGGTGCCGAGCACAAACCCAGACCCGGGCACGATTTCCGGCTTCATCGCCTCGCTGACGAGCATCAGATCGATGGCGCGCCCGCTCTCGTGGGTCACCCGGGACGCGTCCGACGCGGCGTCGCGTTCAAGCACGTTTGTGAAGCCGAGCTCGGTGTACGTCTGGACGCTGTCGTCTGCGAATTCTGCGTTAAAGTCGCCGAGGATGATCAGGTTCGCCTCGCGGTCCGCCTGGGAAATGGAGGCGAGCTCTTTGGCGAGCATCGAGGCCTCGGCCTCGCGCCAGTATCCCGAGTGCCGGCCCGACTTGTGGTGGACGACGACGAGCGTGAACTCGTACGGCTCGCCGTTCCCGCGGGCGTCGGCGGGCACGGTGACGTCCACCATGAGCGGGGATCGGCGGTAGGTGATGGGCTCGCCGGCGTGCCAGTTGCGGGAGTTGCCGTACTTCTCCGGGTGGACCCCGCCGAGGGGCTTGCCGGGCCAGTTGCGGGCGTTGGAGAGGGGGTAGCGGGAGAGGACGCTCTGCTCGATGCCTCGGGCGGTGCCGGCGTCGATCGAGACGACATGCTCGTAGCCCATATCCGCGAGGTAGGTGTCGCGGTAGTCGAGCAGCGCCTCGAGCGACTCGACCTCCTGCAGGCAGAGGACGTCCGGGTTGACGAGGCGGATGGCGCGGGCGGTGGCCTTGAGCTCGTGCTCGGGCTTCTCGTCGTCGATGTCCTCGTTGCCGCCGGTGAGGGCGGGGTCGTCCACGTCATCGAACAAATTCTCGATGTTGTACGTCGTGACGCGGATGGCGCCCGGGGTGGTCTCGGGGGCCTGGGCGACGCCGAAGCGGCGCATCGCGTCGGCGTGGGCGTACTCGTACTCGGGCTGGGCGGTGCAGAGGCTGCCCGCCGCGGCGAGCACCCCGATCATCACGAACTCGCGCATCTCGATCTCCTGACGAGGGTTGGCCCCCCCACGAGCGGCGCGGCGGGCGGGCGGATTCTACGATCCCCCGTGCGGGTCATCCTCGCCAACCCGAGAGGCTTCTGTGCGGGCGTCCGCATGGCGATCGACGTGGTGGACCAGGTCCTCGACCTGCTGCCGGGCGAGACGATCTACGTCTACCACGAGATCGTCCACAATCGGCACGTCGTGGACCGGTTCAAGGGGCGCGGGGTCGTCTTCGTCGAGGACGTCGCGGACGTCCCCGAGGGGCAGATCGTGGTCTTCAGCGCCCACGGGGTGTCGCCGGCGGTGCGGGCGGCGGCGAAGGCCCGCAACCTGACGGCGATCGACGCGACGTGCCCGCTGGTCACGAAGGTGCACGCCGAGGCGATCCGGTATGCGAAGCAGGGGTTCCAGATCCTGCTCGTCGGGCACAAGAACCACCAGGAGATCGTGGGCACCTCGGGCGAAGCGCCGGAGGCGACGCAGGTCGTCGAGTCGCCCGATGACATCCCGCACCTGCGCATCGACGACCCGGACAAGCTGGTCTACCTCACGCAGACGACGCTCTCGACGGACGACGCGGGGGTGATCATCGATGCGCTGAAGCGGGCCTTCCCGAACATCAAGGCGCCGCCGAGCGAGGACATCTGTTACGCGACGACGAACCGCCAGCACGCGGTGAGGCAGATCGCGCCCAGGTGCGATCTCGTGCTGGTGGTCGGATCGAGCAACAGTTCAAACTCGGTGCGTCTCACGGAAATTGCGCAAAACGTCGGCACCCCCGGGCGGCGGGTGGACGACGCGAGCGAGCTCGACGCATCGTGGTTCGAGGGTGTCGGGACGCTCATGCTGACGGCGGGCGCGAGCGCCCCCGAGGACCTGGTCGCCGAGATCTGCCGGTGGTTTGTCGATCGGTTCGGCGCGACGCTGCACATCGCGGACGTGTTCGAGGAGTCGGTGGAGTTCGGGCTGCCCGTGACGCTCAAGCGCCTGATGACCGAGCACGACGTGGACCACAAGGACCGGCGCGTCCGCGTGGAGCCGCCGACCATCACGGCGGGCGAATACGGCGCGGCGCCGGTGGCGCTGACGATCAGCACGGGCGATGGCGCCGCCTGATGCGCCACCCCGATCACCACATCTTTGCGCACACCCCCGACACCCTCGCGGATTGGTGCCTCGAGCGGAGCATGCCCAGGTTCCGCGCCAAGCAGATCCTCGAATGGGTGTATCTGAAGGGCGTCATCGACCCGGCGGAGATGTCCAACATCAGCGCCCGCGACCGCGAGACCCTCGAAGCTGAGATGACGTTCCTCTCAGGCCCCACCGTCGCGCACCAGCTGGCGACGGACGGCACGCAGAAGCTCCTCATCGAGTGGCCAGACGACCCCGAACGCGCGCACGTGGAGGCGTCCGAAGCGGCGGTCGAGCACGAGTCACGCCTGCCCATCCTCGGCCAGGACATGCCCTACTCGGACACCGCCCGCCAGACCGAGTGCGTCATGATCCCCTCGCAGGACGAGGACACGTCGCGCAAGACGGCGTGCATCTCCTCGCAGGTCGGGTGCCCTGTCGGGTGCAAGTTCTGCGCGACGGGCATCGGCGGGCTGGACGGCAACCTGTCGGCCGGGCGGATCGTCGAGCAGGTCTGGCGCCTCGCGCAGCTGCCCGGGGTCGGGCGGATCTCCAACGTCGTGTTCATGGGGATGGGCGAGCCGCTGGCGAACTTCAAGCCCGTGGTGCACGCCGTGCGCACGCTGGCCGCGCCGTGGGGGATGGGCATCAGCGCGCGCAAGATCACGGTCTCGACGGTCGGGATGCACAAGGCGATCGAGAAGCTCGCCGACGAAATGGAGCTGCCGGTCACGCTGGCACTCAGCTTGCACGCGCCGAACGACGCTTTGCGGCGTGAGCTGATCCCCTGGTCGGAGTTCACGACGATCGAGCAGCTGCTGTCCGCCTGCCAGGACTGGTTCCGCAAGACGGGACGCGAGATCACGCTCGAGTACATCCTGCTCGCGGGGGTGAACGACCGGCCCGAACACGCGGCGGAGCTCGCGGGCCTGTGCAAGACCCTGCGCGCGAACGTGAACCTCATCCGGTACAACGAGGTTCGCGGGCTGCCCTTTGCGCGCCCGGGGTCGGACGACGTGCACCGGTTCCAGCGGGTGCTGCGCGACAAGGGTGTGAACGCGCACATCCGGGCGAGCCGGGGGCGGGATATCGCGGCGGCGTGCGGGCAGCTGCGACACGAATCCGCGGGGGCATGACCCTCGGATTGGGGGGCAACCCCGCCGCGGATCGTGCGTACCGGAGGGCTCGAGGGCCCTTCTGGCCCGCTCAAGCCCGATTCTGAGATACGAACCCCGCCCGGAGTTGCCATGCTGACGACGACGCTGCTGATCTCGCTGCTCGCGGCCTCGCCCGTGCAGACCCCCGGGCACGCGGTGCCCATCGCCGTCGCGGGGGGCAGCGCGTCGCTGTGCCCGGCGGACCTGAACGGCGACGGCGCGGCGAACGTGGACGACATCGACCTCTTCGTGAGCGCCTTCCTGGCGGGTGACCTCCTCGCCGACTTCAACGGCGACGGCGCACTCAATGTGGACGACATCGACGGCTTCGTCAGCGCGTTCCTGACGTTCGATCAGGACTCCGACTTCGACCAGCTCTCCGACTGCGCCGAGGCCGCGCTCGGGACCGACCCGTTCAACCCGGACACGGACGACGACGGGCTGACCGACGGCGCCGAGGTGCTCGGGGTGCCGGGCGTGGACCTGCCCGGGATGGGCGCGAACCCGCTGCGTCGGACGATCTTCGTCGAGACGGACTGGTTCGCGGGCACGTTCGAGGGGCAGTTCCGAGATTTCCGCCCCACCAACGGCATGGTCAACCGGATCGTCGGGTGCTTCGCGAACGCGCCGACGCCCAACCCGGACGGATCAACGGGGATCGATATCTTCGTGGACCGCGGGCAGGGCGGCGCCTTCACCGGCGGCAACCAGCTTCCGGGCGAGCCGGCGTTTATCACGTTCGACAACGACTTCAACGCCTACCAGGCGGCGCACTTCGACCCGAACCGCGAGGGGATCTTCCACTACTGCATCTTCGCGAACCGGTACAACTCCTCGACGAACGGGAGTTCGGGCATCGCCGAGATCGACGGGGACGACTTCATGGTCACGCTCTCCACGTTCTTCAGCGGGTACAACGGCGCGGCGACGTTCGTCCACGAGATCGGGCACAACCTCGGGCTCCGCCACGGCGGGTTCGAGAACCGCAACTACAAGCCCAACTACAACTCCGTGATGAACTACCGCTTCCAGTTCGGCGGCATCGACATCACAGGCGACGCCATCGGCAACGGCGTGATCGATTACTCCGCGGGCACGAACATCTCGATCAATGAGAACGCCGTCTTCGAACCCGAGGGCGTGGACGGCGTGAACCCCATCGACTTCAACCGCAGCGCCTCGATCGATGCGGCCCCGTACGCGTACAACATCAACTGCCCGGGGTTCGGCACGCAGCCCTGCGGCACGCAGGGAAGCTGCTACGACAGCACCTGCAACACCCTGCACGACAACGCCGACTGGTTCGCGATCAACTGGGACCGGCTCAACGACTTCGACCGCGTGGGCGCCATCGAGGTCATCGAGTGCGAGAACGCGCCCGAGTGACCTCGCGCGGCGTCGTATCATGACGCCCGATGCCCGAGGACCCGACCTGGCTCAACCATTTCGATGCCTTCAGCGCGTTCCACTGGACCACGCTGGGCGTGTGCATCGCGCTGATCGTGGCGTGGTGCGTCGCGGGGCACCGGCTGGCGGGCGAGGACCGCGTGGACGGCGGGTCCCGCGAGCGACGCTTCCGGCGCGCCCTCGCGTGGTCGTTCGTGGCGTGGCAGGTCTTCGCGACCATCTGGCGCGTCCTGCCCGGGAACTTTGATATCAACGAGTCGCTGCCGCTGCACCTGTGCCGGATCGTCGGGTGGATCGCGCCGGTGGCGCTGCTGACCATGCACTGGCGCTGGCGGGCGGTGGTGTTCTTCTGGGGGATCGGGCTGAGCACGCAGGGGTTCTTCACCCCGATGTGGCACGACGGGCTCGCGAGCGTCGCGTTCTGGCTTTACTGGGTCGGGCACGTGATCATCATCGGGACGGGCGTGTACGACCTCGCGGTGCTGGGCTACCGCCCTCGGCTGAACCACCTCGGGTTCGCCAGCGTCGCGGGCGTGATCCTCACGGTCGGCATCGCGGCGTTCAACGTCGGGTGCGGCACCAACTACTGCTACCTCGGCAAGGGCGATTACGAGGGCACCAGCGTCGTTGATCACCTGGGCAACTGGCCCGCACGTCCCGCGATCATCATCGGAGGGTCGGTGTTTGTGTTCGTCGTGATGTACCTGATCGCGCGCGGGATCGAGACTCTTGCAACGGACCGAACGCGGGCGAAGGCGAAGGCGGCATGAACGCGACGCTCGCCCCATCCGCTCCGATCTTCTCGCCGACGCAGTTCGCGGCGTTCACGGCGGCCCACGCCGTCGTCGCGGCGGTCTGCCTGACGCTCATCGTCGGGTCCGCGGTGCTGGGCCGGCGGTGGCTCGGCACGCCCAGGGAGACGCGTCTGCGGTTCGCGTGGATCTGGTTCACGATCGTCTGGCAGGCCTTCGCGGTTGTCTGGTTCGTGCTGCCGAGCAACTTCGACCCGCACGTGTCGCTGCCCTTGCACCTGTGCGACCTCGCGGCGTGGCTCGCCCCGCTCGCGCTCTGGACCAAGCGGCGATTCCCCATGGCGCTTCTGTACTTCTGGGGCGTCGGGCTGAGCACGCAGGCGTTCTTCACGCCCGTGCTGCGCCAGGGGTACGCGACGATGGAGTTCTGGATGTTCTGGGTCGGGCACCTGCAGATCGTGGGGTCCGCCGTGTACGTCGTCGCGGTGCTCGGTCTTCGCCCGGACTGGAAGGACCTCACCCGGTCGATCGCCGTCAGCGCGGTCGTGCTCGGGCTGATCATCCTGTCGAACCAGATGATCATCCCCGGGATCTGCGGGTGCGAGCCTTCCAACTACTGGTACGTCGGCAACCTGGACACCGACGCCCGGACGATCATCGACTCGCTCGGGCCGTGGCCGTGGCGGATCGGGTGGATCGTCCTGCTCGGGGTGACCGCGATGACGCTCGCGTGGATCCCCTGGGCGGTCGCCGGCGCGGTCAAGCGCAAGCGTGCGGCGACCCGATAGCATCCGCTCATGGTCGCCCTGTGCCTGGCGCTGATCGGAGCCGCGTTCGCGATCGCCTGCCCGGCGTGCTGGGTCGCGATGCGCCTCGGGCGGCGCGCGGGCGCGCACGGCGACGCCGCCGTCGCCGGGCAGGTCAAGGACGCGCCACGCCGCATCCCGAACACCGGGGGCGTGGGGATCTACCTGGCGATCGCGTTGCCGCTCGTCGCCGGGCTTGCGCTCGCGTGGCTCGTCGATGGCGGGTCGCTCTTGCTGCCGGAGTTCCTCGCGCCCGCGGCGCAGCACATCCCAGGCGTGATGACGCGTGCGCCGCTCGCGCTCGCGTTCCTTGGGTCGCTGACACTCCTCCACGTGATGGGCCTGATCGACGACCGGCGACCGATGGGACCGTGGGGCAAGCTGGTCATCATGGTCGTGCCCGCGGTGGTCGTCGCGTGGCCGCACGCGGCGCTGGACACGCGCCTGATGACGATGCTCGACGCGCACACGGGCGGGCCGTGGGTTTCGATAATCCTGACCGTCATTTGGATCGTCGGCGTGACCAACGCGATGAACTTCATCGACAACATGGACGGGCTGTGCGGGTCGGTCGCGGCGATCGCGGCGGCGTGCTTCCTCGGCGCGGCGCTCGTGAACGAGCAGTGGTTCGTTGCCGCGATGCTCGCGCTGGTCGTCGGCGCGAGCGCGGGGTTCCTTGTATGGAACGTGCCGCCGGCGAAACTGTTCATGGGCGACTCGGGCTCGCTCGTGCTCGGGTACACGCTCGCGTTCCTGACGGTCCGCGCGACGTACGTGGGCGACGACGGCACCGCCGGCTCGGGCGCGTGGTACGGCGTCTTCATGCCCGTGCTCGTCCTCGCGATCCCGCTCTATGACTTCACATCGGTGACGCTCGTGCGCCTGAGCCAGGGCAAGAGCCCGTTCGTGGGCGACCTGCAGCATCTGTCGCACCGGCTCGTGAAACGCGGGCTGAGCAAGCGGGCGGCTGTCGCGGTGATCGCCGGGTTCGCGTTGGTGATCGGGCTGGGCGGCGTGGCGCTCGGGTCGCTCGAACCCTGGCAGGCAATCCTCGTCGTGCTCCAGACCGCGGTGCTGCTCGCGGTTGTCGCCGTCTTCGAGTGGCGCTCGAGCCCGGGGTCGGGATGAGCGTGGGAACGCCGCAGACCGAACCACACCCGGGTTGGCCCGCATGGACCGCCGCGGCGATGCTCGCGCTGGGCGCGATCGCCCGCGCCGGCGTCGGGTGGACCCCCTTCCCCCACTGGGACGGCGACCCGTTCACACAGGGCGGGCCCCTCGTCGCGATCGGGCCGAGCGCGTTGTTGGTGCTCGATCTGGTGGTATGTCTTGGGGCAGCGCTCGCGATCGCGGCGGCGCCGCGCGTGTCGCGCCTCGGCGTCGGGCTGTTCGTCGTGGGCGCGGCGGGCGTGGCGATCCACGTCGCCCACTCGCTCGAACACGCGGGCGCGGGCTCGGCGTGGGTCGCCGCGATGGCGGGCGGGCTCGGCGCGTGGCACCTCGGGCAGTACCCGGTTGTTCGACGGGCCCTCACCTGCGCGGCCTTCGGGTTCGTGGGCATGCTCGTCGCCAAGGGCGCGTTGCAGTACTTCGTCGAGCACCCGCAGACCGTCGCCCACTTCCGCGAGACGCGCGACGCGTTCTTCGCGGCCCGCGGGTGGGAGCCGGGCTCGCGCAGCGCGATGGTCTACGAGCGCCGGCTCATGCAGCCCGCGGCGACCGGGTGGTTCGGGCTTTCGAATGTGTACGCGACCTTCATGGCGGGCGGCGCGGTGTTGCTGCTCGTCGGGGGATTGAGGAGCCTTCGGGAGTTCCGAACGCGGAACGCGTCGTTCGTGCTGCTGCTCGGTGCGATCGCGTGCGCCGGTGCGCTGGCGATGACGGGCTCGAAGGGCGCCTGGGGTGCGGCGCTGCTCGGCACCGCGGTCGGCCTCGTCGCGATGCTGCTTCCCAAGCGCGTCGGGCGTGTCCTGCCGTGGGTGCTCGTCCTCGCTCCGATCGGCGTCATCGGGGCGGTCCTGCTCCGCGGCGTCCTCGGCGAACGCCTGGGCGAGCTCTCGCTGCTGTTCCGGGCGTTCTACTTCGAGGGCGCGGCACGCGTCATCGCGAGCCACCCGCTCGTCGGCGTCGGGCCCGCGGGGTTCAAGGACGCGTACGTGCTCAAACGCCCGGCGCTGAGCCCGGAGGAGGTCACGAGCTCGCACGCGGTGCTCGTGGACTGGGCCGCGACGCTCGGCGTGCTCGGCCTCTCGTGGATCGCGTTGATGCTCGTCTGGGCGAAGCGGTCGGGGTCGACGCCCGCCGCCACGACCGACGTCGCTCCCGTAGATGAGCGTTCTGTCCGTCTGTTCGTGCTGATCACCGCCGTCGTGGTCGTCGCGATCTCCGGGCTCGTCGAGCGGGCGGCGATCACGCCCGAGGGCGCCGCGATGCGCGCGGGCGGACTCGTCGCGTGGATCGCCCTCGCGTGGGCGATCGGGCAGGCGTGGTCTGCGCGACGTTGGGCGGCGCCCATGGCGGGCGCAGCCGCGGCGGTCCTCGCCCACGCCCAACTCGATATGGCGGGTGTGTCGGAGACCTCCGCGCCGCTTCTGTTGCTTTGGCTCGGGTGCCTCGCGAGCCCGCTCTCGGGCGGGGTCTCGAGCCGACCGGCGCGCGCCTGCGCGATCTTCGGACCGGCCCTCGCGGGCGTCGTGGTCTTCACGATCGCGTTCCCCGGGCTCGCGCGTTGGGAGGGGGCGTTGCGTGACGCCGCCAAGCCCGCGACCGCACTCGCCGACGCGCTGTTCGATCTCCAGAGCGCCGCGTCCGAATCGGAGGCCCGGGCGATCCTGGAGCGGGCCGCGAGCGAGTTGGGCGTGACCACACCGTCCGACGCGTCGGTCGGAGCGGGGTTCGCCTCCCTCGTCGCCGCGGCGCAGGATGGCGCCATCGGGGAACTCCAGACCGCCATCGACGCACGCCCCCAGCACTACGGCACCCGCACGGCACTCACCCGCGTGCTGCTGCAGCGGGCCACCAGGCCGGGCAGCGAGCCGGAATTGGCAGACCTCCGGGACCGAGCCACACGCATCGCCGAGGGCGGCCCTCAGGCAGCCCCCGGGTCGGCCTCCTCGTGGATGTGGGCCGGGACGGTCCACGCCGGGCTCGCGGATTCCCCTGGGATCACGAGCGACGCGCGGGCGGAGCACCTACGTAAGGCGGCCGAATTCTGGGAGTCCGCTGCTTCGCTCGACCCACGCGGCCCGTCCGCCCCCGCCCGGCTGATGGCGGCCTACGAGACGCTGGGCGACCTCGACGCCGCCCGCGTCTGGGCCGAGCGGGCGTTGCAAGCGGACGCCAACATGCGCCTCGACCCCCTCAAGCAGCTCACCCGCGACGAGCGGGCCCGTGCCGAACGGCTGACCGGGCGGTAATCCCCTCGCTCAATCCGGGCGAGAACCCGCTTGATTGCTGGGGGTCGCGGCGCAAAGATTGATGTGAAGGGGCGGCCCGTCCGCGGCCGGTGCCCCTTGTGCATCAGTGTCTGGTCCGAGGCCGACCCGCCGGCGTGTTGCCGAGCGGAACAGGAGGCTCCACCATGCAGGACGATTCGGACCCAGACCCGGCGTGAGCCCTGCCCGGGCTTTGCCGGAGTCCGGGCACCACGAGACCGATACCAGACCCGGGCGCGGCCACCATCTGGCCCCCGGATCGAGCCCGCCAAATTCACGACGCGGCCCCCGCCCACCAGGACGGGCCGGGTCATTCACCAGCAGACGATTCGACACGAGAAACACTCGAGGACAACGAAGGACCACCCATGGCCACCGATCTGAGCAACATCCGGAACATCGGCATTTGTGCCCACATCGACGCGGGCAAAACCACCGTCACCGAACGCATCCTGTTCTACACGGGCAAGAACTACAAGCTCGGCGAGGTGCACGAGGGCACCGCGACCATGGACTTCCTGCAGGAAGAGCAGGAGCGCGGTATCACCATCCAGTCCGCCGCGACCACCTGCCCGTGGACGCGCTCGGGCCGCGACTACAAGGTCAACCTGATCGACACCCCGGGCCACGTGGACTTCACCATCGAGGTCGAGCGGTCGCTGCGCGTGCTCGACGGCGCGGTCGCCGTCTTCGACGGCAAGGAGGGCGTCGAGGCCCAGTCCGAGACCGTGTGGCGCCAGGCGGACCGGTACCGCGTGCCGCGCATGTGCTTCATCAACAAGATGGACAAGCTCGGCGCGGACTTCGAGTACTCGTTCAACTCGATCAAGAAGCGCCTGGGCGCGAACCCGATCGCCGTCCAGATCCCCTGGGGCGCGGGTGACGAGCTCAAGGGCATCATCGACCTGCTCGAGATGAAGGCGTACGAGTTCGAGGCGGACTCGCAGGGTGCCGTCGTCACCGAGAAGGAGATCCCCGACGATCTGAAGGCGACCGCCGAGAAGTGGCGTCACGACCTGATCGAGGCGGCGTCCGCCCTCGACGACGAGCTCACCGAGCAGTACCTCGAGGACGAGTCCTCCATCACGCCGGCGCAGATCAAGAAGGCGCTGCGCAAGGGCACCATCTCGCGTGAGTGCAACCCCGTCTTCGCCGGCTCGGCCCTCAAGAACATCGGCGTCCAGCGCCTGCTCGACGGCGTCATCGACTACCTGCCCAACCCGCAGGAGGTCCCCGAGGTCACCGGCACCGACCCGCGCGACGAGAGCGTCAAGCTCACCCGTCCCCACAACGACGACGCGCCCTTCAGCGCCCTCGTCTTCAAGGTCGTCTCCGACACCCACGGCGACCTCACCTACATGCGCATCTACTCGGGCAAGCTCGTCAAGGGCACCCGCACCCTCAACCCGGGCAACAACAAGCGCGAGATCGCGTCGCGCATCTTCGAGATGCACGCGAAGGACCGCCAGAGCCTCGACGAGGTCGGCGCGGGCAACATCGTCGCCGTCGTCGGCATCAAGAACTCGATCACGGGCGACACCCTGTGCGACCCGGACAACGCGATCGTGCTCGAGCGTATGACCTTCCCCGAGCCGGTCATCAGCATGTCGATCGAGCCCAAGACGGCCGACGACAAGCGGAAGCTCTCCGAGGCGCTCGTCACCATCCGCCGCGAGGACCCCTCGTTCCGCTCGGAGTACAACGACGAGACCGGGCAGACGATCATCGCGGGCATGGGCGAGTTGCACCTCGAGATCATCAAGAACAAGCTCGTGCGTGACATGAAGATCGGCGTCGAGGTCGGCAAGCCCCGCGTCTCGTACCGCGAGGCGATCCAGGGCACGGCGCAGAACTGCCGCGGGCTGTTCAAAAAGCAGTCGGGCGGCCGCGGTCAGTTCGGCGATTGCACCATCAACCTCATGCCCTACACCGCCGAGGAGGCCGAGGCCGACGGGCTCAAGTTCACCGACTCGATCGCGTTCGAGAACAAGATCGTCGGCGGCTCGATCCCCAAGGAGTTCATCCCCTCGGTCGAAGCGGGCATCCGCCAGACCGCCAAGAGCGGCGTGACGGCGGGCTACCCCCTCATCAACATCAAGGCCGAGCTCGTGGACGGCTCGTACCACGATGTGGACTCGTCGCAGGTCGCCTTCGAGCAGGCCGGTCGCCTCGCGCTGCGTGAGGCGGTCAGCAAGGCCAAGAGCGTGCTGCTCGAGCCGATCATGAAGGTCGTGATCACCACGCCCGAGGAGTACCTGGGCAACGTGACCGGCGACCTGTCGTCGCGTCGCGGCATGATCATGGACACCGAGGACAAGGGCATGGTCAAGGAGATCCACGCCGAGGTCCCGCTGTCCGAGATGTTCGGCTACACCACCAGCCTCCGCGGCATGTCGCAGGGCCGGGCGGCCAGCGCGATGGAGTTCAGCAAGTACGCCCCGATGCCGGCGAACCTGCAGAAGGAAGTCATCGAAGCCGGGGCGTAATACCCCGAGACTCAATCATGCGATTCTTCCGAGCGGCTGTCCATCGCGGGCAGCCGCTTTTTGATGCACCAGGTCGCGCCACATTCGACACACCGCTCGCGGCCGTCCATCCGGAAACCGCAAGATCGGCAGCGGTCTTGTTGCGAGAGCGCAGACACGACCGACGCCCACTCCATCTGTGACGCAACGGTGATCGATGCAAACCAGTCGAAACACGTCCAAACGATCGCAGCCGTGCCGAGCAGCATCGTCCACCATGACAGCAACCCGGCCCCCCAAACGAGCCCGAGGATCCAAAGGACGCAACACAACGGGATGGCATCGAGCAAGACTGGCCGTTGCTTCGTGCCCATGTGCATCGAATCACGGAGTTGAATCCAGTCCGCACGTGACTCCCATTGCTCACGCGGCGTTGGGAACGGCCACCTCCCCGTGCGATACACCGGCACGCGTTTCCCCGCGTCGTCACGAATGTGCTTGCGCAGCAGCCCCACTACGACCCCGCCTTCCACACCGCCGCGCACTCCGGGCAGGTCTCCTGCCCGGCGAGCTCGTACCCGCAGCTCGGGCAGCGACCGGCGTCGAGCATCACGCCCCTGAGCTTCTCGACGCCGACCGACCCGAACCCGGTCCAGTTCCCGACCACCCACGCGAGGAACTTCCGCATGCCCATGAAGGCGGGCACGATCAGGACCGCGATCGCCCACCGAGGCGTCCGCGTGTGGAACCCGTACCCGAACGCGAAAACCGCCATCATCGCGAAGACGAGCACGCCGAGCACGAGGACGCTCCACGCGACCGTCGGCGACCACCCGGAGCCCGACCTCGCGAGGATCCGCGATCGCGCGTCGGGCGTCAGCGGGCACTCGTGCGGCAGGGTGCCGGGCCAGAGCCCGGTCCGATAGACCGGGACCCGCGTGCCGGCGTCGTCGTGCATGTGCTTTCGCAGCAAGCCCATGGGTGAGCAATCCTTAGGCCCGGCCTATCCTGCCAACCGCCTCGGGTCGGCCGGTGGGTCGGCCGATGAACGCGGGGTAGATTGACCCGCGGGTGTCGCGGGACGCCCGCCGACTCTGACCCGCCCCCGCCGCTCGGCACGGGGCCGCGAGCGCGATATGCCCGACAAGAAGTACCAGACGATCCTCCTCTTCGGCGCCCCCGGCGCGGGCAAGGGGACGCAGGGGCAGATCCTCGCCCAGATCCCCGGGTTCCACCACATCTCGACGGGCGACATGTTCCGCACGCTCGACCTGCACTCCGACCTGGGCAAGATCTTCTACGAGTACTCCTCCAAGGGCGACCTCGTCCCCGACGAGGTCACCATCAAGCTCTGGCAGCAGTACGCCAAGGCCCAGTCCATCCTCGGCGTCTTCAAGCCCTACGAGGATCTGCTCGTCCTCGACGGCGTGCCCCGCACGGTCAAGCAGGCCGAGCTGATGGAGGAGTACATCGACGTGCTCGAGGTTGTGCACCTGGTGTGCCACGACATGGACGCGATGATCAAGCGTCTGCGCCGGCGCGCGCTCAAGCAGAACCGGGCCGACGACGCGCGCGAGAGCGTGATCCGCAACCGCTTCCAGGTCTACCTGGACGAGACGCGCCCCGTGCTCGAGCACTACCCGGCGGAGATCGTGAAGGAAGTGGACGCCGTCGGCTCACCCGGCGCGGTGCTGCAGCACATCCTCGAGGTCGTGGTGCCCGTGCAGGAAGAGCACTTCGCGAACCAGCTGGATTCCTGACCGCCGGCGTCACGGGCGTCCGCGTCGGCCCCGGCGGGCGGGCGGCTGCCGCTGCGTCCTGTTGTCGTCGCCGCGCTGCGCGGTGGTGCTGATGTTGATGAAGAACGACTGCGACGCGTGCTCGGGCGGGGCCGGGTCCGTCGTCCAACCGTAGAGCGCGGGCACTGTGTACGAGCGGACCGTGGTCGGCGGGTGGAAATGGTGCGAGACCGGGATGAGCGTGTCCAGCTCGTCGTTGGTGCCGAAGTACTTCCACGGGCGGTCGAGGTTGCGTGAACGCGAGCTCGACTGCTTCAGCTCCACGATGTCCACCGGGATCCAGAGAAGCTGCCCCTTGCCCTCGTTCGCCGCGGGGTCGTGCAGGGCGAACTCGACCCAGGCGCGGTACCGCTTTGAGTCGGACAGGTCGCGCCTGTTCTCGGATTCCTCGCGGTACCCGATGACGAGGCGCGCCGGCAGGCCCGCCGCACGCATCACCGCGGTGAGCAGGATCGCCATGTCGTTCTCTGATCCCTCACCCAACTGCGCGGTCTCGTCGGCGTGCTGGACCTCGTAGCCCGAGTTCGTCGCGGCGATCTGCGAGCGATCGATCGTGTTGCTCCCGCCCTCGGAGGTGATGATGACGCCGTCGTCCGTCGGGAGGTTGTTCATCACGCCGCGCACGATCCGCACGTGATCCCAGACACACTTGGTCAGGTACTTCGCGAGCTCGGCAGGCGGGATCTTCTTGGGATCCTCCCCGTTCGTCCAATGCCGGACGAGATCGTTCACCGGGCCCTCGTTCTCGTAGGCAGATCGAATCTCCGAGATGAGCTGCTGGGGCTGGAAGGTCGAGTCGGCTTCGGGCGACCAGGGGCGAAGCACCTGCTGCGCCGGTGTGCGGCGCCCGACTCCTCTTGCCGGAACTTCGCCGCCAACCAGGCAAGAGGAGTCGGG
>JAUHXM010000025.1 GCA_030426605.1 Phycisphaerae bacterium | reverse complement strand
GCTCGCCCGGGTCGGTCGGGCCCAGAGAGACCTTGATGCGCGCGACGTTGTTGGCTTTGTCGGCCTCGATGAAGTTGTTGTCGGGGTCGACGACGGACTCGAGCCAGTAGAGGCCCTCGGGGACGCCGGTGACATTGATCTCCTGCCCGGAGAGTCCGGAGGAGTAGACGTCCACCCAGCCGACGGAGAGGCCCTGCGTCTGGGAGGAGCAGGAGAAGAACTCGCCGCTGGGGTTGTAGTTGGGGAGGGAGGTGTCGTAGACGCCGAGATCGAGGATACAGAAGGAGGTCTTCTCGCCCTGCGCGACGATGGCACCGACGCCGTCGCCCGGGAGGACCTCGCGGAGGTTGTACTGGGCCCAGGACTCGAGGTGGATGTGTCCGTGGGTGGGGTGGTAGATGAAGTTGGAGGCGAGGTAATCGGTCCACGTGCCGTCGTCGTTGAAGACGCGCTGCCAGACTTCCTGCGTGCCGTCGCCGTTGTCCGCGCCGCCGTAGACGTGGAACTTGCCGGGTCCGATGTTCGCGGTGCCGTTGGACAGGCGGAGGTAGGTCTGCCCGCCCGAGACCTGGATGTGGTTGTCGTACAGGCGGTTCTCGTCCACGACGATGTCGGGCAGGAGTTCGGTCTGCGCGAGCGCCGGGGCGGCGATCGCGGCGAGGGCGAGTGCGGTGGTGCGTGCGTTCATGGTTCTTGAATCTCCACAGGGATCAGCGGGCGCCTCAGGGGCACCCGGCGAGGAAGCTGGTGACGAAGCAGTCGATATCGTCGATGTTCAGGGTGCCGTTGCCGTCGCAGTCGGCGGCCGCGAGGTCGGACCCGAGGAACGCGGTGACGAAGCAGTCGATGTCATCGATGTTGAGCGTGCCGCTGCCGTCGCAGTCGGCGGTGCACCCGACGGGGGTGCCGGTGCCGGTGCCGACGAGCGTGAGCGAGCCGGTCGCGGTCGTGGTGACGGTGATGCCCATCACGTCGCCCACGGTCATCTCGTCGAATGCGAAGCTCGCGTCGAGCGTCCATGTGCCGGCGGACTCGGTGAGCATGCCCGAGAGGTCGGCGACGAAGGGGCCGAACTCGGAGAAGTCGATGGACTCGTTCACGTCGCCCGCGCCGAGGATGGTGCCCGTGACGGCGGCGGTGCCGGCGAGATCGACGGTTACACCTGGGAACGTGAACGCGCCGGCGGTGAGTGCGACGGGCCCGGCGGGCCCGGCGCCGCCATAGAAGACGTCAACGGGACCGGACGTCGCGGTGACTTCGGAGAGGATGCCGGTGTAGGTGTACGTGAGGCCGGTGTCGGTCGTGATGAGGAAGTCCACGAGCGAGGCGGTGCCTGCGGTGGTGTCCACCTCGAAGGTGGCGGTGCCCGAGATGTCGGAGCTGTCGGTGTCGCACCCGCCGACGATGGGCAGGTCCTGGCACAGCTCGAGCTCGATGCTGGATGGGTCGTCGATGTTGATGTCAACGAGCAGGACGTCCGCGGCGGCGCCGCCGGCGGTGACAGCGATCGCGGCGGCGATGATGGCGCACGGCTTCATGATCTGGTTCCTCCCGGGCGGGGAACCCCGCCGTCTGGTGTTCACAGTCTATGGGCAGGCAGGGCCCGCACCAACGCCCGATTCCGAGCTTCGGGGCGGGCCCTGATCAGGTCCCAAAAACCTTGGTTCTGCCCTCTCAGGGCGGGTTCGTTACGGGCACCCGCCCAGGAAGCTCGAGACGAAGAGGTCGATGTCGTCCACGTTCCAGGCGCCGTTCTGATCCAGGTCGGCGTCCGGGTCGTTGGCGAGGAACCCGGCGACGAGGACATCGATGTCGTCCACGTTCAGGGTGCCGTCCCCGTTCATGTCGCCGATGCCGCAGATGCCGGGCTGGGTGAGGCGGAAGACGCTGCCGTTGAAGAGGGAGCAGACGTAGACGCGCCCGTCGGTGTCGCGCCCGAACGAGGAGATGCCGGAGAACGAGCTGATGTTGAAGGTGATGTCGGCCGTGATCTCCTCGCGGACCCAGCCCGAGACGGTCTCGCGGACGGCGTAGACCTTGCCCGAGCAGTAGTCGGCGAAGAGGAACTCACCCCAGAGGTCGGGGAGTGTCTGCGTGCGGACGACGACGCCGCCGGAGATCGAACACCCGTTGTCGGGCGCGGAGTGTGTGTACTCGGTGATGGGGAAGACGGCGTCGCCGGCGAGGGGCGCGGGGTCGCCCGGGAAGTTGTGGCGGGTACCTTCCCACTTTCGCCACCCGTAGTTTTCGCCGCCCGGGCTGGACGCGGGCTGGTGGTTGACTTCCTCGCGTTGGAACTGCCCGACGTCGGCGATGTAGAGATCCCCGGTCTGAGGGTCGAAGTCGTTGCGCCAGGGGTTGCGCAGGCCCCACGCCCAGATGGACTCGTCCGCGCCGGGCTGGCCGACGAAGGGGTTGTCGGCGGGGACGGCGTAGTTGTTGTTCGTGTCGGCGGGGAAGTCGTCGCCGTGCACGTCCACGCGGAGCATCGCGCCGAGCTTGGTGGCGAGGTTCTGCCCGTTGCCGAGGGCGCCCCAAGGGTCGTTGCCCGAGCCGCCGTCGCCCATGCCGACGTAGAGGTAGCCATCGGGCCCGAAGGCGATCCAGCCGCCGTTGTGGTTGGTGTCGGGCTGGGGGATGGTCATGATGCGGTGCGCGGAGGCGGCGTCGAAGATGTTGGGGTCGGCAGCGGAGACGGTGTAGCGGACGATGCGCGTCTGGTTGCCGCCCGAGTTGGTGGTGTAATTGACGTAGACGTACCCGTTGGTGGCGTAGTCGGGGTCGAACGCCATGCCGAGCAGGCCCTGCTCGCTGGACGTGCTCACGCCTGAGATCGAGAGCGCGGGGGTTGTGAGCAGCGTATCGGTCGCGGTGTCGAACACGCGGATGCGCCCGGTCGAGCCGGAGCGTTGCTCGATGATGAATGTGCGGTCCGAGCCGTCCGGCGGGGGAACAACCGCGACGGGGCGGGCCAGGCCCGTCGCGACGCGCTCGGCGTGGAAGGGCTGGGCGCCGGCGACGGCGGGCAGGGCAAGGGCGGCGGCGGCGCACGCGGCACGGCTGAGCATGGGTCTCTCCTCAGGTGTTGCGAGCGCGGAGAATCCACGCCCCGTCGTTTGTTCCGCGGGGCGCGGTTATCGGATCCACGCGCCCGTGTGATCTCGTCGGGGAACTTACCCGCACCCGGCGAGGAAGGCCACGACAAACGCGTCGATGTCGTCGAGATTCAGGGTTCCGTTCGCGTCCAGGTCGGCGAGGAGGTCGCCCGAAAGGAAGGCGGCGACAAAGAGGTCGATGTCGTCGAGGTTGAGCGTGCCGTTGGCGTCCATGTCCGCCTGAGAGCAGGCGAGTGTCGGCTCGTGCTCGAAGACGATGAACCCGCGCGCGGGCAGCTCGAACTGCACGGACTGGGGCAAGCCGTCGTGGGCGACCGCCTCGGCGGTGATGGTGGACCCGAGGGTTGGGCCGTTGCCGTCGCCGTCGAACTCGGGGGCCTGGTTGTTGACGACGACGCCCCATGTGCCCGAACGGGGGAGGCCGACGCGGTAGCCGCCGAAGGTGTTGTTCGAGAGGCTCGCGACGACGACGTAGTTCTTGCCGCCGACCTGGAAACGCTCGAAGGCGAGGACGTTCGCGGCGTCGTTCACGTGCGTGATCTGGATTCCCGCGTTGGCGAAGAGCGCGGGCTCGGAGGTGCGCAGGCCGACGACGGTCTTGTAGAAATCGAAGACGCCGCTGTAGGTCGTCTTGTGCGACCAGTCGATCTTGCTGGACTCCCACCCGTCGTTCTCGAGCCACTCGGTGCCCTGCAGGATGGCGGGGACGCCCGAGGAGAGGAGGGTGACGCCGTGGGCCATGGTGGTGCGGCCGCGGGCGTTGGCGTCGTCGTGCGGGTTCGTCGTGTCGATGACGCGGACGGCGCGCTCGTGCCCGTTGAGGGGCCAGGCGTCGTCGTGGAGCTCGAAGTAGTTGAGGACGTCGGTCCCAGAGACGCTGCCGGTGCCGTCGATCGCGTTGGCCAGGCGCGTCATGTTGGGGTTTCCGAACGAGGCGTCGAAGACGGCGCTGCGGATCGCTTCCTTGAACTCGTTGTGGTACTGCGTGTCGAACTCGATGCCTGTCTGGACCCACGGCGAGTCGATGTAGATCTCGGCGATCGTGTGCGCGTCGGTGTAGCGCTGGGCGATGGTGCGGTTCATCTCGCGCATGAGGTCTTGGCCGACGGACCACTGGGCGGTCCAGCCCGAGTCGGTCATCGCCATGACGGCGTCGTGGCGGTAGCCGTCCATGCGGAACTCGCCCATGACGTGGTGGACCGAGTCGATGAAGTAATCGAAGACGCCGGGGTCGTCGTAGTCCGCCTGGGCGCCCCATGGGGTGTCCTGTGCGGGCGAGTCGTAGTAGAGCTGGGTGCCGTCGTAGTTCCAGAGGAAGTTGTCGGTCGGGGAGAAGTGATTCCAGACGCCGTCGAGGAGGACGGCGATGCCCGCGCCGTGGAGCTGATCGACCATGTACTTGAGGTCGTCGGGAGTGCCCAGGCCCCACTCCCAGGCGAACTGCGAGATGGGGTTGTACCCGCCGGAGTGCGACCCGGGGAACTCGTTGATGGGGTTGACCATGACGGCGTTCACGCCGAGCTCGGCGAGGTGCGCGGCGCGGTCGCCCACGTCGCGGTAGCCCGATGGGTTGGACGTCGGGCCGAAGGGGTCGTTGCGCCCGGCGAAGGTGCCCACGTGGAGCTGGTAGATGACGAGCTCGTCGAGCGGGTCGGCGGTGAAGTCGTCGTGCTGCCACTGGTAGGCGAGCGGGTCGGAGATGACGGCGTTCTGGTTGTCGTTGGGGTTGAGGCTCGCGGCGCGCGGGTCGGTGTTCCACACGGAGTTGTTGAAGTAGAATTTGTACATCTCGCCGACCTGGGCACCGGCGACGACGCCGGTGAAATCGTCGCCGTGCTTGGTGAGCGGGTTGGCGGTGGACCACGCGTTGAACTCGCCGCGGACGTGGCATGTGGAGCGTGAGGGGGAGTAGACCTTGAACGCGACGCCCGAGTTGGTGGGCGTCGCGCCGTAGGGCGCGTGCGCGAGCGTGACGAAGTCGAGCACGAACTCGCTGCCGGAGAGCGTGTCGCGCACGCCGTCGGGCCCGAGGTAGTCGGTGTCGGTGCCGTCGGTGGCTTCGATGACGAAGGAGAGCTGGTCGCTCGCGGTGCCCGGGAGGGAGGCGCGCCAGATGTCGTAGGGCCCGCGCTGCGACACGACGGAGGCGGCGTGCCAGGTCTGGGTGCCCCCGACGTCCTGGCGAACGCGTGCGGCGGTCAGGTCGTCGCGAAACGTCTGGAACTCGACGGTGAACGCGTCGCCCGCGAGGGGGACGATGGGGCGCATATCCTGCCAGAGGACATGGCTAAGCCCGTCCCACTCGACGTTGTTGTCGTTGGAGGCGGCGACGGCGGGTGTGGCACAAATCGCCGCGAGCAGCGCGGCGGGCAGGATCTTCGAATGCATGACGCTCCCTCGGACTGACAGGCCGGGCGGCCCCGGCGTTCCTGTCCCCCTACGCGGGCAGTATCGCGGGGATCCGGGGCCCAGGCAACAACTTTCGCGGGAAACCCGGCGGGGGGCGATCCGGGGGGTTTAGGGGCACCCGGCGAGGAACCCGGCGACGAAACAATCGATGTCGTCGATGTTCAGCGTGCCGTTGTGGTCGCAGTCCGCGTTCGGGAGGTCGCCCGAGAGGAAGGCGGTGACGAACCCGTCGATGTCGTCGATGTTGAGCGTGCCGTTCGGATCCACGTCGCTGAAGCACGTCCAGATCAACTGAACGACCCCGGGCGCGTCCGACGCGATGCGGAACAGCGAGTCTCCGATGAAGGGCAAGTCAACCTCATCGAACGCGCCGGTCACCGAGCCGCTGACGATCGTGAACCGGTCGTTGAAGTTGGGGACATACCCATCGACGAGCCGCACCGTGAGCAAGCCCGCGACCGAAGTCGTGCCGCCGGAGAGCCGATCAAAGTCAATCAACCCAAACACATCGACATCGAGCTCGGCATCGCCAGTCAGCTCGAAAGTGCCCGTCATGTTGTTCGCAATGTTGCCGGGTGACAAGGGCGTTCCTGGCGCGACCAGCGCGGAAACAGGCGTGTAGAGCCCGCTGACAGTCCCGGTACCGCGCAGTGTGGCACCCACTTCAATGATCGCGGGTGGCGCCGTCGTGTTTGCGAGCAGGAGGCACTGCCCGGTGTTCCCGCTCTGGCCGTCGAGTGTGATAACGCCTCCGACGCCGGCATCGTCAGCGACTGCGATCCAGCCCTGGCCCACGAGGTCGTCGCCGATGAGCGTGAGCTCGCCGGTGTAGGAGTTGCCGGGACCGATCCCGAACCGGCTGCCGGCGCCGATCCGGACATCGCCCGCGAACGTCGCGTTGGTGACGAAGTTGTTGAACGAGGTGAACAGGCCGGAAGCAGTACCCTCGATTGTGCCGCCCTCGACGATGGAATCCCGAAGACTGATGATCCCACCGTTGTCGGTGAGCAGCCGCCCAGTCGATCCGGGGAGCAGCCAATTCAACCCTTGTCCATTGTTATAGAAAATCTCTTCGTTGGGCCCATCGGCCACGATCAGACCGTTGTGCAAGTAACGGCCCGCCATTTGTCCTGTCCCTGAGATCGTCGAGTCTGACTCGATGGTGACGGAGGCACCAGCAGTACCCGAGGCAAGCAGAAGGCACTGCGACGTGTTCCCGCTCTGCCCGTCAAGGGTGACGAAACCACCGAGGCTCGCGCCGTCAACGATCGAGATCCAGCCCTGGCCCACGAGGTCGTCGCCGATGAGCGTGATCTCGCCGGTGTAGGAGTTGCCGGGACCGATCCCGAACCGGCTGCCGGCGCCGATCCGGACATCGCCCGCGAACGTCGCGTTGGTGACGAAGTTATTGAACGAAGTGAACAGGCCAGTGGCGGTGCCATCGATCGTCCCGCCGTCGATCATGGCGCCGTTGAACCGGATCTCGCCGCCGTTGTCGGCGAAGATCAGGCCTGTCGCACCTTGCGCAAACGGCCCGGAGCCAGAGCTTGTCGCAAGCAGGCTGATGACCTCACCCGGATTGCCGGCGCTCACCGTGCCGTGGTTGAGGAATCGGTTGTCGATGCTGCCAACTCCCGAGATCGTGACGCCGGGTTCGATGATGGCGTTCTGCCCGGCACCGGCTGGCCCCAGCAACTGGACGTTCCCGACCGATCCGGTCTGATCGTTCAGAATGATCCGGGTTCCGATCGAGATGCCATCATCGAAGAACGCTCGCGCGAGCGGAAATGCCGGCACACCTGAGACGACGAGTGTCCCGCTCCCGGACAGGCCCGAACCCAGGATGGCCAACTGCCCGCCCTCGCGGATATCCACGACAGCGTCCGGGTTCGTGATCGCAAGGCCACCGATGGTTCGGCTGGCGATGTAGTCGATGGTATAGCTTCCCGGTACTGCGACGGTCGCCGTGTCGGCCGCTGAGAACGCACCGGGCGAGCCGACCGGGCTCCAGGCGCCGGTGTCGGTCCAGAGGCCGTCCCCATAGTCCCATTGGAATGCTGTCTGACCACTGGCCGAAGACCCCGCCGCCGCGATGAGCATGGCAGAGCAGATCAACGACGTCTTGTTGTTGCGTTCAGTACGAATCATGATTCGGCGAGCCTTTCTGCCAACCCCGCGTGTGTTGAGCCACACGGGGCATTTGGTCTCGTGTCGAAGAGTTCGATAATCTGCTGTCTCAGTCCCTAGTACGTGACACATCATGCAAATAGGAATCTGCTGTACAGGAATCACGAGATGGCAATCTGGGTTCTCCCGCGGCTTCTTCCGTCCTGACGGGACCGGGCGAATTGCCTAAGGGCACCCGGCGAGGAAGCTGGCGATGAAGCAGTCGATGTCGTCGATGTTGAGCGTGCCGTTGCCGTCACAGTCGGCGGTGGCCAGGTCGCTGCCCAGGAATCCCGCGACGAAGCAGTCGATGTCGTCGATGTTCAGAGACCCGCTGGCGTCACAGTCGGCGAAGCAAGGCATCGGGATGGCGTAGAACACGCGGATGCAGGTGTCGCCGGCGTAGCCGATGACGAGGTCGTTGCGCCCGTCGCCGTTAATGTCGCCGAAGGCGAGGGCCGAGCCGACCTCGGGGGCGTCGTAGGTCCACGAGGGCGTCGTCGAGAGGACGCCTGATTCGTTGAGGTAGATGTGCGTCTTGCCGTCGGAGAAGTGGACCTCGAAGAAGTCCATGTCGCCGTCGCCCTCGGCGTCCCACGCGTGGACCTCCTGCGGGCCCGAGAAGCCGGGGTTGGCGGTCCACTCGAGCAGGAGGTTGCCCGCGCCGTCGTTGGACCAGAGGGTGGAGTCGTCGCCCCCGATGAGGAGGTCCATGGTGCCGTCCATGTTGATGTCGGCGAAGGCCGCGCCCTTGTCGGTGTCCGTCTCGCCGCGGGTCCAGTCGGGGGTGGTGCCGAGGGTGCCCGCGTTGTTCTTGTAGACGGCGGACTCCCAGTTCGCCCATTTGGCGACGCCGACGTCAACCCATGTGTCGCCGTCGTAGTCGGCGGCGTCGAGCCCGTTCTGGATGTCGCTGTCGAGGGAGCGCCAGGTGGGGTTGAGCTCGAGCGCGGTGCCGAGGTTCTCGAACTGGAACATGGGGCGGAAGGGATCGGGCGAGAGCCCCTGGTTGGTGGTCACGAGGTCGAGGTCGTTGTCCTTGTCGAGATCGACGAGGAGGCCCGAGGTTCCCCAGACGCTGGGCGTGGTGCTGCTCGTCCATGATGGGGAGGTGCTTGGGAGGGCGTTGGGGACGCCGTGGTAGACGCGGACGGAGTCGGCGCGGACGCCGCCGTGGATGGTGACGATGTCGGGGATGGTGTCGCCGTTGACGTCGCCGACCTGGACGTCGCCGCAGTGGGTTTCGATGGCGGAGGTCCAACTCGGGGTTGCTTCGAGCTCGGTGCCCGTGTTGAGGAAGATGATCTCCTCGTAGTCGGGGTAGGGCGGGAAGGAGTTGGAGGAGTAGCACCCGACGACGAGGTCGTTGAACCCGTCCTGGTTGATGTCGATGACCTGCATGCCTCCCACAGGGCGGCGCATCTGGAAGTCCCAGTCGGGCGCAGCACCGAAGGGGAGGGGGACGCCGCGTGCGGCGCGCGCCTCGGGAGCGTGCACGCCCGGGGCGGCGGTCAGGTGCCCGTCCTCGGAGACCTCGACGGCGAGCTGGGCGCTCGCGGGGGCGCCGCACAGGGCGATCACGATGGTGCATGCGGTCCGGTGCATGGTCGTCTCCCGGTTGTGTGGATCAGGGGCAGCCCGACAGGAAGCTGGCGACGAAGCAGTCGATGTCGTCCACGTTCAGCGAGCCGTTGCCGTCGCAGTCCGCGCCGGCGAGGTCGCCCGCGAGGAAGGCGGCGACGAAGCAGTCGATATCGTCCACGTTGAGCGCGCCGTTGGCGTCGCAGTCGGCGAAGCAGACGATCGCGCCGGTGACGGACAAGGGCAGGCTGAGGGTGGGCAGCCCGTTCGCGCCGGCGGTGGCGCTGTCGTAGAGGACGGTCGTCTCGCCGAGCTCCTGGTAGTCGCCGTCGCCGTTGAGGTCTTGGTGGAGCATGATGCGGTCGTTAAGGGCGTCGGTCCAGAGGAGGCGGCCGTCGGGCGTGCGGTGGAAGTCGCGCGGCGAGCCCGTGGAGAACCCGTCGGCGTGCGACGACTCACTCCAGACGAGGCGGACCTCGGACGCGACGTCGATCGTGTTCGACCCGTTGCGGTCCTTCGCGGCGACGATCAGCTGGGCGTTGCTCAGGTTGGTCGCGCCGAACAGGATCTCGTCTGTGTCGGGGATGTACTCGAGCTCGAACGACGAGCCCAGGAAGATGCCGACGAGGTTGAACAGGTCCGCGCTGTCGAACCACTCGGTGCGCGTCGTGCCCGTCGGATCGATGATGTCGATCGACTCGATCTGGTTGGGGTCCGTGATGTCGAGGGTGTAGACGAACCCGGACTCGTCGCGGACGACGTCGAATGTCGTCGAGGCGCTGACGCCCACGGGCGAGAGCTCGTGGAAGAGGACGGCCTCGCCGGCGTCGTCCACGTCGTTGTCGGCGTTGAGGTCCTCGAGGATGTAGATCGCTTCGGGATTGGCGGTGTCGAGGGTGTTGTTGTCGAGCAGGAGGTACGACCCGTCGCCCAGGGGCGTGAGGTCGGCCGGGTTGGTGAGGGTGAACCCGCCGGGCAGGAGCCCGGAGAACCAGACGGACGCCTCGCCCGCGCCGAGGGCGCTGCCGTCGGCGTCGAGGTCGTTCATGTAGACGATGTTGTCGGGGTCGAAATTGTCGGTCGCGAGGAGGGTGTCGGGCCCGAGGGCGACGAGGCCCTGGGCGTTGTCGATGCCCAGCGCGATGGGCGGGGAGTCGTCGTAGAAGAGGGTGACCTCGCCCGGGTCATGGGCGTCGCCGTCGCCGTTGAGATCGCGCAGGCGGAGGATCTCGTCGGAGGACTGGTCGTGGACGAAGACGACGAGGAGGTTGGAAGCCGCGGCGGGGCGCGCGGGGGCGTCCGACCGCGTCGCGGTGTTCGGGCGCACGCCGGTGGTGGCGTGCAGCGTCTCGACGCCGGCGTCGGCGGCGACGCGCGCCTCGGGGGTGGTGTCGGCCGCGAGGGCGGCGGGGCAGGCGAGGCCAGCCGCGAGCGCGTGGCCCAGAGCGGCACGGGTCAGGCGGGTGGTATTCATGCCACGAGCCTACATCGGCGCGGTCCGGGCACAAAGCGTGTTATCGGCCGCCGGGCCTGGGCGGTCCTCAGGGGCACCCGGCGAGGAACTCGGCGACGAAGCAGTCCACGTCGTCCACGTTCAGCGACCCGTTGCCGTCGCAGTCGGCGCCGGCAAGGTCTGACCCCAGGAAGGCCGCGACGAAGCAGTCCACGTCGTCCACGTTGAGGGCGCCGTTGGCGTCGCAATCGGAGAAGCACGCGGCGACGCCCGTGAACGTGAGGTTCATGCGGTACCGCTGCGTCCCGTTGGCGTCGCCCTCGACGAGGATGTAGTGCGGGCCCGTCCCGGTGAGGGGGACGACGGCGGACTCGTTCACACCCTCCGGCTCGTCGTCCACGGCCGCGATGAGGGAGAACGACGCGTCGTAGACGCTGAACCGCAGGTTGCTGATGCGCAGCGAGTCGAGCGGGCTCTGCGTGCCGCCCTGCGGGCCCTCGTTGTAGGTGGACCCGATCGGGCGGAGGAGGATCTCGAGGTCCATGTCGCCCGTCGTGTTGAATTTGAAGTAGTCGTCGTCGCCGTTGTCGTCGATGGAGCGGCGGTCAGAGCGGATGAAGTCGCCGCCGGTGAGGGTGCCGAGATCGACGGCGGTGCCGAAGGAGTCGTCGTTTTCCTGGTGATCGCCGTAGCCGCGGTTGGCACCGCGGGTGTCGTCTTCCTGGGGGCCCTCAAAGTTGGTGTCGATGAAGGGCTCCATGAGGAAGCGGGCGTTGGACGACTCGACGTGCGAGAGCCCGATGCCGTGCCCGGCTTCGTGGGTGATGACGTTGCGGAGCCGGAGGGAGTTGGCGTTCAGCGCCTCGTAGAACGAGTCGTGGGCGTCGATGACCATGTCGCCCGTGTCGGGGAAGTAGTTGTACGCGAGGACGCCGCCGTTGCCGTCGATCGTCGCGGCGGAGATGCGGACGTCGCCGCGGTTGCCGGCGGAGCCCGAGGTGTTCGGGAACGAGGCGCCGTCGTCATTCTGCTCCCACACGTAGACGACGCCCGAGGTCGTGTTCCAGGCGTTGAGGCCCTCGTGGATGATGGGCTGCCAGACGTCGATCGAGCCGTAGATGCTGTCCATCCACGCGTGCAGCTCGGAGGGCCCGTCGGGCGTGGACGTGCCGTCGGGCACGAAGGAGTAGGTCAGCACGATGGGGGTCCCGAGCGGGCCGGTGTTCCCGTTTGTGACGGTGTTGTTCCAGCGGTCGTCCAGGCGGTAGCGCTCTGGCCCGGCGTCCCATAGCTGCATGAGGTGGGCATTGAAGGCGTCGGCGACCTTCGGGTCGGTGCCCGCCTCGAGGCACATCAGCGGGATCTCGTCGCCCGCCTCGGCGCGATCGGCGATCCGCGCGAGGGTGTCCTGCAGCGGCCCGGGGAGCTGATCGATCGGCAAGGGGAGCGACCGCACGCCGAGTCCGACGTCCGCGTGGGAGCACCCGTGCGGGCACGGGTCGGCGAGGGCGGTGCCGGCGGTCAACACGAGTGCGGCGATCAACGGGGCGTGCGGGGGGCGGGTGTGCATCGGGCGGGTCTCCGTGAGAGAGGAAAAAAGAGCACGCCCGGGCGGTGGCCCGGGCGCGTCGGGGTGTCGGTTGATTATGGGCATCCGGCCACGAACGAGGCGACGAAGCAGTCCACGTCGTCCACGTTCAGGGCGCCGTTGCCGTCGCAGTCCGCACCGGCGAGGTCGCTGGCGAGGAAGGCGGCGACGAAGCAGTCCACGTCGTCCACGTTCAGAGCGCCGTTGCCGTCGCAATCGGCGAAACAGGCCGAGCCGACGACCTCGTAGAGGTCCGTGCGGTAGTTGAGCAGCGTGCAGCGCATGCGGTTGGCCTGCTCGTAGGTGAACTGCTCCATGCACAGGTCATCGGAGTAGTCCATGTAATTGTCTTTGGGGTCGGTCGAACTGCAGCTGACCGGGTTGCCGGGGCAACCAAACACCGGGCTGGACTCGCGGTTGGTGTCGCAGATCAGGTCGCCCGTGCCGTTGCAGTTTGAGGCTGTGCCGCACCCGCCGTCGAAGGTGTGATAAAGCCCGAGGTAGTGCCCGACTTCGTGTGTCGTGGTGCGTCCCTGGTTGAACGGGACGAGCGGCGCGTTGCGCCCGAACGAGGAGTAGAGCACAACAACGCGGTCGGCGTTCGATCCGATGGCGCCCGAATTCGTCTGCGGGATGAACGGCACGTACCCGAGCGCGCCCGACGCGGAGTTCGTGTAGATGTTCAGGTACCGGTCCGGGTCCCACGCGAGCGAGTTGTAGTAGGTCCCGCTGTCGTTGAACCAGGTGTTGTTCGCGGTGCGGGTGATGCCGTTCGTGGGGTTGCCCTGGGGGTCCTCGGTGGCGAGGTAGAACTCGATCTGGGCGTCGTTGCCATTCGCGCCGTTCGTGCCGGCGAGGGCCAGGAAGTCTTCGTTGAGGATGTCGATCTGCGAGGTGACGCGCGAGTCGGGCATGTCGCCCGTGCCGTTGGTCCGGTGGATGATGTGAACGACGACGGGGATGCGGTACTTATCGACCGCTGGGTCGTACGCGCCGAGCACGCGGGTCAGGTTCGCCGAGCAGTCCGAGGGGACGCGCAGGTCCTGGTCAACCGCGAGGTCCTTCGTCAGCGCGCAGCGGGTGTGCTCCTGGTAGAAGTGCCCGCTCTCGGCGAGCTCGGCCCACGAGCCGTACCTGGTATCGCCGACGTAGATCTCCGAGTCCGAGACCACGCGGAAGTCGTTCTTTTGGGGGTCGCCGATCGCGATGCGATCCGGGCCAGCGACGACGAAACCACAACCCACCGCGAGCGCGGCGGCCGACAACAGAACATGGCGCATTGGGAGTCCCTCTATAACCACACACACGAGATCGAGAACACGACACACCGCGGAACCGCGGGCGATCCTCCATCCGCAGCCTACCGGCGTGGGTTCCCGACTCGAAGCCGGGCTTTCAAGAACGGGCCAAAAAGGGGACCGATCGGGCTGTGTTCCGATCAAATACCGTCCAGTTGTGGCCGCTTACCGCCGGCGGCGGACCGCCAGGAATCCCAGCGTGAGGGCCGACAGTGACGCCGGGGCGGGCGTGATCACGAACTCGAGGGTGTAGGCCTGCAGCGCCGGCGAGGTCTGCTGGATCACGAACGCGTAATCGCCCGGCCCGAGCCAGGGGTTGGGCAGGCTGTTCGTCGTGACCGCGCTCGAGACGAACGCGGGCAGGAGGTCCGTTCCGACCTGGGACGCTTCGGGCAGGATGCCGGCGAGGAAGTTCGCGTCCGTCGCGGCGCTCGGAACGAAGCTGGTCGTGCCCGCGTTGAACGCGGCGAACCCGGCGTCGTCGGGCGAATAGGCGACGAGGTTGAGCGCCGAAAGCCGCTCGCCAGCGCCGACTGTGAAGGTGATGAAGTCGCGGTCGCCGCTGGGCTGGTTCGAGAGCGTCACCGTGCCCGAGACCGTGTTCGACCCGAGCGTGAACGCGAGCGCGGTGGGGGCGTTGGGGTCTGTGGACAGGTCGCCGTCAACCGATTCGTCGTAGGTGATGCCGGCGAGCGCGGCACCGGAAGCGACCGCGAGGGAGATCGCGCAGATGTCAGAACGCATGGTTGCTCTTTCTCTTCTCGGTCTGTTGGATCAGGGGCAGCCGCCCAGGAAGGCGGCGATGAAGCAGTCGATGTCATCGAAGTTCATCACGCCGTTGCCGTCGCAGTCCGCGATGTACAGGTCGGCGGAGAGGAAGCCGGTGACGAAGGCGTCGATGTCATCGAAGTTCAGCACGCCGTTGGCGTCGTAGTCCGCCGGGCACGTGACGCGCCCGTCGAAGTAGCGGCGGGCGAGCCAGTAGGCGTCCGGGCCCGCCTCGACGCCCATGTGGCGTCCGGGCAGGTCGTCGGCGGGCGGGTGTATGCCGCCCCAGATGCGTGACAGCGACGTCTGGTCCGACGCGTCGCGGTAGGTTGCCCACTGCAGCGTCACGTCCTCGGACGGGCCCTCTTCGAAGACGAGGAACTCGTTCTGCGGGCAATAGAACTCGCCCACGCCGCCGGGGAAGTACTCGCTGCCGGTCATGAGCGTCATGAGCTCGGCGGCGCCGCGCGAGAACGTCGAGTGGCCGGACACGTAGCCCGCGAAGGGTGGCGTCACGAAGCTCGGACGCTGGTAGGGCCACCAGTGCTCGGCGAGGATCCAGCCCACGCCCGCGATGTCGGTGTCCGGGTCGTCGATGAAGTCGGGCCCGCGCCACGCCTTGATCGCGATTTTGCCCTCGGCACCGGCGAGGTGCTCGTGGCGCTGTCCGGCAGCGGTCGTCTCTGCGGTGACCACCTCGATCACGCCCGGGATCAGGTTGATGCCGTTCGCGTGGTAGCTCGGGCCTTCGGGGTCGGTGCACTGCCCGAGGTCGCACATGTGGCGGATCGCGGAGATCGGGCGGACGTAGTCGTAGTAGCCCTTGCAGCCCCAGGCGGTGATGGCACAGTCATGCATCGCGCCGCCGAGCATGAGGTAGAGCTTCACGTCCCACTCGAGGTCGCTGACGATCGGGCCCTCGCCGCCGATGCGGTGCTCGAAGAGCGGGTGATCGGTGACATAGTTCGCGATGGTGTACCAGTGCCCCGGGGGCGTCTCGGAGTGCGGCCCGTCGGCCCAGAACTCGGCGAGGATGCGGGTGTAGTCGCCGCGCGCCACGTTCTGCACGGGGTACGGGAGCCCGGTGATCGGGTTGATCGCGCGCCCCGCGCCCCAGTCGCCGCCCTGCGAGAAGTCGTAGTAGTACGCCCAGTCGTCGGGGTCGGGCAGGATCGAGTTGCCGAAGCTGTTGGGCGAGATGTCGAACACAACGCCGTCGGCGGGATCGAGGTGGGTGGACCAGCGGACGACCATCTCGGCGCCCCACTTGTAGTAGTCGTCGCCCACGCCCGCGAGCATCGGGGGCGGCCCGGGATCATGGAAGACGGGCCACGGTTCGCCGTCGCGCGTGTGCATCGTCAGGTCGCCATCGGTGAGCGCGAACCCATCGACGTGCCCCCACTCGGGGCTCAGGAACGTGAGCGACCCGAGCGGGATGATGTTGCCGCCCTGATCGGTGTAGTACTCGATCGCGAGCGGCTGCCACCGGTTCGCGTCGGAGATGTCCGGGTTGCCGGGGAAGTCGGGGAACAGCGGCTCATTCACCGTGGAGTAGAAGAGGTTCGCGTAGTCGTTCTGCTCGTTGGAGTTATCCGTGGTGCCGGCGGCGATGATCGTGTTTGCGATGCGGTTGCCGAGGGCGCTGGGCGTGTCGCCGACGGCGGACGTGTCCGTCTTGTCGTACCCGAGCGTGTCCATCAGCGCGTGCATCAGCGGGAGGCTCTGCGCGGCGCCCACCGAGTTCTGGAACCGGTGCAGCATCACGCGGTAGGCGGCCATGCTGATGGCCTCGTGGCGCGCCGCCTCGATGTCCGCGGCAGACTGGCGCTCGCTGTGGAAGACCTGGTCGGCGACCGTGTCGTACGCCGCCCACGCGTCGTACATCGCGGCGGAGATGTGGTAGAGGTTCCGCGCATGCACCGTCGGGCGGGCCTTGTCCACGCGGATCGAATCGAGCAGCACTTCGTTCCATTGGCGGGCGACGGACTCCCCGGTCGAGCGCGGCGCGAGGGTTGTGTACGTCCCGTCGCCGTTGTACGTGCGGTAGAGGTACCCGCCCTGGCGTTCGGGCTTGTCGGCGTTGGCAGCGGTCGTCAGGCCGGCGGCGGCGACCACCGCGGCGGCGCACAGCGTATTGCGCAATTCCATCTCGAGCTCCCCGGGCCCGACCGGGCCCCTCCACAGAAAACGCCGGGGTACAGCCAGCGTCCCTCCAAGCTATCACCGCCCGGTGTCCCGTCCAAGCCCCCAGGCGCGAAACCGCCCGCGGCTGCCCCGCGGGCACCGGTTCTCGGCCCCTCAGGGACACCCAGCGAGAAACGAGTCCACGAAGCAGTCGATGTCGTCGAAGTTCAAGACGCCCGACCCGTCGCAATCCGCGGTCGCCAGATCGCTGCCCAGGAACCCGGCGACGAAGCAGTCGATGTCGTCGAAGTTGAGGACGCCCGACCCGTCGCAGTCGGCGGGGCAGGGCTCCATCGCCGCGGCCGCCGCGATCGCCGCCTCGGCGTCGGGCAGGCCCCACCCGAACGACTCGTCGAACCCGGCGGTGCCCAGGTCCTTCGCGGTGTCCCTGAGGATTTGCTCGATGTCCGCCGGCTCGAGGGCTGGGTTCGTGCTCACGATCAGCGCCGCCACGCCCGCGACGATCGGGGAAGCGAAAGAGGTGCCGTCGAACAGCCCGTAGTCCGTCGAGTCGTACCCGTCGAACCCGGTGCGGTCCGTCGTGCGTACGTCACGCCCGGGCCCGCACATGAACAGCAGCGGCCCGCGGTTTGAGAAGCTCACGAGGTTTCCCCGGATATCGATCGCGCTGATCGCGTTGACCGTCGAGAGGCTCGACGGGTAGTCCACGCTCGTGCTCCCCGAGTTGCCCGCGGCGGCGAAGTGCACCATGGGCATCTCTCCGTTCGCGCCGTTCCGCGTGAGCAGGTACTTGGTCGCGATCGCGGACGACGTAAACCCGTACCGGTTCGAGTTGTTCGTCACGCGCACGCCCAGCGACTCGCCGTACGCGAGCCCGTCCACGGTCCAGCTCGAGGCGCTGAACCACTCGCCGTTGCACGGCGTGTCCGAGATGTGCACGCGCGCCGAGACGATGCGTGTGCCCGGCGCAACGCCGCACGACCCGAGCTGGTTGTTGATTTTGCCCGAGATGCACCCGGCCACGGCGGTGCCGTGGTTGTCGCAGAAGTTCTGCGGCCCGCCGTCCGTACCGCCGTCGGTCGTGAAGTCCTGGCCGCCGACCTGCTGGAGGTCCGGGTGATTGGTCTGCACGCCCTGATCGAGGATGAGCGTGAGCGTGCCCGCGTCGCCCAGCGTGGTGTCCCAAGCCTCGACGGCGTTCACGTCGGTGTCGATTGTCCCTGGGCCGCCCACGTTCTGCCCGATGTTGTTGAACCCCCAGCTGCTGAGAAACATCGGGTCATTGGGGACGAGCGAGCTCGAACCGGTGAAGATCATGTCCGCCTCGGCGAAGACCGTATCGCCGCGGCGCGCGAGGTCCGCCGCCAGCTCGAGCACGACCCGTCCGTCCGACGCGTTCGTCGCGACGCGGAAAGAATTGGGCATGCCGCCCCAGCCGCGCTCGATGATGTCGCCGGCTTTCGAGAGCGCCGCCTCGCACGCCTCGGGGTCCGCGTGGGCGTCGAACTGGACGAGGACCGTCGGCGTTGGGATGACAGGCCCGCCGTCGAGCCCGACGAAGACCGGCGAGACATACCCCACGCTTTCGGCGCGGAGCGTGCCCGCGTCGTCGAGCGCCGACTCGACGCCGGCGCGAGTACGCCGCGCCGGTGGCAGCTCGACCAGCTGCGCGTTGAACAGCGGCAGGTGCTCGACGGGCGTCTCGCCCAGGCCGAGATCCGTGCCGCGCACGTCTCGCAGCCCGGTCGAGAACACCGCGACCCGCGACTTGTCGAGCGTGAGCGAGCGCGGCTCGTCGAAGTAGTAACTCACGTACGCCGACTCGGGCTGACCGGCCGCGGGGAGCGCCGGCGCGCCGATCCCCATGCATACCGCGATGAACGCACCACCCACCATCCCGGTCTCCTCCGGCACGGGCCGCCGGCTCACAACCGCCGACGCCCGGTCATCTAACGTACCCCGCGCCGCGTCCGTGGCAAGAGATCTGTCCAAACCGGATGCCGAACAGGATCCGCCCGCCGTGGTTCCCGGTCCTTACGGGCACCCGGCGAGGAACGCCGCGACGAAGCAGTCGATGTCGTCGAGGTTCAGCGTCCCGTTGCCGTCGCAGTCCGCGACGGCCGTGTCCACGGCGATGAAGCCGGCGACGAAGCAGTCGATGTCGTCGAGGTTGAGAACACCGCTGCCGTCACAGTCGGCGGGGCAGTCGTCGTTGCACTCGGTCGTGCCCGGGCCCTGCCATTCGCCGGCGACGAGGTCGCACGTCGGCTTGTCGAAATCTGGCAGGCAAGCGTCCGTCGCGGGGACGTAGCACGCGCCCGTGCAGGCAGACGTTGCGCACAGGGTCCCCCCGCCGTTCCAGAACCCGTCCATCGCCGTGCAGTCCGCGAGGGTCACGCCGTCGGCGCACGTGCCGTCGGGCAGGCAGCAGGCGCCCTGCGGGTCAGCGCCGTCGCACTGCACGATCGCGCGGATGACCCAGTCGCCCGAGACACCGGCCGTGCACGCGTTGAGCCAGGTGCCGTTCGTCAGACGGATCGTGTTGAGCCCGTTCTGGCACCCGCTGTCGTCCGACCCGACGGACGGCGCGAACGTGTCGCTTGCGTTGTCGTTGAAGAACCGCAGCGAGACGACGAACGTCTGGCCCGCGGCGATCGGGATGCTGATCGGGACGGTCTGCTGGTCGTCGAGGTACCGGTACTCGTTCAGGAACCCGTCGGTCAGCACGGGCGCGTCGAGCACATCGATCAGGCTCCCCGCGTTGGGGAACGTGCCCGCCTCGTAGATCCTGATCGAGTCCTCGATGACCTGCGGCGCACCGCCAAAGAACGACTTCCAGAAGATCTGGAACCCGACGATGTCACCGTCGCACGGGCTGGTCAGCCAGACCGCCGCTTCCTCGCCCGCCACGAAGCACGGGCATACAAGAAACCCACCGCCGTCGGTGAACGAGTCGTTCTGCAGCACGACTTCCTGGGCTTGAGCGCCGAGGGTGCTGGCCGCGAGCGCGATACCCGCCGCGGCACCGCGGAATGCCTTTCCGATCCGGTTCTTCATCACGAGACTCCTCCTCCGGGTTCCGGGCGTTCCCCGCCCGGCCCGACCAGTATGCCCGAACAGGCGGCCGGAATCGAGCGCCTCGACGCACCCGGGCGATCAGCCCAGCTTGACAACGGCCCGCACCGGCAATCCCGCACCAGACGGCTGCCGGCCCACGCCCGAGAATGGGCGCACCAGACCACCCCCGACCATACGGGCGGGGGCTCGCCTGGTTCCCGGGGGGTCGGACGCTCAGGGGCACCCGGCGAGGAAGCTCACGACGAACGCGTCGATATCGTCGAGGTTCAGGGTTCCTGAGAAGTCGAGGTCCGCCGCGGCCTCCCCCGAGAGGAAGGCCGCGACGAACAGGTCGGTGTCGTCCGCGTTGAGCGTCGCGTCGGCGGTGAAGTCGGCCGGGCACGGGTTCACGCCGGGCACCATGTACATCCGGTTGCGGTTCGAGCCGGACGCGATCACGTCGGGCCACCCGTCGCCGGTCACATCACCCACGCCGACGCAGTCAAACCCGAGCTGCAGCCCGTTGATGTTCCCCGTGACGGTACGGAGGACGGCGCCGTCCTTGCCCGAGTAGGTGACCATCTTGCCGGCGCTGTTGCCGCCGTCGGGCGCGGTGTAGTGCCCGAGGATGAGGTCGTCGTGCCCGTCCTGGTTGATGTCGGCAAAGAGCCCCCGCCCCGGGCCGAGCCCGTCGGCGTTGGGTGCTTCGATGGTGAGCCAGCGCGAACCGTCCGCACCAGAGAAGACGTACCCCTTGGAGTCGTTGTAGTCGCCGACGTAGAAGTCCGGGACGCCGTCGCCCGAGACGTCGCCCGCGCGTCCGACGAAGAACTGCCCGAAGACCGCCGACGCACTCGCGTCCGCCGGCAACGGGCCCAGGATCACATCGCCCGTCGCGCCGGACCACACCCACGCGGTCTTGGTACCGACCTCGGTGCTCGCGACGTCGGAGACACCGTCGCCGTCGATATCGCCGATGCCCGCGACGCCCTGCCCGACGATGGCGTTCATCCCGCCCGATGCGACGAGCTCGTGCAGGACGGTGCCTGTGGCGCCGTCAAAGACGTAGACGCGCCCCTCGTTGACGTCGTCGCCGTCAAACCCGGGCGAGCCGACGACGAAGTCGGCGTGCCCGTCGCCGTTCACGTCGTCGAGAGTGGAGACGGCGTACCCGAACCCGCTCGGGTTCTGGAATCCGGCGATGTCGTGGATCACCGCGCCGTAGCTCGCGGGGTTGCCCGAGGCGACGATGACACCGCCCGTGCCGCCCCGCGAGGGGCTCCCCGCGATGACGTCCACGAACCCGTCGTTGTCCACGTCGCCCGCGTCGGCGCACGACCACCCGATGCCCTCAGCCTGGTTCGTGCCCTGCACCTCGAAGAGGATGTCACCCGTCGCGCCGGAGAAAACCACCACCTTGCCGCGGCCCTGGCTCCAACCGTTGGCCGAGGCCATCCCGTCGTCGATGCCGTCGCCGTCGATGTCGCGGATCTCTGACACCGCCCAGCCCAACCCACCGGGGCTTTGCAGGGTGTACGCCGCCAGCGCGTCGGGTTCGACGAACTGGCCGACCGCCACACTTGGCGCCGAGACGAACGCGAGCCCACCAATCACCACTCGTACCGATTTCATTGTGTCTCCTCGTGCACCACACCGCGCTTGTGCGCGGCGCCCCCAGAGGAGTGTGCCCGGGCTCGCCACCCGGGTCTTTCAGGCACGTGCCTGAATGAGCATCACCCGCGCCGGAACGCCGAGGGCGTGACCCCGAAGGCGCGCCGGAAGAGCGTCGTCAGGTGCGCGTGCGAGGCGAACCCGGTCCGGCAGGCGATCTCGGTGATGGTGTCGTCCGTGCGGGCGAGTTCGTCGGCCGCCGCCCGCAGGCGGAGCTGGACGCGGTACGCCCCGATGGACTGCCCGGTCCACGCCCGGAACACGCGGGCGAGGTGGTAGGGCGACGCGTGCACCGCGCGAGCGATGGACGCGAGCGACCGGTTCTGTGCGCTCGAGCGGGCGACTTCCGCGCGCGTGCGCTCGACGAGATCCTCGTGCGCGTCCCGTGTGCCGACGCGCGCCGAGGGGGGCGCCGGGGCGCCGGCGATGCGGGCGGCCGTCCGCGCGACATTGTCGATCACGCCGATCGCTGACTCGTCCGCCGCGAGCCGATCACCGCGCCGGCGCGCGCACTGGACGCGGCCGAGCAGCAGAGCCGTCTCGTCGTCCAGCGGGACGCGGGGCACCACTGCGAGCGCGTCGCCCCGGTCCGTCGCCGACGCGTCATGGGCGGCGAACGCCTCGTGCGCACAGGCAGCGTCGATGGTGATAAAAAGGCAGTTGTCGCCGCGGTTGTCGAGCAACGCCCGGCGGTACCGCTGACCCGGGTTGTAGAGCATCGCTCCGGCCCGGTCGGCCACGAGCGGCTTGCCGCCCTCGTGCTGGATCAGCACCGGGGCCCGCGCGAACGCCATGACCATGCATGGGCGCGTCTCGTTGACCTCGTGCCACCAGGGCGAGTCCGCCGGGAGGTCGAAGTCGTGCACCTCGAACGGATCGCCCGCGGCACGCGTCATGGCTCGCGCCCGTCAACCGGCGGTTGCGCACCCGCCTCGGGCTGGAGCGTCCGGGCCTCGTCGGGGGGGGTGGTTTGGGTCGGCGTCGGGACAAAGAACGGCGCGGCCACCACACACTTGGCGAGCACAATGACCGCCGCGATCAGGGTCATCCTGGATTCACGCTCTTCCTCGGGCACACGCACGCCCTCCCAGACGTCACGATACCCCTACGCGGCACAACCGCCACAGGTTTCCAGCCCGAGCCCGGTGATGCGATGCCCGCGGCGAGGTTATGGGCCCCCGCACGCCCCCCGTTCGGGCCGCCGTTGCGCGCGCGGCTTCCGAACGGGGGACCCGGGAAGGCCCGAGTTTCTCGGTGTGGCTCCGGGCGGCGTCATGGGCACCCGGCGAGGAACTCGGTCACGAAGCAATCGATGTCGTCGATGTTCAGCGTCCCGTTGCCGTCGCAGTCGGCCGATGCGAGGTCGCCGCCCAGGAACCCGGCGACGAAGCAGTCGATGTCGTCGATGTTGAGCGTCCCGCTCGCGTCGCAGTCCGCGAAGTTGCATCCGGCAGAGACGATCCGGATCGCGCCCGCCATCCCGGTGTGGAACGTCACCCGGCAGGTGTAGAAGTAGTCGCCCGCGTCGCCTGCGCCGGGCGTCCACGAGATCATGTCCGTCGTGGGAGCGGGGTCGGCGATGAAGTCGTCCATCGGCTGGAGCATCGCGGCGTCGATGACCGCGATGTCCGTTGTGGTGCGCTCGAACGACCCGTCCGTGCCGGTCACGGGCAGCGTGTCGTCCGTGATACCCAGCGGGTGCGAGCCCGTCGTGCGCGCGAACGTGTACGTCTCGCCCACACTGAGCACCAGCGTCGGGTCCTCGATGTCCGTGAAGGTGCCCGAGGCGTCGGACCATGAGTAGAGGAAGTGCGACGCGCCGGAGTTTGCGATCGAGAACGCGACGCCCGCGTCGATCTCGTAGACGCTCGGACCGGTCTGGGTGGTATCGGCGAACGCCGCGGCGGGCATCAGGGCGATGGCGATGGCGATGGCGGTGCGGGCGGACGGGAACATGGTCTCTCCTCGGGGTTGGCGCGGCGATCGCGCCCGGCGTGTGGGCCGACGGTTTCTGGACGGTTCGAGATGCAGGGAGCGAACGCCGTCGCCCAGGGGTCTCCCCCGGGGCGGGCGGGTAGTTGGGTTACGGGCAGCCGGCGACGAAGCTCGACACGAAGCAGTCGATGTCGTCGATGCTGAGTTCACCCGAGAGGTCGCAGTCCGCCGAGGCCATGTCCGCCCCGAGGAACGCGCCGACGAAGGCGTCCACGTCGTCCACATCGAGGGTGTCGTCCTCGGTCAGGTCCGCCGGGCAGAGGTTGGCAACGACGATCCCCGTGATCGAGAACCCGACGGTGCTCATCCCGAGTTGGGTGCCGTCGGTGGGGTCGAGGCGCTCGATGACGCCGTTGGACCCCGCGACGAGCAGCTCGCCGTTGAAGAGCGCGACGCCCGTCGCGTTCGTGGTGGTGGAGAAAGTGGTCTCGTACTGCCCGCCGTCGGCGGCGAAGCGGTACACGGTCCCGTTCGCGTCGCCCGCGAAGAGGTGGGTGTCGGTGAGGACGAGCGAGTTGACGATGCCGCCGCAGGCGCTGATGAACTGGAAGTTCGGGTCGCCGACGGGCGCGGTCAAAATGAACGTGTTGGGCGAGCCGATGACGAGGTTGCCGTCATTGACGAGCATCGCGCTGACTTCGAGCCCCGCGTAGTAGGTCTGCTCCTCGTCGCCGTTCTCGTCGAAGTAAATGATGTTGCCGCCCGCGTCGGCGACGTAGATGCTGCGCCCGTTGTTGGTGATGGCGTTGCCGGCGATGCCGTGCCAGAGCTGGGCGAACGGTGCGACGGAACCGTCGGAGGGGTCGGTGAACGTGACGGTGCCGGAGTGATCGACGGTGTAGAGCTCGGCGTTGGTCGCGCCGATGGCGTTGATCACGCCGCCGGGCGAGCCGAGCAGGACGGGTGTGCTGGTCGCGTCGAGGACGTAGATGTCGCCGTCGATGCTCGAGAGGTAGACCTTGGGGGCACTCGCCGCGGTGCTTGCCGAGAGCGCGAGGGCGAGGCAGGTGGTGATGCGAGTCATGGTGGGTCTCCGGTCTCGAGGGTGGTTCATCAGGGTGGTCATCCGCCGCCCGTCGAGGAGATTGTCCGCCATGGACCCGGGTTCTCGACCCCACTGTTTGGTGGGTTGTTGTCAATTCCCGGGTGCGGGCGTCCGATAAACCACGCCATCAGCTCGGCCCGCGAGGAAACACCGAAGTGGCGGTAGATCGCCAGGACGTGCTCGTGCAGCGTCGAGGGGCGGATCCCGAGCGTCGCGGCGGCCTGTTTCTCCGAGTCACCGTCCAGAAGGAGGTTGAGCACCTCGCGCCGGCGGGTGGTCAGCGACCCGAGCTGGGGCTCGAGGCACGAGGCGAGCTCGGACCCGATGCGACTCCCGACCGCTTCGTGGATGACGTGCATCGCCCACCACTCGCGGCGGGTGAACGGTGCATCATCCAGCGCGCGGTGCGCCCAGATCGAGTGCTGCACCGAGACGCCGGGCTGCTGGCGGATGGAGATGATGTAGTCGTCGATCCCCGCGGGTTTGTGGATGTCGTTGAACGTGCGCGAGCGGCGCCAGTCCGCGTCGGTCCACAGGTGTGAACGCCGGCGCGTGATCAATCGGTCGGGGATCTTGCTCAGCAACGGATATTCGGGGGTGCGCTCAACGGGGACGCGGTCGACGTATTCGAGCCAGACGCGTTCCTGCGCCGGGTCGTCCCACCCGACGCGGAGGCTCCGCAGAGACTCGGTGTGCCCCGACGCGAAGTGGCGCATGTTCCCGACGATGACAACCTTGGCGCGCACGAGCCGGCGGAGCCCGTGGGCGAGGCGCGTCTCCCAGGCGAGGGAATCGGCGCCGGACCGGCGGACCTCGTCCACGAGCGCGGAGCACGCGCGGGCGAACGACGCGTTGACGCGATGGGAGCGGTCGGCGGGCATGGGCACAACGTAACACGCCCCCGGCGGGGATCGCCGGGGGCGCTGGGGAGTTCGCCGATCAACGCCGGTTCACGGGCAGCCGGCGAGGAAGGCGGCGACGAAGCAGTCGATGTCATCGACGTTCAGAGTGCCGTTCGAGTCGCAGTCCGCGAGCCCGAGGTCGCCCCCGAGGAAGGCGGCGACGAAGCAGTCGATGTCGTCGATGTTGATCGTGCCGTTCGCGTCGCAGTCGGCGAAGGAGCAGGCGACGGCCGGCACGTCGATGACGACGAACGCGTCACCCAGCGACGTGCCCGTCGAGGTTTGGCGCAGGGTGATGAAGGCGATGACGTCGCCGTCGGTGTTCAGCGCGAGATCGTTCGCGCTGAAGGACGCGATCTCGACGTCGTCGTCGGCGAGGCCGTTGCCGTCGAGGTCCACGCCGTCGCCTTCGCGGGCGATGACCGTTTCGGAGTTGAGCACCATGACGTTGTCGAGGTTGGTGTCAGGGTTGTCGGTTGAGCCAGAGATGATGTAGTCGCCCGCGTCGTTCAGGTTGACGCCGCCGATCGCGGGACCCCAGACCTCAGACGCGCCGGTGGTGATCGGGTCGCCGGACTGGACGAGCAGGGAGGCGCGGAGGGCGGGGAGTTCCATGACAACCCAGTCGAGGTCGTCGGTGAAGTCGCCGCGGGCCATCCACCCGCCGTTGGCGCTCATGCGGACACCGAAGACGGCGTCAACGGTTCCTTCGCCGAGGAAATCGCCGTCCTGGACTTCGACGACGCCGTTGACGACGACCGCCTCGACCGTTGCGAGGGCGCTGGGGTCGATGTCGGCCTCGACGATCCAGTTGGAGCCGTCGGCGTCGGTGTCGAAGTAGTTGCCAGAGAGGGCGGCGAACCCGCCGTAGAACTGCCCGCCCGCCCCGGAGTCGCCTTCCTGAGCGACGGGCGTCGCGCCCATGTAGAGCGCGGACCGGAAGTCTGAGTCGATGTTCTGGATGAGGTCGGAGTGGCAGTTCACGGTGCCGTCGTTCAGCCGTGAGGGTGAGTTGAGCGAGTTGCCGAACAGCTCGTCGCCCGCGCCGAGCGGGTCGATGAGGCCGGCGGCGGGTTGCGATTCGAGGAACGCGGCGACGTGCCCGCCGACGTCGTCCGACGCGATAATCACCTCGTCCGTGACCGTTGTCGCACCGTCGAGGCGCGAGCCGAAGCAGTACTCGCCGAGATCGTTGATGCCGCACGACGAGTCGAGGAAGCTGTGGGTGGTCCCGTTGCCCAGACCGGAGTCCATCGCTTCCCACGCGACGAGGCTCGCGCCCGTGGCGTCGGTGCCCGAGCCGACGATGATGACGTCGTTCTCGCTGTCATCGATGAAGCCCTTAAAGATCCACCAGTCGCCGTTGTAGCTCGTGTGGAGCTCGAGCATCGCGGTGAAGTTGATGCCCCCGGTGCCCGGGCAGACGGCGGTCGGGTCGCCGGCGATCTCGGAGAAAATCACCTTGGGCGGTGCCGCGATCGCGGTGCCGGCGGCGAGAACGAGCACGAACGGGGTCCAACTCCTGGGCGTGTTCATCTGCTTCTCCTTGGATTGAATCGCGATCCGGGCGCAGCGGAGCGTCCGATAGAACGAGCCTACCGGACGCCACGGACGCGATTCAATGGTCTTGGCGGCAGACGCCCGCGGGGGCCCCTTAGGGGCACCCGGCAAGGAAGCCGACGACGAAGCAGTCGATGTCATCCACGTTCAGGGTGCCCGAACCGTCGCAGTCGGCGTCGGCGAGCGTGCCACCCAGGAATCCGGAGACGAAACAATCGATGTCATCGACGTTCGTCACGCCGTTGCCATCGCAGTCCGCGAAGCAGGGCTCGACGCCCAGGGCGATCGTGAGGACGGCGCCGGAACGGAAGTAGTCCTCGGTGCCGGAGCTCTCGTTGAGGATGAACCCGACGAGCGAGTCGTCCATGAGGATGCACGAGAGGAACGAGCCGGAGCGGTCGGTGATGACGGTGGGGGTGGTGGAAAGGGAGAGGGGCGAGCCGGCGAGGGCGGCGGACTTGACGAGCAGGTTGCATGTGACGCCCGAGCCGTCGCCGGTGGGGCGTCCGCATCGGAAGCGGTCGCCGACGAGCCCGCCGGAGATGTTGATGGTGCCGTCGTAGGCGCGGAACGAGCCGCCCAGCGCGCCGCCGGTCATGTTCATCACCGGGTCGGTCCCGCCGGTGCCGTTGAGGAGGGCCGAGTTGTCGCCCATCCCGCCGGAGGACATGTTGATGGTGCCCCGGTCGGCAACAAAGGCGTCGCCCACGGTGCCCCCGGTGACGTTGAGGACACAATCGGGATCGCGCATGAGCCCGTTGTTGCCCGACGACCCGCCGGAGATCGTGGCGACGGCGCGGTCCTCAAGATGGATCGGACCATCGATGGTGCCGCCGGTCTGCGTGAAGACGGTGTCGTCCTTAAAGATGACGAAGGTATCGATGTCACCGCCGGACATCTCGAAGGACGCGAAGTCCTCGACGATCATCGCGGCCTGCCCGCCGCCGACCACGCCGATGGAGCCGCTCGACATCGTGCCGACGGTCGTGCCCTGCAGCCAGAGCCCGCGTTCGGCGACACCGCCGCTGACGTTAAGCTCGGTGATTCCGGTGCCGCCGACGACTTTGCAGCGGACAAGCTCGCCGCCGGCATTCACGTTCAAGGTCATGTCTTCGATGAAGTGATCGAGGGTGAAGAACCCGCAGGCGCTGGTCGAGTTGAGATTGACCGTGGCGCCGTTGAAGGTGAAGGCGGTGCCGTCGCCGGCGTCGGGGAAGATGACCTCGCCGCCGGAGACGTTGACCGTGGCGTCGGGGTTGGCGGCGAAGAAAGCTTCGGAGGGGAGGGCCGCGGGGGGGATGTCGATGACGGGCCCCCCGCCGGCGCGGGCGAGCCCACAAGCGAGCAACAACGAGGCGGCGGCGGTCGTGGTCTTCGCGGTCATGACGATCCCCTTTCGGTGTGTGGGTCCACCGAAAGAGCGAGATCGGCACGGCGGGCTCACGCGCCGGGCGGACGATTCTGCGCGTTCACATCGACGAACGCCGGAAAAAGACGTGATTCTGGGCCCCTTGGCGTCAGGGGCACCCGTCGAGGAAGCTGGCGACGAAGCAGTCGATGTCGTCGAAATTGAGGACGCCCGTGCCGTCGCAGTCGGCGAGGGGGTCGGCGGCGAGGAAGGCGCTGACGAAGGCGTCGATGTCGTCGAAGTTGAGAACGCCGTTGTCGTCGAGGTCGGCTGGGCAGGGGGGTGCGGACTCGACCGCGCCGCGGTCGGGTGCGATGCCCCGCCAGCGCGCCCGATCGAGCAAGTCGAGCGGCGTCGGCTCTGTGGTGTCGCCGTCGCCGTCGAGGTCGCTTGCATCCGGAGGAACAAGCGCCGGGTCGCCCGAGTCGATCGCGGGCGAGCCCTCCATCGGCGAGAGATCCGCCGCGAGCATCGGGTCGCCCGTCCGCAGATCCGTGACCGTCGCGGGGCCGCTCACGTTCACATCGGCATTGTGAATCAGCGTGGACTTCAAGAAGGGCGGGATCCCCCCGTTGTCCAGCGTGCTCACCAGCCCGAGCTGTTGCCCGGAACCGATCGAGGGCTCGAAATCGATGATGCAGTTGTCAACCGTCACGCCGAACGATTCGAGTTCGTACCACAGCGCGGTCGCGTCCTGATCGTCGCCGGCGGAACCGTTCGCACCGGACGAGCCAATGTTGCCGTTCGGGCCGTCGGCGCCGGGCAGCACCGCGCCGGGGCCTCCCGGGCCGCCCGGCCCCGGCTGACCAAATGAGCCGCGCGCCCCCGGGGCGCCGCCGACGGCGCCCGTCATGCCGGCGACGGTGCAATGCGCCAGCTGTAGCCGAACTTCCGCCGGAGGAACGAGGAAACCCACAGAGATTTCGGGCCGACCGAGGCTCAGGGGCACCCGTCGAGGAACACCGCGACGAAGCAGTCGATGTCGTCGATGTTGAGGACGCCCGAGCTATCACAGTCGGCGGTATCGAGATCTCCGCTGAGGAACCCGACGACGAAGCAGTCGATGTCGTCGATGTTCACGGTGCCCGAGCCGTCGCAGTCGGCCTCGCACGGCGGCGTGGTGCCCTGGAACTCGTACGCGCCCATGTCCACCACCGGCGGACCGCCGATGCCGGTGTCCAGGGTTCCGGTGTCATCGGCGAGGCGGGCCTGGTTCGCGAGGTCAACCGTGCCGATTGCCGCGTTGGAATCACCCGCGTCGATCGCGTCTGACGCGGCGCCGAGGCGGAAGTTGTCGTTCGCGGCGTTCACGAACTTCGGGTCGCCGTCGATCGAGCCCGTGCCGGCGAACGAACCGTCCCACTCCTCGACGAGCGTGTAGTTCACGATCGGGGCGCCCTGGATCTGCGCGTCCTGAACACTCGGCGCGTTCGGCGCTGTGTTGCCGTGCACGATGCTGCTGGTGAGTGTCAGCACCGAGGTGCCCGCCTGCGCCACGCCCGCGATGCTGCCGGACGTCGCGTGGTTGTCCACGATGGTCGTGTTGATCACGTCGAGCGTGCCCTCGTTCTGCAGGCGGACCGTCCCGCCGCCGTTGCCCGTCGTGTTGTCACGGAAGAGCGAGTTCGAGATCGTGCCGGACCCATCGCCGGAGTAGCGGACGGCGCCGACCAGCCCGCCGGCCGAGTTCCCGCGGAAGACGCACGCGTCCACCGAGCCCAAGGTGCCCTCGTTGCCGACGAGCAGGGCCCCGATATCGTCGCCCGCCTGATTGTCCGCGAAGAGGCACCGCGTGAAGTCGGCCACGCTCGCCTCGGCGACGGTCACCGCGCCGACGTTCTCGTCGGCCGTGTTGGCGATGAAGTCCGTGTCCGAGACGGTCGCGACGCTCGCGCCAATGACCCGCATTGCGCCGACGCGGGCCGCGCGGTTGTTGCTGAACTCCGAGTCGGTGATGGTCAGGTCGGTCGCGTTGGCCAGCAGCCCGGCGGCGCGGTCTTCCGAGTCGTTGTCGGCGATGACCACGTCGTTGAGGAGCACGCCCGTGCAGGATTCCAGTCGGAGACCGCCGCCGGCCTCGGGCGCGTTCCCACCCGAGACGGTGAGGCCATCGATGGTGATGTCCGCCGCGCCGGTGGCAAACAGGACCGCCGGCGCGTTGTCGGTTCGGTTCACGCCGCCAGGCTGATCGTCGCCGAGCACGTCGCCGTTGAGCACCGTCACGAAGGTGTTGGGGTTGCGGCTTGCCCCGCCGGCTTGGTAGCCGCCGAAGATCTCGATGTCCCCCATCAGTTCGAGCCCCGCCGGGCCCATGGGGTAGGTCCCCTCGGCGACGTGCACCGGGCCCGCGATGGGCAGGGCAAAGAGCGAATCAAAGCCAACCGCCGCGTCGCCCCATGTGTCGCCTTCGCCCGAGCCCGTCGCACCCGCGTCCACGTAGTACGCCCCCGTGTGGGAATACCCGGACTCGTACGCACCCTGATCGACGATCGTCCCGATGATCCGCGGGCGTCCCTCGAAATCCGTGCTCGAGATGACGAAGGTGTTGGACCCGGCGCCCACGGCCGGCGAGTTCGGCTTGAGGCGTAGGTCGCCGTAGTCGTCGTTGGCGCCCTCATCGACGGCACCGGTCGCGGGGTCATCGCCCCACCCGTCGCCCCCGTTGTTCGGGTCGGAGACGTAGCGTGGGTTGCCGCTGGTGAGATTCCATGATGACGGGATCGTGAAGTTGTAGTGTTCGACGGCGGTGCTCACGCCGTTCGAGAGGGTGTTGTTCCTGAAGATGCTGTTCGCGAATGTGGGAGAGGTCGGCGTGTTGAATGTCGACGCGTGCACCGCGCCGCCTTCCGCGTTGGTGATCAGGCCCAGCGAGGTCGCGCGGTTTGCGTGGAACGTGCACCCGGTGATGGCGAGGCTGCTGTCCTCGACGGCGACGGCTCCTCCGTAGGCGATTCCCCCGGGCTGGCAGACCACTTCGTTCCCGACGAAAACGCAGTCCGTCATCTCGATATCGGCCTCATAGCCTCGCACGGCACCGCCACCTGCAGAGCTGTCCCCTGCGGCCTCGTTCGCATAGAACCCGCAACGGAGCAGGACGAGATCCGATCGTCCCAATGAAGGAGTCGAGGCGCACCGAATCGCACCCGCTGTCGAGCTGCCTCCCGGGAACTTCGATGCTCGGTTCTCCGAGAACGTGCAGTCACGGAACGTGACTTCATTGGAGTCGTCCAAGATAAAGACGGCGCCGGGGTAAGAGCTGCCGGCATTCGCCGCTCGGTTGCCATCAAACGTGCAGGCATCGAACGTCACGTCGGCGTTGCCATCGATGAAGACGGGTGTGATCCGGCAATCGGTCCATGAGCACTCGACGAACGCGACTCCGGTCGAGTCGCGAACGAACGCCGTCCAGAATCCACTCGGGCCGGGCCGGAGATCGTCGAACGTGCACCGGTCGATGAGCACGCCGGAGCCGCCGTCGATCTCGATCGCCGCGAAGAGATTGCGCCCCCCATACCCCCGATAGACGCATCGGCGGATCGTCAGGCCCGCCCCGGCCGTGACCAACACGGGCGCGTTCTCGGCACCCGTATTGAGCGTAAACCCATCGATCACCGTGGCGGACGTCTCGGCCCCGTTGCACCGGATGATCCAGTTCGTGCTCGCGCCCGGGGTGATGACGGTCGCCGCCACGACCGCGGGGTCGTCCGGGTCCGTGGACCGCAGCGTGACGAGCCGATTGTTCATATCGAGATCGTCGGCGTACACACCCGGATAGACCACGATCTCGTCGCCGTCGGCCGAGGCGTTGATCGCGGCCTGGATGGTCGTGTAGTCGGCCGTGGGCAGGTCGGCCAGGTCGTCGTCCACCGTGATGATGTCGGCCGAGCAGGCCGCCGATGCGGTGGCCGCATTCGCGCCGGCGGTGGTCGTACCCTACCACTACAATGGCGGCGACGACGGCACCCAGGACCCCGAAGTGTTCGCGAGCATGCTGAGCGAGGCGGGCGCGGAAACCGAGGTTGCGCTGCACGACTGGTACAACGGCAGCCTCGGCTGACCGGGGGGCGCGGGCTCTGTCCCGAGCGGCTTTGTCCCGACAATCATCGCGCCATCCATCCGGACCGGCACACCCGGTCCGGTTCGGCGGATATGGGTGGTGACGGGTTGTC
>JAUHXM010000024.1 GCA_030426605.1 Phycisphaerae bacterium | reverse complement strand
GCATGGTCCCCGTCAAGCGATCGCACTCCGTGTGCGCCCAGGGCGGGATCAACGCCTGCAACGAGGTCGCCCGTCAGCAGGGCTACTCCGAGTACCAGCACTTCGACGAGACCATCTACGGCGGCGACTTCCTCGCCGACCAGGGCCCCGTGCTCGAGATGGCGAACTGGGCGCCCAAGATCATCGATCTCCTCGACCGGATGGGCGTCCCCTTCAACCGCACCGCCGAGGGATTCCGCGACCTCCGCCTCTTCGGTGGGTCGCTCTTCAAACGCACGCACTTCTCCGGCGCGACGACCGGTCAGCAGCTGCTCTACGCCCTCGACGAGCAGACCCGCCGGTTCGAGGCCGAGGGCAAGGTCACCAAGTACGAATTCTGGGAGTTCCTCGCCCCGATCCTCGACGAGAACGGCCGCTGCGTCGGCACCGTCGCCCAAGACATGCGGACCATGCAGATCCGCGCCTTCCGCGCCGACGCCGTCGTCATGGCGACCGGCGGCAACGGGCTCATCTTCGGGCAATCGACCAACTCGGTGATCTGCACCGGCGGCGCCGCCAGCCGCTGCTACCAGGCAGGCGCGTGGTACGGCAACGCCGAGATGATCCAGGTCCACCCCACCGCGATCCCCGGCGCCGACAAGTGCCGCCTGATGTCCGAGTCCGCCCGCGGCGAGGGCGGCCGCGTCTGGGTCCCCCGCACCGCCGGCGACACGCGCAAGCCCACCGACATCCCCGACGCAGAACGCTGGTACTTCCTCGAGGAGCGATACCCCGACTACGGCAACCTCGTCCCGCGCGACATCGCGACCCGCGAGATTTTTGACGTCTGCGTCAACGAGCACATGGGCGTCGGCGGCGGGAACATGGTCTACCTCGACCTCACCCACCGAGACCCCGACTACCTCACCCGCAAGCTCGGCGGCATCATGGAGATCTACGAGAAATTCGCCGGCGACGACCCCCGCTACACCCCGATGAAGATCTTCCCCGCCGTCCACTACACCATGGGCGGCATGTGGACGACCTACACCGCAGGCAGCTACGAACCCGCCGAGCCCCGCGCCGCGCACAAACCCGGCGATGCCATCCCCGTCGGCACCGACGTCGGCGTCGGCATGGCCCACGGCGCACCAAACAACATGATGACCAACATCGAGGGCCTCTACGCCTTCGGCGAGGTCAACTTCGCATACCACGGCGCCACACGACTGGGCGCGAACGCCCTGCTCTCGTGCATCTTCGACGGGCTCTACAACGGGCTCTCCGTTGTGAACGCGGTCAACAACGCCCCGCGCGCCGCGGCGGATGTCCCGCAACTCGTCTTCGACGGGGCCGAGCAAGCCGAGCAAGACAAGCACGACGCCCTGATCAAGACCGCCGGCGATGGTGGGGGCGAGAACGCCTACGTCATCGCCCGCGAGATGGGCGCCGAGATGACCGCCGCATCCACCGTCGTCAAGACCGGCCCGCGCCTCGAGCAGTGCCTCGCCAAGCTCGACGAGCTCCGCGACCGGTTCAGCAAGGTCTCGCTGTCTGATACCGCGACGTGGACGAACCAATCACTCAGCTTCACGCGCGCGACGGGCGACATGCTCATTCTCGCCGAAGCGATCGCAAAGGCCGGGCTTCTCCGCGAGGAGTCCCGCGGGTCGCACTACCGGACCGACTTCCAGGACCGCGACGACGATCGGTTTTGGAAGACTTCGATCTCGAAGTACAACCCGCAGTCGGGCAAGGCGGACATCGAGTTCGCCGAGGTCCGCGCCAGGCTCGTCAAGCCGCGCCCGCGAACCTACGGCAAGACCCAGCCCGCCGCCAAGACCAACAAGACACCCATCCCCGCGTGAACGGAGCGGAATCCCATGACCCTCGCCTACGCACACGAATCGACCCTGGAATGGCGCAAGGCCAACCGCGCCAAGGCCGTCGCCGGGCGCACGATCACCGCCAAGATCAAACGTTGCGAGGGCCCGGGCAAGCCCAGCCGATGGGAGTCGTTCAAGGTCGAGGTGGCGCCCAACGAGAACGTGATCTCGCTGCTGCAAAAAATCGCCGCCAACCCCGTCACCACCGATGGCAAGACGTCCACCCCCGTCGTGTGGGACTCGGGTTGCCTCGAAGAGGTCTGCGGGGCCTGCACCATGGTCATCAACGGCAGCGTGCGACAGTCCTGCTCGTGCCTCATCGACGAATACGCCCCGCGTGATGGCGACACGCTCACACTCGAACCCATGAGCAAGTTCCCGGTCATCCGTGACCTCTGGGTGGACCGGGCACGCCTGTTCCACAGCCTCAAGCGGGTGAACGCGTGGGTCCCGATCGACTCGACCGCCTCGCTCGGCGCGGGGCCCAGAGAAGATCAGGACACCCAGAGCACACGCTACGCGATCAGCGAGTGCATGAGCTGCGGGTGCTGCCTTGAGGCCTGCCCGCAGTTCATGCTTGAGCCCGACGCGTCGGAGTGGGACTCGGCCTTCATCGGCGCGCACGCCATCGCCCAGGCGCGCCTGTTCAACCTGCATGAGACTGGAAAAAACCTGAAGGACCAACGCCTGGATGAACTCATGGGCCCCGGAGGCGTCTCCGACTGCGGCAACGCGCAGAACTGCGTCAAGGTCTGCCCCAAGGGCGTCCCGCTGACCGAGTCGATCGCCGCCGTCGGGCGCGGCGTCGTCCTCCACAGCATCGCGAAGTTCTTCCGAGGGAAGTAAGCCCGCCCCAGTCGGGCTCAGGCGTTCAGATCGAGATTGGCGCGCCGGTCCGCGTGGGCCGACCCGTCCGCGCCGTACCCGAGCCCGTGGGTCTCGTGGTCCTCGCGGGTCTGCTCCTGCGTCGCGTCTTCAGCCCGCCGCGGTGCTTCGGGCTGCTCGACCTGCTCGACCTCGTGCAGTTCGAACTTGTCCTCGCGCGCCGCCCGAGCCTTGCGGACCTCTTCGCGCTTCTTCGCCTTCCCCGCCTGCGCGGAGGTGAGAGGGGCGCCCGAAGCCGAGGCCGCGAGGTTGTTAATCGCGCCGGTCATACCCAAAGAATCGGATCCATCCTGCGGCGTGCTCCAACATCAAGCACAATTCGCGGTTACCGGGCCCTCCAGCCCCTACATATGGTAGAGGATCGTCAGGCCAGGGCATGGTTACGCCCCCGGATGAGGGGTCACACACCGATCGTGTTCACGCCGCAATCAACGTAGATCGTCTCGCCCGTCACGCCCGATGAGAGGTCCGACGCGAGGTAGACGGCCGTCCCGCCGACGTCCCCGCCCTCGACACCCCGCCGCAGCGGCGAGCGTGTCACGGCGTGCTCGTCGAACACGTCCGTCCCGCCGACGGCGCTCGACGCGAGCGTCTTGAGGTACCCGCCCGAGATCGAGTTCACGCGGATGCCCTGCTGCCCGAGCTCCGCCGCGAGATAGCGCGCTGTCGATTCGAGCGCGCTCTTCGCGACACCCATCACGTTGTACCCGGGCACGACCTTCTCGGCCCCGTAGTAGCTCATGCACATGATCGACCCGCCCGCGGGCATCATGCCCTTCGCCCGGTTCGCCATCGCGGCGAGCGTGTACGCGCTGATGTCGATCGCCTGCATGTACGCCTCGCGCGGCGTCTCGGCGAACTTCCCTGGCTGCAGCCACTCACGCTCCGCGAACGCGATCGAGTGCACCAGAAAGTCCATCCGGTCGAACTGGCCCTTGTACGCGTCGAACAGCGCGTCGAGCTCGGCATCCGAACCCGCGTCGCATGGGAACAGCCAGGGGTCGGCCGTCACCTTCTCCGCGGCCTTCCGCGTGCGGCGTTCGTTCTTCTCGCCCGGGATGTGGGCGTACGCGCAGGTCCCGCCGTGGTCCGTGATCGCCTTGGCGATGTGCCATGCGTACGAGCGATCGTTCGCGACGCCGACGATCAGACCGACCTTGCCTTCGAGCAACTTTTCGGGCACGCGGGGCCTCCTTTCGAGCCGAGGGGGATGGTAGGGCGGGCGTACGATGGGGCGTGCCGATCCCGGATTCCAAGCCCGATTCGCCCGCCAGGATGTACGCCAGCCTGCGCGCGTCCGGGCTGATCGGCCGCCTGCTCGAGCTCGCCCGCGATGAGGACCTGCACCCTGCGGGACGCGACGTCACCGCCGCCGCGATGGCGCTGGGCTCGTCGCGCGGGCGGTACGAGATCCGGTTCCGCCGGTCGGGCGTTGCCGCCGGGCTCGCGACCGTCCCCGACGCCATCGACGCGTTCGGGGTGGGTGTCACGTTCGAGCCCGCCGCCGCCGATGGCGATGCGGTCGAGCATGGCTCGCTCGGCGGGACGCTCTCGGGTGAGCGCGCGGATGTCGTCCTGATCGAGCGGACGGTGCTGAACCTGATCGGCCGACTCTCCGGCATCGCGACGCGGACCGCGGCCTTCGGGCGCGCGATCGAGGGCACCGGCGCCGTGGTGTGCGACACGCGCAAGACAACCCCCGGCCTGCGCGCATTCGAGAAGTACGCCGTCCTCTGCGGGGGGGGCACGGCGCACCGGTTCAGCCTGGGCGACGCGGTCTTGATCAAGGACAACCACCTCCCCGGGCTCGCGCCGACTGAACTCACGGCACGCCTCACGGACGCCGCGACCCGGGCGCGATCGTTCCAACCCAGACCGAGGTTCGTCGAGGTCGAGGTGGACACGCTTGATCAGCTCGACGCGGTGCTCGCGGTCGAGCCCGGGCTGATCGACTTCGTGCTGCTCGACAACTTCTCGAACGCCGACCTCCGCGCGGCGTGCGCGCGGCGGGAACGGTCGGCGTCCCGGCCGCGCTTCGAGGCGTCCGGCGGCGTGACGCTCAAGACGATCCGTGCGATCGCCGAGACGGGCGTCGAACGCATCTCGGTGGGCGGGCTCACGCACCAGGCGGTGAGCCTGGACGTCGGGCTCGATGCGGCGGACAGGTGATGCCCGCGCCGCTGACCGAGTGGGCGGACCGGATCGAGCGGGTGATCGCCGAGACGCCGGATTGCTGCGTCGATCGGGTGGCCGTGATCGCGGAGACGGCGTCCACGCAGGACGCCGCGGCGGCGCACGCGGGAGGTCGCCCGGGGTTGCTCGTGCTGACGGGCCGGCAGACCGCCGGGCGCGGCAGGATGGGCCGCGTGTGGGCGGATACCGCGGACGCGGGGCTCGCCGCCACGTTCGTGCTGCCCGACGACCCGCGCGACCCGGGCGCGCTCGCCGCGGTGGGGGGCATCGCGGCCCGCGAGACGCTCGCCGCCGTCGCGCCCGGGATCGTGCTCCGGCTGAAGCGTCCAAACGACGTGCTCGCGATCGACAACGACGGGCAGGCGCGCAAAATCGCGGGTGTCCTGATCGAACGACGCGACGGGCTTACGCTCATCGGGATCGGGATGAATGTCGCACAAGAGAGTTGGCCCGACGAACTCGCCGACTCTGCGGTGTCGCTGGCCCAGCTCGGCGTCGGGGTCGATCGGATCGAGCTCGCCGCGTGGTTGGTGCGGTCGATGAGCGCGGCGGTCCGACTTTTACCCGATGAGATCGAGGAACGGTGGGGAGAGACGCCGTGAGCGCCACGCCGCGGATGAGCAACGCGAATCCAGCGGATGCGTGATCGGTATCAATCCGCTGGATTCGCTGCGCTCATCCGCGGCGTGAGGTGCGTGCATCTGCCACCCTCAAAGCAGGCGCTTGATCTGCCTGCCAATCTCGAGCGCTTCTTCCTGCGTCAGCGTGCCCGGGTGCCACTCCTTGATCAGCCCGGGCCCGTTGTCTTTGTCAGGCTTGCCCGAGACCGGGATGCCGCGCCCGGGGAAACGCGGGATGACGTGGAAGTGGACGTGGGGGACTTCCTGCCCGGCGTCGGCGCCGTTGTTCTGCAGGACGTTGTACGCCTCGCACCCGGTGACCTTCTTGAGCGCCCGGCAGATGCGGGGGAGGATGCGCCCGACCGCGGCGGCGTGCTCGTCGGAGAGCTCGTGGAGCGTTTCGGCGGGCTCCTTGGGGATCACCAAGGCGTGCCCCTCGCTCAGGGGGTTGATGTCGAGGATCGCGATCGCGAAATCGTCCTCGTAGATCTTGTGCGCGGGGATCTCGCCCCGGATGATTTTGCTGAATACGGAGTCGGTCATGCCCGGATGGTAGTGGATCCGGGGACGGGACGCCCCGGCCCGGGCGCTCGTACGATGCCCGTTCATGGAGGGTGTCGCGACAGGTCGGATCCGCAAGCTCTCGGCGCATCTGGTGAACCAGATCGCGGCGGGCGAGGTGATCGAACGCCCGGCGAGCGTCGTGAAGGAGCTGGTCGAGAACGCGATCGACGCCGGGGCGACGCGGGTGCGTGTCGAACTCACCGAGGGCGGGATCGAGCTCATCCGGATCGTCGATGACGGGAGCGGGATGACGGCCGACGAGCTGCCCCTGGCGCTCGCGTCGCACGCCACGAGCAAGCTCCGCGAGGAGGCGGATCTGGACCGTGTGGGCACGCTGGGGTTCCGGGGTGAGGCGGTCGCGTCGATCGCGTCCGTTGCGCGCATGAGCATCCGGTCGCGCACCAAGGACGACGAATCGGCGCACGAGATCCGCGCGGAGGGTGCCGAGACCGAGCCCGTCCGCCCCGCGAGCGGGCCCGTCGGGACGGTCTTCGAGGTGCGGAACCTGTACTTCAACACGCCCGCTCGGCGGAAGTTTTTGCGGACCGCGACGACCGAGCGCACACGGTGCGTCGATTGGGTCCGCCGGCTCGCGCTCGCGCACCCGGCGGTGGGGTTTGTTGTTGAGGGCGAGGGACGCCGGATGCTGGACGTCGCGCCCGGGCAGTCGCCGCGCGAGCGGACGCTGGCGGTCCTGGGCAAGGAACTCGAGAGCCAGTTGGTCGAGGTGACGTGGGACCGGTTCGACGACGACCGGGGCGTGCTGATCTGGGGGCTCGCGGGATTGCCCGCGATCGCGCGCGCAACGGCGAGCGCGCAGCACGTGTTCCTGAACGGGCGTTGGATCCGCGACCGGTCGATCCAGCACGCGCTGCGCGAGGCCTACCGCGGGTTGATCGAGCCCGGGCGGCACCCGACGGCGGTGCTGATGCTCGAGATGTCGCCCACGGCGTTCGATGTGAACGTTCACCCGGCGAAGCTCGAGGTGCGTTTCCGGGATCAGTCCATGGTGCACCAGGCGGTGCTGCGGAGCGTGCGCGAGGCGCTGCAGCGGGCGGACCTGACGCCGACGGTGCTGAGTCGGCTCGGGAAGGATCGGCACGCGGGAGGGGATGGGATCCTGCCGCCGAGCGTCCCGACCCCGGCGCGTGCATGGGCACCGACGGGGTCGGCCGAGGCGCTCCGCGATGCCTTGGCGCAGGGGCCCGAGGTTCTGGGGGCGTCGTACACCGAGGCGAAGCCCGCGTCGGTCGGATCGCCCGTGCCCATGCCGCGGCACGAGGCGACCGATTCGATGGGCACGGTTCGGCGCGCGGACCGGGTTCTGCAGGTGCACAACAGTTTCCTGGTCACCCAGGACGAGCACGGGGTGGTCATCATCGATCAGCACGCGCTGCACGAGCGGGTGATGTTCGAGAAGCTGCTCGCGCGGGTGACGGCGTCGGGGGCGTTGGAGGTCCAGCGCCTGCTGACGCCCGCGGTGGTCGAGGCGGATGAGGACGTGGTGTCGCGGCTGGACGAGCTGGGGCCGCTCCTGGAGCGGGTGGGCGTCGAGGCGAGCCCGCTGGGCCCGCGGACGGTGGGCGTGCACGCGTACCCGAGCTTCTTGCAGTCGCGGAACGTGGAGCCCGACGAGTTCGTCAAGGACGTACTCGAGCGGTTTGCGCGTGACGGCGTCTCGCCGGACACCGAGGAGGCGCTGCACGAGGTGCTGGACATGATGGCGTGCAAGGCCGCGATCAAGGCGGGGGACGCGCTGAGCGACGATGAGATGCGTGAGATTCTTGAAATGCGCGCGCGGACCGAGCGGTCGGGCAGCTGCCCGCATGGGCGGCCGACGACGGTCCGGCTGACGATCGCGGAGCTCGAGCGACTGTTCGATCGGCGATGAAGACAGAACACCCGATGGGGGCGAGGAGAATATCGATGGGCACGACGGTGAAGGCGATGGCGGCGGGCGAGGCGAAGGGCGAGCTGACCCCGTTTGAGTACGAGCTCGGCGAGCTCGGGCCGCATGATGTGGACGTCGCGGTCACGCACTGCGGCATCTGCCACTCGGACCTCTCGATGCTCGAGAACGAGTGGGGCATGGCGCAGTACCCGTTTGTGCCGGGGCACGAGGCGGCGGGGACGGTCGTCGCCAAGGGCGAGCTCGTGACGCATCTGGAGCTCGGGCAGCGCGTCGGCGTGGGGTGGCAGTCGGGCAGCTGCATGCACTGCCAGCAGTGCGTGGGCGGGGATCACAACCTCTGCGCGCAGATGGAGGGCACGATCGTCGGTCGGCACGGCGGGTTCGCGTCGCACGTGCGCTCGAACGCGGCGTTCGCGGTGCCGCTGCCCGAGGGTGTGAGCTCGCTCGCGGCGGGCCCGCTGTTCTGCGGCGGGATCACGGTCTTCAACCCGATCGTGCAGTTCGGCGTCAAGCCAACCGATCGCGTCGGTGTGATCGGCATCGGCGGGCTCGGGCACATGGCGCTGGGGTTCCTCAACAAATGGGGGTGCGAGGTGACGGCGTTCACTTCCACGGGCGCGAAGATGGAGGAGGCGAAGTCGCTCGGCGCGCACCGGTGTGTGAACTCGCGCGACGACGCGGCGATCGAGGCGGAGGCCGGGCGGTTCGATTTCATCGTCAGCACCGTGAACGTGCCGCTGAACTGGGAGGCGTACATCGCGGCGCTCGCGCCCAAGGGACGGCTGCACGTGGTTGGGGCGGTGCTCGAGCCGATCCCGGTGACGGCGTTCCCGATCATCATGGGGCAGAAGTCGGTGAGCGGCTCGCCCATCGGCAGCCCGACGACGATCGCGGACATGCTCGACTTCTGTGCGCGGCATTCGATCGCGCCGAAGACCGAGACGTTCAAGATGTCCGAAGCGAACGAGGCGTTCGAGCACCTCCGGGCGGGCAAGGCCCGCTACCGCATCGTGCTCGAGCAGGACCTGGGCTGAGCTCAGTCGTCCCACTCGAAGGTGTCGAGGTGACGGACGAGCGCCCAGGAGTCGGGGAAGCGCTTCGCGATGAGCGTGTTGCGCAGGCCCGCGCAGATGTGCTTCACCTCGGGCGGTGCCTTGGGGTAGTGCTTGGGACCCCCAACGGCTTCGTGGAAGACGCGGACGAGCTGGCAGACATCCGAGATGATGTGCGCCTTGGTGGCGCGGCCCCAGTCGTAGAGGTCCACGAAGCGGGCGTCGAAGTGGACGCCGCGGCGTGAGACGAGGATGTTGCCCGCGTGGAGGTCTCCGTGATACTCGCGGCGTTCGTGGATCTCGGCGAGCCCCGCCGCGAGCGCGCGGAGCAGGTGCATCGCGGCGTAGGGCTGCATGCGTTTGCCGGGCTGGTCGGCGATGAAGTCGGCGAGGATGGCGCCCTCGACAAACTCGGAGAAGAGGACGTGGACGTCCTCCCCGCGGAGGCGGAGTTTCTCGGAGTGGTGGTACTGGATGACCATGCGGCAGTCGCGGAGCTTCTCGAGCTTTCGCGCGTAGAAGAGGACGGACTTATTCCGCGGGTTGCGTTCGGGGAAGAAGAGCTTGGCGGCGCGCTGGGCGCCGGTGAGGCGTTCGGTGACGAGGTAGACCTCGCCCTCCCAGCCCGAGCCGAGGAACTCGTCCACGACGTACTTGGACGCGAGGACGCGGCCTGGTTTGATGCCGAAGCGGGAGGGGGTCGTGTTCACGCCCCGAGCCTACGCGAGGGGCTCACGCCTCGTCGAGGAGATCGACCGCGGCGAAGGCCTTGCCCTCGAGCATCGCGAGGCTGGCCCCGCCGCCGGTGGAGACGTGGGAGAGCTTGTCGGCGACCTCGAACTGCTCGGCGGCGGCGGCGGAATCGCCCCCGCCCACGATGGTCGTCGCCCCGTTCTCGGTGGCTTCGACGCAGGCCTTTGCGACGGACTTGGTGCCGATGCGGAAGGGACGCCACTCGAAGACGCCCATGGGCCCGTTCCAGACGACGGTCTTGGCGTGGGCGATGACCTCGGCGTAGTGGCCCTGGGTCACCGGGCCGATGTCCAGGCCCATGTAGCCGGGCTTGATCTCGTCGGTGAAGACCTCGATGTCGCCCGAGTCTGCGGCGAACTGCGTCGAGCAGATGTGGTCGGTCGGGAGGTGGAGGTCGATCGCGGAGTTGGCAGCGCCGTCGATGATGCGTTTGGCGTGGGCGACCTTGTCGGCCTCGACGCGGGAGTCACCGACCTCGTGCCCGAGGGCCTTGACGAAGGTGTAGGCCATGGCGCCGCCGACGAGGATGGCGTCGGCCTTGGTGAGCAGGTGCTCGATGGCGGGGAGCTTGTCGGAGACCTTGGCGCCGCCGAGGATGACGACGAACGGGCGCGCGGGGTTGGCCAGGGCGTCGGAGAGGTACTTGATTTCCTTCTCGACGAGGAAGCCGCAGACCTTCTCGCCGTTGACGGCCTTGGGGACGGCGACCATCGAGGCGTCTTCGCGGTGGCAGGTGCCGAAGGCGTCGTTGACATAGACGTCCGCGTACGCCGCGAGCTTGGCGGCAAAGTCGGCGTCGCCCTTCTTCTCGGCTTTGTGGAAGCGGAGGTTCTCGAGCAGCAGCACGTCGCCGTCGTTCATCGCGGCGACGCCCGCGGCGGCGTTCGCGTCCACGCAGTCGTGGCTCGGGAAGGCGACGGGCTTGCCGAGCAGCTCGCTGAGGCGTTCGGCCACGGGGTGCAGGGAGAGCGCGGGCTCGACGCCGGTGCCCTCGGGGCGCCCGAGGTGGGACATCAGGATCGCCTTGCCGCCGCGGTCGATGATCGACTTGATGGTGGGGAGGGCGGCCTGGATCCGGCGGTCGTCGGTGATGGTGGACCCATCGAGGGGGACGTTGAAATCGACGCGCACGAGAACGCGCTTGCCGGCGACGTCGACGGCTGCGATGGTCTTCTTGGGCATGGGTGTGCTCCCCGCGCGTTGGCGCGGATGCGGGTTCAGGAGGCGTCGTCGATCATGTCGGCGATCTTGCCGCGGACGGTGGCGCCGCCGTCGCGGGTGAGGCGGTCTTTCATCTGGCGGAGGCGGGTGGAGAGCGAGCCATCGATGAGCTGGTCACCCACGCGGACCTTGATGCCGCCGATCATGGACTCGTCGGTGTAGGGGTGGATGATGGGCTCTTTGCCCAGCGCCGCCTGGAGCTTGTTCTTGACGAGGGTGACCTCGTCGGACCCGATCGGGGTGGCGGTGAAGACATCCACTTCGACGCGTCCGAAGCGTTCCTGCACGGTGTGGTCCAAGGCCGCGGTGATCGCGGGCAGGTGACCGAGGCGGCCCTTCTGGTTCAGCAGCAGGAGGAACCGGAGCGTGAGGTCCTGGCACTTGCCCTGGAGCATCGACCTGAGCGCGGCGCCGCGCTTGTCGCTCGAGAGGACGCGGGAGGCGAGGAACTCTGAGAAGCCCGGGTTGGAGCGGGCGAGTTCGAGGATGTCCTCGAGTTCGCCGAGGATCTCCTCGGCGCGGGCCTGCCCGCCGTCGGCTTCGGCGAGTTCGAAGAGACTCGCGGCGTAGACACGGGCGAGGGCGTCGGGCTTGGATTCAACGAGCGGCATGCGTGCCTCCCCGGTTAGTTGGACGCCTTCATCTCGGCGAGGGACTCCTCGACGAGCCGCTGCTGGTCGCCCGCGGAGACCTCACGCTGGAGGATCTTGCCGGCGATGTTGGACGCGAGCGTGACGGACTCGGCGTAGAGCTCGTTGACGGCGGCACGCTTGGCGGACTCGATGTCCTGGCGGGCCCGGTCGCGGAGCTCGGTGAGCTCCTTGTCCGCCTTTGCCTTGAGCGACGCGGCGAGCTCGGCCTGCTCGGCCTTGGTCTGTTCGAGCATCGCCTTCGCCTCAGCGCGGGCCTCGGCGAGGTTCTTCTCGTACTCGTCCAGGGCGTCGGCGGCCTGCTTGCGGGCGCGCTCGGCGGCGGCGATCTCGTCCTTGATCTTGTTGGCACGCTCGTCGAGGCCCTTGGCCATCTTGGGCCAGATCGCGACGTAGATGACGCCCAGCACGATGCCGAATGCGATCAGCGCCGTGATCGCGGGCGCGAGCCCCTGCATGACGGTGGGGATGGGGCCCTGGTGCTCGGCGTCGCCGTGCCCGCCGTGCCCGTCGGCGGCGTGGGCGGGCTCGTCGGCGGCGTGGGCGGTGCTGCCCAGCGGGGCGGCGAGCATGCCGATCGTGAGGAACGCCGCGAGGGCGAGGACGAGGAATCGAGCGAAGCGGTTCATGCGTGCACTCCGTGGATGCCGCGGGCGGCGTGTCTCAAGGGAAACCCCGCGCCCGACTTTCGTCGAACGAAGGGTGTGGATTGGTGAGACCAGGGTCTCCGAGGGTGTGCCTCAGAGAACCATGGTCAGCAGGCCGACGACGACCGCGAAGAGGGTCGCACCCTCGATAAGGGCGGCGGCGAGGATCATGTTGGTGCCGATCGGGCCACCCGCTTCGGGCTGACGGGCGATGGACTCGACGGCGCCCTTGCCGACCAGGCCGATGCCGAGGCCACCGCCGAGGACGGCGAGGCCCGCGCCGAGGGCGCCGAGGCCCTTGCCGATGCCTTCGTTGGCGGCGGCGGCGATGTCGGCGGCGGCGGTGTCCTGTGCCATCGCCGAGCTGGCACCGAAGAGAGCGAGCACGCCGGACGCGACCGCGATGTTCTTGATCATGTTCTTCATGGCTGCCTCGTGTTTCCTTTCTGACGAGGGGTCTCGCCCCCGGTGAACCATCTGACGGGGAGGGATTCCACGCCGGCTCAAGCTCCGGCTTTCACCGGCCTTGGACGCCTCCCCGCGCCCTCGGCCGAAAAGTCTGAATCACGCCACCGCGGGCGCGTGATCGTGGTCATGCTCGTCGCCGTGGTGGCTCAGCAGGCTGATGAACACCGTGGTGAGGAACATGAACACGAACGCCTGCAGGAAGGCGACGAAGATCTCGAGGAAGAAGATCGCGATGCCCGCGAGCAGCGCGACGATGCCGATGCCGGCGCCGATGGCGATGCCGCCTTCCAGCGCCATTTTCACGAACATGAAGATGACCGCGAGCAGGGTGTGCCCCGCCGTCATGTTCGCGAACAGACGAATGGCCAGCGCGATGGGCTTGATGAACGTGCCCAGGATCTCGATCGGGATGATGATGGGCCAGACGAAGATGGGCGCCTCGGCGGTGAGGTGCTTGATGTAGCCGCCGAGCCCGAGCTCCTTCACACCCGCGATGTTGATGACGACGGCGGCGAACGCGGCGAGGACGCCCGTGACCCAGAGGTTCTGGGTCGCGGTGCCGCCGATCGGGGCCTTGCCCTGGTGCACCATGTCGCCGGCGAAGAGCGCCTGGAAGTCGATGATCGGGATGAGCCCGAGCAGGTTGTTGATCAGAATGAAGAAGAACAGGGCGAGCAGGATGGGCATGAACCGAGCCGTCCGCTCGTGCAGCAGGGGCTCGATCACGTTGTCCCGCAGGTAGAGGCAGATCACCTCGATGGCGTGCGCGATCGGGTTGCGGGTGACGTACCGCTCGTGGCCCTCGGACTCGGCGCCGGTCGCGATCTTGCTGGCGGCCCACGGGCCCACGATCAGAACGATGAGCGCGGAGATGACAAGGTTCGTCTGGTTGGCGGACCAGAGCCAGTAACCGCTGTCCGACTTGATGAACCAGTGGTTGACCACGTGGTTGAGCGGGTTGTCCGCCGCGAGCGTGAGCACGTCCATCAGTGAGCCCCCTCCGTGGTCGGCTTGGCGCCGACGACGGGCATGATGATGAGCAGTTCGGCGGCGAGGGCCGCGAGGCAGGCCGCGAGCATGACGCCGAGCGTCCAGGCCGGGTCGAGGTCGCCCACGAGGTGGGCCGCGAGCGCCGCGCCCGAGGCGACCAACATCCGCGTCGAGGAACCAAAGATCCACGCCATCGCGAGCGCGAGGGGTTTGACCTGCCCCGCCATGACGATGGGGCGGAGCCCGAGCATCGCGCCGCTGAGCGCGGAGACCCCGCCGGCGATCGCGGCGGGGAGGGCGCCGGGCGCCGTGGTCGCCGCGAGGACGGCCGCGAGCGCGGTGCAGATGAGGATCGCGCCGAAGACGACGCCGGCGATCTTGGCGATCGGGGCGGTCACAGCGGCAGGATGATCGCTCGTCTCTCGCATCGGGTGCCCGTTGACTCCAGACCCCGGGCGTCCGACGCACGACGGTTTCGCCGCCCGGGGACGGGAAGGGTAGCTTGCCCATGCACGCCCGGCGAGCCCGCCAGAGCCCGTTTTTCCTGTCAGGCGGGCCTCATTCTCGCCCGCTCGTGCTCCCGCCGCGGGGGCGTGACGACGACCGGTTCAGGGCCTGCGCCTCACGGATGAATCGGTACATCCCGACGGCGAGCCCGAGCATCGCGAGCCCGATCACGAACCACGGGCTGGTGCCCGCCCACCAATCGATGAGAAGCCCGAGCAGGGCGAACCCGATGGTGCCGTAGACCATGCTCAGGGCGATCGCCCAAGCCTTCACCTGCGAGGTGCTGAAGCCCGCGGGCCCGCGTGATCTGGGCGGGTCGCCGGGCATCACCCGAGCTGCTGGTGGGCGTAGGTGCGGGCGTGCTTGAGGGCGTCCGCAAGCTTGCTCAGGTCCGTCCCGCCGCCCTGGGCCTGCTCGGGTCGCCCGCCGCCCTTGCCGCCCATGATGCCGGCGACTTCCTTGACCCAATCGCCCGCCTTGAGCCCGCGGCCGACGAGGGCCTTGGGGACGACCGCCATGATCGCGGCCTTCCCCTCGGACTGATCGGGCGAGACGAGCATGATGCCGAGCGTCGGGCAGGCGGAGGCGACGGTGTTCGCGGCGGCTTCGAGGGCTTTCCGGTCGCTACCCGCTTCGATCGTCGAGACGACGACGGGTTCCATCGAGGACTGGGCGGCAGAAGCGATCTGGCGCGCCATGGACTGGGCTTGGCCCGCGCGCTCCGCGGCGGCGGCCTTCGCGGCTCGCTTCGCGCGCTCGGCGAGGTGCCCGACCTGATCGCGGAGCGACGCCTTGAGCGCCGCGGACATCGTGAGCTGGTCCAACTCGTTGGTCAGTTCCGTGACCGCTTCGGCGAGCTTGACGTCGGGGAGCTTGGCCGCCGCTTCGATCTGTTTCGCGAGCGATTCGCCCGCCTGGATCGCCGCCTTCGCGGGCACGCCCGTGAGCGCCGTGATCCGGCGCACGCCCTTGGCGATGCCTTCTTCCGAGACGAGGCAGAACGCCTCGGCGTCGCGGGTGTTCGCGACGTGCGTCCCGCCGCAGAATTCGATCGAGTAGCCCGACCACGTATCGCTCTCGGGCGATGCCATCACGGCGTCCACCGTCGCGCCGATCGCGACGACGCGGACGGGGTCCGGGTAGGTCTCGCCGAAGACCGCCCGCAGCCCGGGGATGCCCCTGGCAACAAGCAGCGACGCCTCGCGGGCGTCCACATCCAAGCCCGCGTCGATGTCCTCACGTACCAGGCGCTCGACCTCGCCCAGCTCGTCGGCGTTCATGGGTTGGTTGTGCGAGAAGTCGAACCGCAGGCGGTCGGGCGCGACGAGCGAGCCCTTCTGGTCCTGGTCGCCCTCGAGGACCAGCCGCAGCTTGTGGTTCAGCAGGTGCGTCATCGTGTGGTTGGATGCGACGTGCCTGCGGTGTGTCGGATCGACGTGGAGGACGACGTCGTCGCCCAGCGAGACGCGTCCCTTGACGACGGGCCCGGCGTGCACGACGTACCCGCCGAACGATTTGACGGAATCGACGCGGATCTCGCCGCCCTTGCCGTTGGTGATCTTGCCCTTGTCGGCGACCTGCCCGCCCATCTCGGCGTAGAAGCAGGTCTTGTCGAGGATGAACGCGACGTGGTTGGCGCCGTGCGAGCCGGTGTCGGCGTGCTCTTCGAATGTGCGCCCGTCCCAGATCGCCTTGACGCGGGCGCGCATCTCGCGCGGTGCGAACTTGGCGCTGTCGTCGGTCGGCGCGATGCCGAGCGAGGCGAGCTTGGCGGTTTCTTCCGCGGAGAGCGCGAGCTTGTCCCCGCCGCCGTCCTTGCGCCCGCCGGCGCGGGAGCGGGCCTTTTGCTCGGCCATGGCTTTTTCGAAACCGGGGACATCGACGGTCAAGCCGCATTCCTCAGCCATCACCATGGTGAGGTCCACGGGGAAGCCGTAGGTGTCGTAGAGCTTGAAGGCGTCTTCGCCGGAAATCGTCGGTGTCTCTTCTGGGTAATGCGAGCGGACGATCGTGGGTGTCAATTGGTCGAAGTTGTATGTCTCGTCACCAAATGTGAATATGTAAGTTTCGTCGTCATGGGGCTCAGTAGGGTGCTCCATTTTAAATTTCTTGGCCACGTCCCATTGGTCTGTGTGCAGAAGCAGTGCTCTTGATGCAACTTCCTTGAAGAGGCTCACTCCCTTATTGAGAGTCTTTTCAAAGCTCGCCTCTTCATCCGCGATCAGCCCCTGCACCTTGGCGGGGTCCTGCTTGAGTTCGGGGAACGCCCCGCCCAGCGATTCGACGACGACGGGCACAAGCGAGGCGAAGAACCCCGACGGCGCGTTGAGCTTCTGACGCCCGTACCGGACCGCCCGGCGCAGGATGCGCCGCAGCACGTACCCGCGGCCTTCGTTGGAGGGCACGGCGCCGTCGGTCAGGGCGATGGTGAGCGTCCGGGCGTGGTCGGCGATGACGCGGTACGCCTCGTCCACGCCGTCGGTGTCCTTGGCGCCGACCTTGCCCGCGTACGGGCGCGCGTTCGTGGACTTCTGGATGGCGTCGAACAGCGGCGTGAAGATGTCCGTGTCGTAGTTCGAGCGTTTGTCCTGGACGACCGAAACGATGCGTTCGAGCCCCATGCCGGTATCGACGTGCTTGGCAGGGAGCGCGCGGAGCTTGCCGCCCTCCAACCGGTCGAACTGGATGAAGACGAGGTTCCAGATCTCGAGGACGTCGGGGTCGTCGTGGTTGACCAGATCGGCCGCGTTCCGCCCTCCGATCCTGTCGTAGTGGATTTCGGAGCACGGGCCGCACGGGCCGGTGTCGCCCATCTCCCAGAAGTTGTCCTTCATGGACCCGGGCAGGACGCGGTCGGCGGGGAGGACTTGCAGCCAGAGGTCGCGCGCTTCGTGGTCGGGGTCGAGCCCGCTTTCCGGGTCGCCGCCGAAGTAGGTCGCGTACAGGCGATCTTCGGGGAGCCCGAGCTCTTTGGTGAGGAACTCCCAGGCCCAGGCGACGGCTTCGGCTTTGAAGTAGTCGCCGAAGGACCAGTTGCCGAGCATCTCGAAGAAGGTGTGGTGGTAGGTGTCCTTGCCGACGTCGTCGAGGTCGTTGTGCTTGCCGCCGGCGCGGATGCACTTCTGGGAGTTCGCCGCCCGCTTGAGTTTGGCGAGGGGGGAGTTGGGGTCCACGGTGCCCAGGAAGATGGGCTTGTACTGGTTCATGCCCGCGTTGGTGAAGGTGTCGATGAGGGAGGGGTCGTCGAAGGGCGTGGAGGGGCTCGACGGGTAGTGGGTGTGGTCGCGGTCCTCGAAGAAGGCCACGAAGCGTCGCCGAATGGCGTCGGCACTCAGGCCGGCGTCGGTGGTCGGGCGCTGGGATTCAGACGTCGGCGTGGACATCGCGGGCTTCTCCGGGTAGGGGCGGGTGTGATCGTACGGGGTCTGACGAGCCGCGACCGTCAGGGAGCGGAATCCCACGCTTCCGTGGCACAGGCCTCCCGCCTGTGAGACCACTTCGTGCGCGGGCGGGACGCCAGTGCCACCGAAACCCCGCTCCCTGCCGGTCGCGGCTCGTCGGAGGCGGGCGACCCGCTACGCTGACGGCGTGGCAAAGAAGACGGCAAAGAAGACCGCGAAGAAGCGGGTCCAGAAGAAGGCGGACGCGCCGAACCCCAAGCACGAGCTCCGCACGCCCGCGCCGATCCCGTTGGGGGATGTCATCGGGCAGGACCGGGCGGCGGGGGTGCTGCGGGCGGCGGTGGAGTCCGACCGATTGCACCACGCCTGGATCTTCCACGGGCCTCAGGGCGTGGGGAAGTTCACGACGGCGCTGGCGTTCGCCGCGATGGTCCTCGACCCGACCACGGCGCCCCAGGAAACGCTCATGGGCCCGGGCGAGCTTGCGCCGGACCCGGCGAGCGAGACGCAGACGCTGCTTCGGGCGGGGACACACCCCGATCTGCACGTGATCGTCAAGGAGCTCGCCCGGTTTAGCGACGACTCGAGCGTCCGGTCGTCCAAGCTCTCGACGATCCCGAAAGACGTGATCGATCAGCACCTGATCCGGCCCGCGAAGCTGGCGCCGGTGATGTCGCACGAGACGCCGCCCCGCGCGACCAAGGTGTTCATCGTGGACGAGGCGGAGCTGATGGACCGCTCGCCCACGAACGCGCCGGTGCAGAACGCGATCCTGAAGACGCTCGAAGAGCCGCCCCCGGGCACGGTGATCATCCTGGTGACGTCGAGCGAGGACCGGCTGCTGCCGACGATCCGTTCGCGGTGTCAGCGGGTGGGGTTCACGCCGCTGGACGACGAGGCGATGGCGCGGTGGGTCGAACGGGCATCGATCGAGGCGAGCGGGGCGGAGCTGGAATGGTTGATCGGGCACGCCGAGGGCTCGCCGGGCAAGCTGGTCCGGGCGCGGGAGACCGGGCTGTACGCCTGGCACCGGACGCTCGGCCCGATGCTCGATCAAGCGGACCGGGGCGAGCTGCCCCTGACGCTCGGATCGACGATGGCGGAGCTGGTCGATTCGTGGGCGAAGGACTGGGTGGACGCGGGGTCGAAGGCGGGCGAGAACCGGTCCAAGGAGGCCGCGAACCGCGCGGGGGCGTCGCAGATGTTCGGGCTGGTGGCGCGGCGGTACCGCGGGCAGCTCGCCGAGCCGAAGGCGGCGATGCCGGCGGTGCGGGCGATCGACCTCGTCGGGCGTGCGGAGCGACTCCTGGCGTCGAACGTGTCGCTGAAGCTCGTGATGGATGATCTGGCGGCCGGGCTCTCCGGGCGCGCGTGATGATCCGGGGCGGGGACGCCCCGGCTCGCGCGGGGGGCGTTAGGCCTGAATGCTCAGGGGGGCACGCTCGCCGCCGTCGGTGGTCTGGGCGGCGTGCGGCTTGGGCTCGGTCGTGCCGCGTTCGCGTTTGAGCTGGTCCATGAGCATGACCCAGGTCTCGCGCTCGTATTCGAGGAGCTCGATGACCTTGTCGAGCTTCGGGATGTCCTTGTCGAAGCTGGCGGAGACGAGCTCGGAGTACATGAAGGTGTAGAGGGCCCGCACGCGTTCGGCGAGCTCGGGGTCGGGCTCGGGCTTCACGGTGGTGAGCAGCTCGAGCACGATGTCGCGGCACTGGGTGAAGCCGGCGTGCGATGCCTCGAAGTTCTTCGCTTCCAGCCCCTGTTTCGCCTGGTTGGCGAACCGGAGGGCGCCTTCCAGAAGGAGGAGGCGGAGCTCCTCGGGGCTCGCCGTCATCACGCGGGTGCGGAGGTACGCGTTGGTGGTCGCTGCGTCAGCCATCGGCTCCAGCTATCGGCCTTGGGGTGGGGCGGCTTAAGCCGGTCCCGAGGATTATCCGAGCAGAGAGATCGATCCGAGCGTCGCGGACTGGGTCTGGACGGCGGCGATCGACTGCTCCATCGCCAGGAATTGGCGTTGGAGCACCTGCCGCTGCGATTCGAGCCGGATGTCGAAGAGCTCGATGCGGTCCTGCTGAAGTGCGATCTGGGAGTCGATCGCTCGGTTTCGAAGGGTCAGGACGCCGTCGATCGAGTTGACGTAGTCCGTCGCGAACTCCTCGATCTGGTTGATGACGCCGAGGGCGGAGAACTCGGTGTCCGCGTCGGGGTTGGACGCCGTGATGCCGGGGGAGATCTCGCTGGTGCCGCCCGTGGGGTCGATGGTGCGCGTCGAGAAGAGGCGCTTGACGGCGTCGGGGTCGTCGGCGAGGGCCTCGCGGAAAGTCTCGTTGTCGAACTCGAGTCGGCCGCCCTCTCCGACGGTGACGCCGACGGAGTAGAGCGTGTTGTACGCCTCGGTGAAGCCTGTGTTGGAGGCGATGGCGGAGGTGAACATGCGCTGCTTGAGCGAGTTGGCGGTGCCGTCGCCCAGGAGGATGCCGCGCTCGTTGGTCTCCTCGACGTATCGGGTGGCGTTGTCGATGCGGTCGAGCACGCCGTTGTAGGCCTCGATGAAGGCCTGGACGGAGCCCTCGATGGTCTCGAAATCGGTCGAGATCGAGAGCTCGACGGGGTCGGCCGACGTGCTCTTGAGGTCGATGGAGACGCCGGTGATGACGCCGTCGAGCGTGTCGGAAGAGCTGGAGATCAGGATGCCCTGGGCGGGGTCGGACGACCCGAAGAAGACGCGGGCGTCGCTGCCCTTGTCGAGGACGTTGAGCCCGAGGTTGAACCCGTTCGTGTCGATAATGAACCGGCCGTCGGTGCCCGGGTTGCGCCCGGCGATGGAGAGTCGGTAGGGCGCCCCGCCGGCGCCGTCGTTGATGATGGAGGCGGAAATCTCAACGCCGGCCTCGTTGATGGTGCGGACGATGTCGTCGAGGGTCGCGCCGGCCTCGAACTCGATCTCGTGCTCGAACGAGCCGTCGATGTAGTTGTCCGCGCCGGCGCCGGTGGATTCTCCGGCGATGCCGAGCTCGCGGGCGACGGTGCCCGAGACGTCCTCGATGGTGAGGTTGAGGGTGCCGCCGGCGTTGTCGATGATGATGATCCCGTCGCCGGTGTCGTTCATCCGGGCGGTGACATCAACGCTGTTCGAGTCGTTGATTTCCTTGATGACATCCTGGAGGCTCTGCCCGTCGTCGGCGCTGAACTCGTCGGTACTGCCGAGCGAGTCGATGATGCGGAAGGTGCCCGAGCCGACGCCCGCGCCGGAGTTGAGGTCCGCGAGGCGGGAGCCCGAGCCGAGCCATGCGAGCTGGAGGTTCGTCCCGTTGGCGGTACCGGTGGTGTAGGTCCCCTCGATGCCGAGGCTCATGGCGGTGTTGGTCTCGGGTCCTCCGATGCCGCGGACGACGAAGTCAGCGGTGTTCACGTCGTCTCGGGTGTTGTCAACGATCTTGAGCCCGGTGCCGTTGGAAGTGAGCGACGCGGTGACGCGCCCGTCGGCGTTGATGAGGTTGATGATGTCGGTCAGAGTCTCCGCGGCGTCGAGGCCGGTCACGTTGAACGAGCTGCCGTCCGCGAGGTCGAAGGTCACGTTGCCGTCGGTCGCGCCGAGCCCGGTGCCGCCGTTGATGCTTGAGACCAGCGTTGAATTCAGGCCGGCCAGGAGGCGTGTGCCGTTCGTGGTCGTGGTGTCGTTGTACGTGCCGGCGATGCCGAGGTCGTCGGCGGTCGTGGTGTCGGCGCCGTTCGCGATGGTGATGTTCTGGCCCGACTGATTGTCCACCACGAGCCCGCCGGTGTCGGGGTCGATGGAGACGGTGATGCCTGAGACGACGGCGTGGTTCTCGATCGCCTCGTTGATGCGATCGACGGCCTGTCCGACGGTCGAGACGGCGCCCTGGTAGGGCTCGAGGTTGCCGTCGTCGTCCTCCTGGAATCGCTCGCCCAGCCGGACGCGGACGGTCTCGGAGCCGACCGTGATGCGGATGTCCGTGACGGTGGGCGCCTCGCCCTCGCTGGCGTCGGACGTATCGACGGTGGGGTCGGTGTGGACGCCGCGTCCGTCGTTGAGCGCCCGGAGCGCGGTGTTCTCATTGAGCCCGAAGATGGTGTCGCCCGTGAGGGTGCCCGTCGCGGTGCCCTCGATGCCGAGGGAGGTGGCGGCGGTGGAGCCGACGCCGTTCTCGACGACAACATCCTCGCCCGAGTCGTCGTGGGTCAGCACGATCGCCCCGCCCGAGACGGACGCGGTGACGTCGAGCCCGATGGTCGTGTTGATCTTCTCCAGCACGTCGCTGACGGTGGCGACCCTGGACAGGTCGACCTCGACGTCGTTGATGAGGATCTTGCCTCGGGTGATGCCCGAGCCGTCGTTGAGGTCCGCCAGCGCGGTCTCGCGGTCGAGCCGGGCGCGGTAGTCCTCGACGTTCAGGGTCTGGAGACCGATGCCCGAGAGGTTTGTATCCGTAAACCCGCGGCTGAGGAGCTGGCGGGTCGAGACCAGTTTGTCCACGATGAACGAGTACGACCCGTTCTGCGCGTTCGACCCCGCGGAGGCGGTAAAGACGACCTCGTTGTTCGAGACGGCGTCTTTCGAGTCGAAGATCTTCTGGGTGCGGAACGTCTGGGCGGCGCTGCGGAGCGCGGAGAGCGATGAGTTCAGATCGAGGTAGGCCGCCTGCTGCGACTGGAGCTGGACGAGGCGTCGCTCGGCGAGGAGCCGTGGGCGGGAGTTGGCCGCGAGCAGCTGCTCGATGAGCGTGGCGGAGTCGATGCCGCTGAAAATGCCAACGCCGGTGCTGATGCCACCCATCGTGACCTCCTCGGGCCGTTACGCGGCCCGGCGCGCGGACGCCCGCACGCCGAGCGGGCGGGCCGGGCCGGTCGTCGTTGTCCGCCAGCTCGGGCGGTCGAGCCCCGATGCCCGCAGGCGCAGGCAGTCGCCCGCCCACGATTCGAGCATCGCGCGGTACAGCCCGCGGACACGATCCGCGGGCCGCTCGAGGGTTTGGGGCGCGTTCTGGGGCACGAGGAACTCCGGCACGTGTCTAAAGAGATCGGCTTGTTGGCGGGGTGGGGTCAACCCGGCCCCCGCGCGCGTTCGGGCCGCGCGGCCCGTATCGGCACTTTCGGCGGTTCTCGGGCCTGACTTGCGTCCGATCCGCGCTTCCAAGCGCACTTTCTGCCCGCCCGGCGGGGCGCGGGATGTGCGGCGTACGATCCGGCCGATCACCCCCCTCGCGCTCACACCGGGCCCCGGCGCGGCCCGATGGATCTCCCGATGACCGATGCGTCTAACCCAGAACAGGCGACGTCCCCCGAGTCGTGCGTGCCACCGGCGCCGCCGGCGTTGGTGCGATGGTCCGTGCTCATCGCCTCCGTCGTGGGAACGCTGATCACGGGCGTCGGAGCCGGGTACGCGTTGCTCGGGTTCGCCAAACCAGTGCTGGGCATGTTCGGGTTCGAGCTCGTCGCGATGATCGCGGGCGTGCTCGGCGTGATGCTCGGGCTCGGCAGGTTCCGCGAGGGGTTCGGGCTCGGGGCGCTGTGCGTCGCGGGCACGTTCGTCGCCGCGGCGCTGTTCGGGCTCTACCTCGACGCGAACGCGAACGTCTCGACGCCCGAGGGCACGCGGATGGTCAAGCTCGCGATCTTGGCGCACATCGGGATCGGGGGCGCGATCGCGGGGCTCGGCGGCGTCGCGGTGCTCACGCGATCCACACGGTCGTGGGGGATGCTCGTCAAGGGCGTGCTCGTCGCGGCGCCCGCGGTGCTCGTCGCCGTGTGGTTGCAGCGGACCAACGCGAGCGCCCTGACAACTGAGCTCGGGCCGAACGCCTCCATGGCGCGCGCGATCGGCGTCATCATCGCGGCGTTCCTCCTCATGGTGCTGTTCAGCGTCGGCGCACACCTGTGCATCCGCGCGTTCGAGACCACGCGCCCGGACGACAGGACGGGGTGAGTCCCGCGTGCCACGGGCCCGATGCCGGGTCGGGGCACGACGATCGGCTCAGGTCGCGCTGGGGTGCCAGGTCGTCTTCGATTCGACGAACGGCTCGATCCACCACGGGCTGGCGCACGAGGCGTCATACCACGCGTCGCCGGCGGTGTCGCGCACCGTCACCCGCTTGAGGTTCTCCGCGGCCCCCTCACGCAGCACGCGGCGCTGATCGGCATCGACCCCCGCGGCGTGCACCGCGTCGATCTCCCGGTGCCCCGCGATGTGCTCGGCGAGCTCGGCGCGGAATCCCGTCAGGATGTTGACCACCCCGCCCGGCACGTCGCTCGTCGCGATCGCCTCGGCGAGGATCATCGCCGGGATCGGGTTTGTCTCGCTCGCGAGCACCACGACCGACGAGCCCATCGCGATCGGGGGCAGGATCATCGAGAGCAAACCCAGCAGCGGGCGCTCATCCGGCGCGATCGCGAAAACGACACCGACCGGTCCCGGCACGGTGAAGTTGTGGTACGGGCCCGCGACGGGGTTCGCCCCGCCCCAGACCTGCGGAAATTTGTCGGTCCACCCGGCGTAGCTGGTCACGCGGTCGATCGAGGCGTCAACCTCGCGGTCCGCGTCGTCCGACGCGAGCACCTCGATGAACTCGGCACGGCGCGACTCGATCATCTCGGCGAGCCGGTAGAGGATCTGTCCGCGCAGGTACGACGTCGCGCCCGCCCACGCGGGCTGGGCCTTGCGGGCCGCCTCGACGGCGTCGCGGACGTCCTTCCGGCTCGCGTGGCAGACGTGGGCGACGACACCGCGTTGTGGGTCGGTGACCCTCGTCGAACGCCCGGACTCGGTGCGCGGGAACTTCCCGCCGATGAAGAGTTTGTACGTCTTGATGACACCGAGCCGGTCTGACATGAACAGGTATTCCTCAAGCCTCAGGCCTCATGCCTCAGGTCTTTCTCAGAGCTTGTACTCGAGCTCAATCTCGTGGCGGATTTGGATGCCGTCCATCCCGACCTCGGGGATCTCGGGCTTGAGCTTGCGAGCCGCGACGACGCCGTCGCGATGCAGTGCGACGATCTCGAAGTCGCGGCGCTGGTAGAAACGGAGGGCGGGCATGTTGTCGTTCGTCGTGATGCACCAGAGGCGGGAGCAGCCGCGTTCGCGCGCGAGCTTGCGGACCTCGGCGAGCAGGCACGACCCGATCCCGCCGTGCCCGGCGAGGGAGTTGTGCGTCACGATCTCGCACTGCCCGTCGCGGATGTCGTAGGTGAGCAAGCCCACGGGCTCGCCGTCGCGGAACGCGCCGAACCCCGGGAGCTCGTCCGCCTGGTGCAGGCGGTTCTTGGTCACCTGGCGCGTGGACGCCCAGTAGCGCTTCAGCGCGTCGCGCACCCACCCCTTGTCGGATTCCTCAAGCGGTCGGATGTCGAACGAGTGCGCCCCGGGCGTCTGCGTCGGCTCGGCCATCGTGTGCTCCATGTCGGATTCCTTTCGCGCTCAGAGGCGGACGTAGGGGCGCAGCCCGTGCCGGCCGCCCTCGCGCCCGAACCCCGATTCCTTGAACCCGCCGAACGGGCTCGTGGGGTCGAACTTGTTGTAGGTGTTCAGCCAGACCACGCCCGCGTCCAGCTTGCTCGCGACCTCGAAGATCTTCGAGCCCTTGTCCGTCCACACGCCCGCGGCGAGCCCGTAGGGCGTGTTGTTCGCCCGCTCGATCGCCTCGGCGGGCGTGCGGAAGGTCATCACCGCGAGCACGGGCCCGAAGATCTCTTCGCGTGCGATCGCGTGACTCGGCTGCACACCCGTAAAGAAGCAGGGCCGGCACCAGTTCCCCGCGTCGGGCAGTGCCGATCCGTTCACCTCGTGCAGGGTCGCGCCCTCGTCGCGCCCGATCCGGAGGTACCGCTCGATCGTGTCGAGCTGCGCCCGCGAGTTGATCGCGCCGACGTCCGTGTTCTTGTCCAGCGGGTCTCCCACACGCAGCGTCGCCAGCCGGTCGCGCAGCTTCGCGGTCACGCGGTCCGCGATCGACTCCTGCACGAACAGCCGGGAGCCCGCGCAGCACACGTGGCCCTGGTTGAAGTAGATCCCCTCGATGATGCCCTCGACCGCCTGGTCGATCGAAGCGTCCTCGAAGATGATGTTCGCGCTTTTGCCGCCGAGCTCAAGCGTCAGCGTCTTGTCGGTGCCCGCGACCGCCTTGGCGATGCGCTTGCCGACCTCAGTCGAGCCCGTGAAGGCGATCTTGTCCACGCCCGGGTGCTCGACGATCGCGGCACCCGTCGCGCCGGCTCCGGTGACGATGTTCACGACGCCCGCCGGCAGACCCACCTCATCGCAGATCTCGGCGAGACGCAGCGCGGTCAGCGGGGTCGTCTCGGCGGGCTTGAGGACGACCGTGTTCCCGCACGCCAAGGCGGGCGCGATCTTCCACGCCGCCATCAGCAGCGGGAAGTTCCACGGGATGATCTGGCCGCACACGCCTACGGGTTTGGGGTCCGTGCCCGGGAAGGCGTACGCGAGCTTGTCGGCCCACCCGGCGTGGTAGAAGAAGTGAGCCGCGGCGAGCGGGATATCGACATCCCTCGATTCCTTGATCGGCTTGCCGCCGTCGATCGTTTCAAGGACCGCGATCTCGCGTGCGCGTTCCTGCAGGCGGCGCGCGATGCGGTAGAGGTACTTCCCACGCTCGATGCCGGGCAGGGCGGACCAGGCCGGCAGCGCCGCACGCGCCGCTGCGACCGCTCGGTCCACGTCCGCCGCCGATGCCTCGGCGACCTCGCTGATGGTCTCGCCCGTCGCGGGGTTGGTCGTGGCGAACCGCTTGCCCCCCTGGGCGTCCACGGATGTGCCGCCGATGAACAGCCCGTAGCTGCCCGCGATCTCGGGACGGACGGACTCGGGCGCCGGGGCATAGTCAAAGATGCCCGACGCGAAATCGAGCCGCGCCGGGCTCGGTCCGGGGCGGATGACGGTGGTCGGGGAGGGCGGGGCGGAAGTCACGCCTCCATTGTAGGGTTCCGCGGGGACCAGCCGCTTCATGGGCGGAGACGCCCGATGGGGTGGTTTATGCCGTCTGTGCGGGCTGTGACGCCCAGGCAACGGTTGCTCGGCCGCCCGCGTGCGAGCGTGGAGCCCGTCGGGCCGATTCCGGTTCCATGATCTCCAAGAGCGACGCCGACCCCTATCACATCCGCGAGTACTCGCGGTACCGCACGCACGGGATCACGTGCAACCACGGCGAGGTCATCGACCTCTCCGGGTCGGGCATGCGATTCCGCGTCGGCGAGAAGCCCTACTACAAAAAGGGTGACACCCAGCACTTCGTCCTCGGCGGCGGCGCGCAGAAGCTCAACCTCACCGGACGAGTCGTCTGGATCAAGCGCAAGAGCTTGCTCGGACGCACATTCGAGGTCGGCGTCGAGTTCATGAACCTCAAGCCCAAGCACCGCAAGGCGATCGAGGAGTTCGCTGTCCACGGTTTCGTGGGCGGGTCGGAGTCCAAGGCGGAAGCGCCCACGAGCCGCGCGGTGTCGGTGGAAGTACCCGATCTGTACGCGATCCTGGGCGTGGCGCGCGACGCCAGCGACGACCAGATCCACACGTCCTTCCGGTCGCTCGCCAAAGAGCTCCACCCGGACACAAACAAGGACGAGGGCGCCGCCGAGCAGTTCACGGTGGTCACGAAGGCGTACCGCGTGCTGCAGGACCCAGACGCGCGCGAGCGTTACGACCGGATGCTGCGCGACGCGGCGTGATGCTCACGCGAGACTGAAGTCGTACCCCGCCGGGTAGCGCCCGGTCTTGAGCTTGACCATCGCCCGCAGCAGGTCGTTCGCCAGGCTCGATGCTCCGAACCGGAACCGGTCCGGCGTGAGCCACCCACCGCCGAGCGTCTCGTTGACCATGCACAGGTAGTGCCACGACTGCTTGGCGGTGCGGATGCCGCCGGCGGGCTTCATGCCGATCACCACGTTCTGATCGAGGTACGCGTCGCGGATCGCTTCGAGCATCACGAGTGTGACGGGCATCGTCGCGGCGGGGCTCACCTTGCCGGTGCTCGTCTTGATGAAATCGCCGGGGCGTATGTTCGCGATCGCGATGTCGCTCGCCCGGCGGACGTTGTCGTACGTCTCGAGTTCGCCCGTCTCGAGGATGACCTTCAGATGGGCCCCGCCGCACGCGGCGCAGACCTCGCGGATCTCCTGAGCGACCTCGCCGTAGCGCCCACTCAGGAACGCCCCGCGGTTGATCACCATGTCGATCTCGTCGGCGCCGTCGGCGACCGCCTTCTCGGTGTCCGTGATCCGCACGCTCAGCGGGTACTGCCCCGAGGGGAACCCGGTCGCGACGGACGCGACGTTGACGCCCGTGCCCTTGAGCTGTTCGGCGACGTGGGGGACCATCGCCGGGTAGACACAGACCGCGGCGACGTGCGGCAGGCGTTCGCCCAGCAGTTCTTCATCGCGCTCGAACGGGCGCACGGCCTTTCGGCACAGGCTCCGCACTTTCTCGGGCGAGTCGGCGCCCTCGAGCGTGGTCAGATCGACCATGCTCAGCGCGAGCCGGAGGGCGTCCATCTTGCTCTCGCGTTTGATCGAGCGCGTGGTGAACGACTTGGCGCGCCGATCGGCGGCGATCGCGTCAACCGTCGGGCTCGTGGGCAGTGGGGCGGTGGTCACGCCGAGATCGTAGGGGCAGGCTCGCGGCGGATCGTCTCGGTGAAGAACCGGCGGACGGCGGCTTCCTGGCGCTCGCGGTGCGCGGCGTCCGTCCAGAGGTCGTTGTGCCCGGCACCCTCAATCTCGGCGATCACGCCGAGGGGGGCCGCCGCGGCGATCGACCGGCCGTCCTCGATGGGCGAGACGGGGTCGTCCGTGCCGTGGAGAACGAGCAGCGGGCAGGCGAGCTTCGCGGCCCACGCGGCGCGGTCGAACCCGCGCCAGCGCGGTCCGACGCCCTCGCTGAACCCGACGAGGGCGAGCGCGGGGGAGAGGTTCAACGCGACCGGCATGCCGCGAGCGCGCATCACGCGTTCTGCCGGCGTGCGGGCAAGCCGGTACGGCGACTCGGCGATGACGCCCGCGATCCGCGTACGCCGCTCGGCGACTTCGGGCGGGTCGTCGTCGTGCCGCGCTGCCGCTTCGATCGAGACGCCCGCACCGAGCGACCATCCCATCAGCACGACCGGGCCCTCGGGCGCGACGGAGTCGAGGATCGCCGTGAGGAGGGACGCCTGCTGTGCGCCGAGATCGCACGTGCCGGGTGTCTCCCCGTGCCCCGGCGGATCGACCGCGACGATGCGCGACGCGTGGGCCACGAGCGCCGGGATGCGCACGAGCGCCCCGACCCGCGAGTCCGCCCATCCGGGCGACATCACGACCGCCGGGCCTTCGGGGGCACGCCCCTCGACGATCCAGCAGCGGACCTCCTCGCGGTACAGCGTGATCCGCCGATCCTCGAACTCGAGCGGGTCGTCGAGTTCGGATGGGTCGCCCGGGATGTTGCGTGCAACGGCGCTTGCGTACGTCCGGCGCGGCGGCCCGGTAAGCATCCGTGCCGTGTGCACGATCATCGCGATGACGAACAACGCGAACCCGATCCCGAGCAGCGCGATCAGCCCGAGCGTGTCCGCCATCAGAGCCCGAGCAACGCGCGAACGTCGTTGAACGTCACGATGAGGAAGACGCCCCCGATGAGCACGAGCCCCGCGAGCGTCACGGCGTTCTGCACCGGGATCGGCACGGGCCGCCCGCGGAACTGTTCGTAGACGAGCATCAGGAACTGCCCGCCGTCCACGATCGGGAGGGGCAGGAAGTTGATCACCGCGAGGTTCACGGAGATCAGTGCCATGAAGAAAAGCAGCCACACCGGCCCGCGGCTGGCGATCCGCGTGCCCACGTGGGCGATCCCCACCGGGCCCTTGAGGTGCTCGACGCGCACCGACCCCTGGAACAGGCGCGCGAAGGTGAGGTACGTCTTGAGCATCACCCGCTTGGTCTCTTCGAGCCCGAGACCGATCGCCTCGATGGGCCCCTCAGCGCGCAGGATCATCCGCTCGGGCGCGAACAGGGCGGTCGAGAACGGCACGTCCCACCCCAGGTCGTGCAGGCGGGCCACTTCGTCTGCGGAGAGTTCCCACGAGACCACCGCGTCCGGCGCGCCGGGGGTTGGCAGCGTGAGCCCGAGCGCGAGGGTGGCGCCCGCGCCGCGCTGGGCGGCGTCGGACGTCGCGGCACGCAGCGCCTCGCGCACGGCCGCGATCGTCGGCGTTTCGGTGTCCCCGACGCGCACGACCCGGGTGCCGGGGCGGGTGATGACGTCCGCCGCGGGCTGGGCGGGAAGCGGTTCGCCCTCAAGATCGGACAACCCCGTCAGCGGCAACGAGAGCAGGTTTGAGACCGTCATCGTGTCCGACGACAGGAACCCGATCTGCCCGTTGCGTTTGACCTTGGGTGTGAGGGTGACGCGCTCGAACGAGCCGTCGGCCTTCGGGCGCTGCACGACCACCTCGATTGTGCGCCCGGCGTTGGAGCGGATCTCGTCCGTCCCGCGTGGAAGGCTCGGGTACTCGGCGGTGCCAATGCGCTCGAAGATGTCGCCCGGCTTGAGCCCCTGAGCCACGCGATCCGGCGGCGCTTTGGGATCGACCATCATCACGCCGGAGAGCCCGAGGAGGTGTTGATAGATCCCGGGGTTGCCCGACCGCAGCGGTGCCTCGGCGAGCTCGAACTCGGGCTCGGCCCGCAGGCTGACAGTCGTTCTGCCCGACGCATCCCCCTCGAACGCGAGCTCGACGGGTGTGCCCCCGGATTGCTCGAACGCGTCGATCAGGTCCGCGACGGAACGGGGCTCAACGCCGTCGATCGCGCGGAGGGACATGCCGGGCGTCACGCCCGCGAGCCCGGCGTTCTCAAGCGCCCCGGCGATGAGCTCGGACTCGGTCTCGTTCAGGCCTGACTCGATCGTGAGTGTCTGGGCAGGCCCGATACCCAGGTCGAGCAGGCCTGTGAACTCGCTCGCTTCGGGCTCGATGTCGAACGTCAGATCGCCGACGCCCTCGCGGTGCACCACGAGACGGGTGGGTGTGGACGGGTCGGACATCGCGACGGCCATCATCACGGCGTCGAAGCGGTGGGGGACCTCGCCATCGACCGACAGCACGGTGTCGCCGGGCTCGAGCCCGACGCGCTCGGCACCGTCCACCGCCGTCGCGCTCGCGGCGGGCGAGCCCGGCGCGATCACCCCGATCCGGGGCGGCTCGACCTGGATGCCGATCATGAAGACCGCGATGAACAGCACCGCCGCCGTGATGACGTTCATCACCACGCCCGCGGAGATCACGATCATCCGCTTCCAGGGCTTGCAGAGCTGGTAGCTGTCCGAGGCGTCGGAGACGGCGTCCGGGTTCAGGTCCTCCTGCCCGAGCATGCGGACGTACCCGCCCAACGGCAGGGCGCTGAGGCGGTACTCCGTCGGGCTGATCGCTTCACGCTGGCGATCACGGTCCTCGGGCGATGTCACACCTGCAGCTTCGCGGTTGAGCCAGGCTTCGTACTCCGCCTCGCTCGACCCGCGGCGGACGCCCATGCCCTTGCGGTAGCTCACGAGCGCGGGCCCGAACCCGATCGCGAAGGTCAGCACGCGGATGCCCGCCCAGCGCGCCGCGATGAAGTGCCCGAGCTCGTGCACAAACACGATGAGCCCGAACCCGATCACCACGATGAGCAGGTCCGCGATGGTGCCGAGGATTCCGGGGAGTTCGATCATCGTGGGATCCTATCGGCGAGGCGGGGCGGCCGAGTGGACCGGATCGGCGGGTGTGGGTCCCAAAAACGGCGAGGGGGCCGATTGGGCCCCCTCGCGCGGTCGTGCTGATCGGGCGTTCGCCGGGATCAGTTGGCGTACTTCACGCCGCACCCGTAGGCGCGGGTCTCGGCGACCTCGACGGTCTCACCAGCGAGGACGGACTTGAGCGCCGCCTCGACGTAGTTGACCTTCGCGTCGCGCGGGCCGTCGTCGATCGCGCCGGCGTAGCGCAGGACGCCCTCGCCGTCGATGACGTACATGTGCGGGGTGGTCTTCGCGCCGTACATCTTTCCGACCTTCCCGCTCGCGTCGGTCAGGATCGGGTCCTCGATTTTCCAGGCCTCGGCGGCGTCCTTGTTCTTGTCCACGCCGTAGCCCTGCTTGCCCTCGCCGCCGGAGTTGATGCGCAGCCAAACCACGCCCTGGCCCTCGAACATCTCCTGCACGGCGCCCATCGTGTTCTGGCGGTAATGACCCTTCACGACCGGGCAGTCCGGGTTGAACCACTCGAGCACGACGGCGTTGGTGTCCTCGGCTTCGAGGATCGCCTTGAGCTCGTGCTCCTGATCGTTCAGGTCGGCGAGCACGAAGTTGGGCGCTTCGTGACCGACGCGTGCCTTCTCGGCGTCGTAAGCGGTCTGACGGCCCTCGGGGCCCGAGGTCATGGCGATCATGGCGCCGGCGGCGGCGATACCAATACCAACCCCGACCATGCTCTTCGCGATACGGTTCATGATGATTGCTCCTTCAGTGTGAATCGGTTCGGACGCGCGCCGGGCTGGTGCCCCGCGACCTCGCGTCTAGAAGTGGCAGGCTCACCCGGCGTTGCTCGCCGGGACGTCTTCAGTGGATTCCGGTTCGGTCGTTTCTCCAAGCGGCAGGCTGATCCGGTACACCCGCGACTCAAGCGTTTGTCCGGGTGTCCAGACTTCCAGCACGCCCTCGAGCGTGCGCTCATCGTTGAGCTTCTCGATCTCGATATCCATCACGGGCCCGTTGCGCTCGCCCGAGCGATGCAGCCCGGAGATGGCCGATGACGACTCGTGCGGGTAGAACGCGACTTTCGCTGCGCCCTCGGCCCGCGCCCGGACGATCGGGTGATTGGGGTCGATATCCGCCATGGTGCGCAGAATGGCGATATCCCGCCCCTTGTCCTTCACCAGCATGATGAGGCCCGAGATGATGTTGGGCGCGGCGACCAGGATGATCAGCGAGAGGATCACGAACATGACCACCCGCTCGGTGCGGAGCGCCTTCAGGTAGCCGCCGTTCTGATCCCGCCAGGTCCAGAGCCGGACCGGCTCGCGGATCTCGGCGGCGAGGCGCGCGACAAGGCGGTCGACATCGTCCGGCGTCTTCACCATCACCTCGATCTGGTC
>JAUHXM010000134.1 GCA_030426605.1 Phycisphaerae bacterium | reverse complement strand
TCACCACCTGAGCTTCCTCATTCCCTGTCGATCGGCTTTCGTACCAGCAGAAGAACGCATCGCCCAGCCCGTCGACGTTCCCGGCTGAGAGCTTCGGGTCGATTTCGCGCGGGCGATGGTCCGTGCGCAAGCGACGAGCTGGGCGTCGCGCGCGGGCCCTACCTGATCTTCGACCGCAGCATGAGATCGCTGGGCTGGAGTTCATCGTCGATGCCGAAGAGGGGCACGCCGATCATGGTGTCGCCCTTCTGGTGATCCTTCCAGACGTTGATGGGGCGGTCGATCGCGAGCTTGGGGTCGTTCTTGTCCGCGATCAGCAGGCGGACCTGGAGCTTCGAGCGGTCGGAGAAGTACCACGTGCCGTTCGAGTAGGTCCACTTGGTCTCGCGGGCCCACGCCTCGGCGGGGATGCGGACCTTCAGCAGTTCGAAGTCCTTCTGCTGGACCTTCCACCCGCTGATCGCGGTCTCGATCGCCTTGTCGCGGTCGTCGCCGGCGAATGAATCGCCGGGCATGGTGTTCTCGCGGATGATCAGTTCGCGCAGCGCGTCCGCCTGCTTCTTGAGGTCCCGCTGGGTTGCCTCGTACTCGGCGCGCAGCTCCGCGCCCTGCGCCCCGTCGATCGCGGTGAGCAGCACGATCCGCTCGTCCGCGAAGCCCAGCACTTGTGGGATGCCGCCTGTGAACCAGAGCGGCTTCTGCTGCGCGACGGCGTCAGACGCGTACTCGCGGGCCTGCTGCAGGTCCCCACGGATCTCCGCGGGCAGCGTGCCCTTCGCCGCCTCGCACGCGGCGACAAACTCCGCGTGGTTCTGCAGGAACCCGTTTCCCACGCCCTCGAGGGACTTGCCCTGATCCGTCTGCTGCTGGATCAAGCGGTAGTACTTGCGGGCAATGCGATAGCATTCCTCCTTCGCGGCGTCCGCCTGCTCGTAGACCTCCGCCGCCTGCACCCGCTGCGTCTGCAGCATCTCGGGGCGGTTGAACATGACCGACAGCTCACGCAGACGCTTGTAGTCCGCGTCGTACTCGGGGTAGTTCGCGGGGTTGATCAGGTCCTGCAGCTTCGCGTTCAACGCCGTGAGGTAGTCCGACGCGACGACGACCTGCGCGTCCGCGTTGACCTTCCGCTGGCGGGCCGCGGCGACGCCCTGCCCGTCCTCGGGCAGCTGCACGAGCGCGTCGTTCACGAACCCGGACTTGCGCTTCGCGTTCGCGACGATCTCGAGCAACCCCGCGACCTCGCGGTGGTTGATCGAGAGCTGGTCCTCGACGGCGCGGAGCCTCTCGACGGCGTCGGTGAGCTGCTTCGCGTTCGCCTCGACCTCGCGCAGGTTGAACTCGGCGCCGCTGAGCTTCTCCTTGTCCTGATATCCCAGCGGCGTGCCCTCGGACGACGCGTCTGGCGTTGCGGGCGTGTCGGTCCCCATCAGGAACGTGCGAAGGCGGTTGTACTCTTCCGCGGCGGCGGTGTAGCGGGCAACCGCCTCGTCGCGCCCCTCGGTGCCCGCCGGGATCTGCTCGAGCTTCTCTTTCGCGGGCGTGAGGTCGCCGATCACCTGCTCGAGCCGGCGTGCCAGCAGCTTGCCGGCCGAGCCGCCCGGGGGTGTCGTTTTGCCGCGCACGCTCGACGCGACCGACTGCAGGTTCGACTCGGCCCGACGGAGCAGCCCGTTCACCTCGTCCACGCTCGGCTCGGTCGCCGACGCGAGCCCCGCGCCGAGCAGCATCACGAGCACCGCACACATCATCCGACCCGACGCGATCATGCTGGCCATGTCGATCTCCCACGGTTTGAACCGACCCTTCGGTCCACCACCGGAAGGTAGAGCCCGCGCCCGCCCACCGCAAGCCGCGATCAGTGGAACACGCGGTATCCGCGCGAAACGCCCCCCCGATCCGCAGTCCGGCACCGCTCACCCGCCGCGGTACCCGTCGGGGTTCGCGGACATCCACGCCCACGCGGTGCGGACGATCTCGTCGAGACCCGTGATCGACGCCCGCCAGCCAAGCTCGGCGTGGATGCGCGACGGGTCGGCGTAGAGCGCGACGGCGTCGCCCGCACGCCGCGGCCCCTCGCGGATCTCGATGTCCACGCCCGAGACGCGCTTCACGCTCTCGAGCACCTCGCGCACCGAGTACCCTCGCCCGATGCCGACGTTGTACGCGTGCACGCCCGGATCGACACGTTCGAGCGCGCAGACGTGGGCGTCGATCAGGTCCTCGACATGGACGTAGTCGCGCACGCACGTGCCGTCGTCGGTCGGGTAGTCGGTCCCGAAGATGGACACGTGATCGCGCTTCCCGAGGGCCGCCTGGATCGCGACGGGGATGAGGTGCGTCTCGGGCGTGTGGTCCTCGCCGAGCACGCCGGTGCGGTCCGAGCCCGCGACGTTGAAATACCGCAGCATCGCGACCCGGAACGCCCGCCCCTCCAGCCCGCACGCGTGGGCCACGTCCTTGAGCACGTGCTCCATCATCAGCTTCGTCCGCCCGTACGGGCTCGTGGGCGTCTGCGGGCAGGTCTCGGGGACGGGCACCATCCCCTCGGGCGGGTCGCCGTAGGTCGCGCACGACGAGCTGAAGACAAACCGCTCGACGCGTGGCGACGCGACGCAGGCATCGACCAACGCCACGCCCGCCCGCACGTTCTCCCGGTAGTACCGCACGGGGTCGGTGACACTCTCGCCGACGTACGCGAGGGCGGCGAAGTGCATCACGGTGTCGATCGCGTGCTCGTCGAGCACCCCCGCGACCAGCCCGCCGTCACCCACGGACCCCTCGACGAAGGTGAGGGGCACCGACGGGTCGTCCGCCCCGAGCAGCTTCATGGGCTCGCGGTGTCCTCGGACCAGGTTGTCGAGGGCGACGACGGTGTGCCCGCTGCGCAGCAGCCGCTGGCACGCGTGCGACCCGATGTACCCCGCCCCGCCCGTCACCAGCACGTTCATGCGTTCTGCGCTCCAATCGCTCGGACCGCCCCCAGACTAGCCCCCGGCGGGAGCGAGGGGGGCCCGGTGACGCGTTCGGCGCAGAGATCCCCTCGCACGCGCCCCGGGCTAGTCTTGGGCTCGACCCATCGCCCACCCCAGGAGCCTGAGCATGCTGCTGTACATCGACACCGCCTCCATCGACGAGATCAAGCAGGCCCACGACCTGGGCGTGCTCGACGGCGTCACCACCAACCCCTCCCTCATCGCCAAGGAGGGCGTCGATTACACCAAGCGTCTCGAGGAGATCTGCGAGGTCGTTTCGGGCCCCGTGTCGGCCGAGGTGATCGCGACCGAGTCGAGCGCGATGATCGCCGAGGGCAAGGACCGCGCCAAGATCGCGTCCAACATCGTCGTGAAGCTCCCGATCACGACCGACGGGCTCAAGGCGTGCAAGGCCCTCGAGGACGAGGGCATCCGCACCAACATGACCCTCTGCTTCCAGCCCATGCAGGCGATGCTCGTCGCCAAGGCGGGCGCGATGCTCGTCTCCCCCTTCATCGGGCGCCTCGACGACATCTCCGTGGACGGCATGGACCTGATCGCCCAGATCCGCGCGATCTACGACAACTACGGGTACGAGACCAAGGTGCTGGCCGCGTCCATCCGCCACCCCAAGCACATGGTCGACTGCGCCCTGGCTGGGGCGGACGTGGCGACGGTGCCGTTCAAGGTCATCCAGCAGTTGCTCAAGCACCCGCTGACCGACTCGGGGCTCGAAAAGTTCCTGGCGGACTACAAGGCGGCGTTCGGCTAACGCCGATACGCTCGCGCCATGACCCGCCCCACCGCCGCCGTCCTCGCGATTGCCCTCCTCTCGCCCGCCCTGTGTGCTCAGGAGTCGACACCTGAACCTCCGGTCGAACTGACGCCTGAAGAGCAAGCGATCGCCGCGGCGGGCCCGAAGACACGGATCACGCTCGACTTCGGCACCGAGTACACGGCCGGCTCTTTCTCCGACATCTCCGGCGATCTGGACGTTCTGCGTCTCTCAACGGACCTCACCATCACCCACCGGCTCGGGCTTCGCCGCCAACTCAGCGTGACGGTGGCCCAAGAACGCTCGCAGTACGACTTCGACGACGCGACGGGCATCGTCCCGGCGGACCCCGCGGATCGTGACCCGCTGTCGGACGCCCAGTCCCTCTCGATCTCCCCGATGCTCGGCGGGCGCGAGGCGGACGGGTTCGGGTGGTTCGTCCTGGGCTCGGTCGAGTGGGCGGGCGAGCCCGGCGCGGTCTTCGATGACTCCGTCACCTTCGCCCTCGGCGGCGGCGCGAGCTGGCAGATCAACGACGACCTCCGACTCGGCGTGGGCGTGATCGGCTCCACCCGCATCGAGGACAACGCCCGCGTCATCCCCTTTCCCATCGTCGAGTGGACCATCGCCGAGGACTGGACGCTGAGCGTCGGCACACGTGGCGCGGGCGGGGCCCTGACCTACAAGGCCCGTGAAGACCTCTCGCTCGCGCTGGAGGTCGGGTACGAGTCTCGCGAGTACCGGCTGGACGACGACAACGCCTTCTCCAACGGCGTGTTCCAGGACCGGGCCGTGCCCGTCGCCCTCGCGGCGGCGTGGTCGCCGTCCGAACAGATCACGCTCACCGGGCGCGTCGGTGCCCTCGCGTGGGGTGAGGCGGAATTTCTTGATTCGTCGGGCAATCGCGTGAACCGCGAAGACCGCGATGCCGCGTTCCTGATCGGGCTCGACCTGGGCTTCGCGTTCTGATCTCCGAATCCCCTTATTTGAGCGCCCGGGCTCGCCGAATCACCAACAATCCGGTATGCCCACGCTCCCCGCCAACCCGACCGTCGCGATCGTCGGCGCCACCGGCGCCGTCGGCGTCGAGCTGCTGAGCATCATCGATCAACGCCGGTTCCCCGCGGCGGCTATTCGTGCTCTCGCCTCCGCCCGATCGGCCGGGATGAAGCTCCCGTTCCAGGGGGCCGATCTCACCGTCGAGGAACTCGGGCCCGGCTCGTTCGAGGGGATCGACGTTGCGCTTTTCTGCGCGTCGGGGGCGGTCTCTCGTGAGTACGCCCAGACCGCCGTGAACGCCGGTGCGGTCGTGATCGATAACTCGTCGGCGTACCGGATGGACCCCGCCGTGCCGCTCGTGGTGCCCGAGGTGAACGCCCACGCGATCGGCGACGCGGCGCTGATCGCGAACCCGAACTGCTCGACGATCATCATGGTGACCGCGGTCAACGCGATCGAGCGCGCGTTCGGCATCGAACGCGTCTGCGTCGCGACGTACCAGGCTGTGTCCGGCGCCGGCGCCCCGGGGCTCGAGGAGCTCGAGCGCCTGACCGCGGAAGCCGCCGCGGGTGCCGAGCTCGCGCCGCAGTTCTTCCCCTTCCCGTGCGTGCACAACGTGTTCTGTCACGAGTCCCCCACCGACCCCGTGACCGGCCGCAACGTCGAGGAGCAGAAGCTCATCGACGAGAGCCGCAAGATCTGGAACCGCCCGGACCTGCGCGCCACGGGAACGTGCGTGCGGGTGCCCGTCCCCCGCGCGCACGCCGAGGCGGTGAACCTCACCCTGCGCGAGCCCGTGACCGAGCCGGCATTCCGCGCGGCGCTGGACGACGCCGCGGGCGTGCGGATCGTGGACGACCGGACGAGCCCGCGCTTCCCGATGCCCGTGGACGCCTCGGGTGGCGACGACGTGCTCGTCGGCCGCATCCGCCCGGACGAATCCCAGCCCCACGAGGGCGACGCGTTTCTCGGGTGGGACCTCTTCTGCTGCGGCGACCAGCTCCGCAAGGGCGCCGCGTTGAATGCCCTGCAAATCGCCGAGTTGTTGCTGCC
>JAUHXM010000133.1 GCA_030426605.1 Phycisphaerae bacterium | reverse complement strand
CGCCGAGACCGCCAGAAACGCCGCCGAGTCCGACCCCGCGGTCCGGGTTGGCCTCTTCCGGGTCACCGTCCGCCCCTACACCACGCTCTACACCGACCCAAACGCCCGCTGAGCGGCCACACAAGGGCGGAATCGAGAATCGATCAAAACCCGAACATATTTCCGGATTTTCCTCGCGATGTCCGAGAAGAGTCGTCATACTGACCACACAGCCGGGGTCGGACGACCCCGATGGGCAGCGCCCGGGGGCGCTGCCGGGCCATCGCGCGCCGCGTCGGCGGAGTCCGATCGCACGCGCGGACACAATGCGAAGGAGCACAGCATGGTGAGCAAGAAGACGACCGGCGCGTTCGCCGCGGGCGCGGTCTGCATGGGGGCCTTGGCGTTCGCGATCGCCGCGGGCCCCGAGGACCAAAAGGGCATGCCCGAGATGTCCGCCGAGACAGCCGCCGAGATGCAGGCGTGGATGGAACTCAGCCAGCTCAACGAACACCACGAGCAACTGACGAAGTACGTGGGCGAGTGGGACGTCGCCGCCTGGTTCAAAATGGACCCGAACGCGCCCGCGATGGAGTCCTCGGGGTCCATGGTCACCGAGCCCGTCATGGGCGGGCGGTACACCAAGTCCAACTTCCACATGCCCGAGTGGATGGGCGCCCCCTTCGACGGCATCGCGTACATGGGCTACGACAACGCCCAGCAGAAGTACGTCTCCACCTGGATGGACTCCTGGAGCACCGGCATCATGATGAGCACGGGCACCATGTCGTCCGACGGCTCGCAGCTGATCATGATGGGCACCATGCAGGGGCCCGAAGGCGAGGAAATGATGAAGATGGTCACCGAGTGGGTGGACGACAACACCATCGTCGATCGGTTCTACGACCTCGCCGACGGCGAGTGGAACCTCCACGGCAAGATGACCTACACACGCAAGGGGCACGCGCATGGGGGCTGACGCGGCCGACTGCATGAAGCACGCCCAGACCACCGAGCAACACAAGCTGCTCGAGCCGTTCGTCGGCACGTGGAAGGCCACCGTCAAGATGTGGATGGGACCGGGCGACCCCATGGTCTCCACCGGCACCATGACCAACCAGCTCATCCACAACGGGCTCTTCATCCAACACGCCTACAAGGGCGACCCCAACGACGGCCCCTTCCCCGCCTTCGAGGGCGGCGGCTACTGGGGCTACAACACCGTGGACGGACGCTGGGAAGGCGTCTGGGTCGACAACGCCATCTCCCTCATCCAGGTCGAGACCGGGCAGGCCAACGACGCCGGCACCGTCTGGACCATGCACTCCACCATGACCGACCCGGGGTCCGGAGCGCCCATGAAAAAACGCTCCGTCATCACCCTCCACGACGACGGCTCGCACACCATGGAAATGTTCTTCCAACCCGAGGGCGCCCCCGGGGAGATGAAGGGCATGGAGATCACCTACACCCGCGCGTGACCTGATCAACTCCAGTTTCTTGAATACCCAGGGATTGCGATCCCTGGGTTTCTTTATGCGCTCATCCGGACACATCGAGCCCCATGCGGATCTCATCGATCGCGCGCCCATCGGGCTCGATCACACGCGCCGGGTGCAACCCCTCGCGCACGAACCCGAGCGACTCGTACAACGCGATCGCCCGGCCGTTGGTCGCGAAGACCTGCAGCTCGATGCGCCGCAGTGCCGCGTGCGTGCGGGCCCACCCGATCGTGATCTCCATGAGTGTCCGCCCGAGCCCGACGCCCTGCCACGCGGGGACGAGCCCGATGCCCAGCGTCGCGTTGTGCGCGATCTTGCGCTTCGATTCCGGATACAACCCAACGTCGCCCACGATCACCGACGGGTCGTCTGTCGGCACCGCCACGAAGATCGCCCACCCCTTCGCGTGCTCGCCCGCCTCGAGCTTCTCTCGGAAACGCTCGAGCGGGGCGGCCTCGTCCGGCTGCACCACGCCGTGCTCGGAAGTCCGGAAGAGCTCCATCGCGTGCGCGCGCAGCGCCCCGGCGTCGCCGGGCGTCGCGAGCCGGATCACCACGCGCCGCCCGTCGCGCGAGGTCACCGCGCGAGGTTCGAACACGGAATGGACGCTTGGGGTATCCACGACGTTGAGCTTATCCTTCGGCAATGCCCGACCGCCCCGCCCCCGCACCCCAGCCCGCGACCGACGACGAGATCGCGGCGCTGTTCCTCCGCGGCCGGGATGTCAGCTGCGCGGGCTGCGGGTACAACCGACGCGACGGAACCCAGGCGGACTGCCCCGAGTGCAAACGCAAGTTCGTCCCGCAGGCACCCGAATCAATCAGCGGCCCGTACACCCGGCTCGGCACCCTCATCGCGTGGATGGCGATCGCCTCCTCGTGCACCATGCTCCTCAGCTCGGCCAGCACGGTCTGGTATGTCCGGCGATACGGGTCCGGCGCGATCGACTCACTCCAGGTGGTGACGTCGTGCGTCTACGCGATCCTCGCGGTCGCGTCGCTGATCTTCGCCGCGTTCATCCTGTTCGGGCGGCCGCACCAGGCACGGGTGAACCAGCACAACGTCCGACGCTACCGGCGTCACATCGCCGTCGTCGTCTGGATCCAGATCGCGTTCTCAGCGATCGCCCTGCTCAGCCTGCTGTTCTGGATCGTGACGATCGCGTAACGAGCATTCCCGCGAGCCGCCCGATTGCCCGTGCCCGATGCCTCAAACCGATCGCGTGATGCCCAACGCCCGATGCCCGATGCCCGATGCCGGGTGCCATGGGCAAACTCGTGTGCCCGTGCCCCACGGCCCGCGACGAACCCCACACGGGCAGGCAGAACGTGCCCGTGGCACCCAAAGCTCGGTGCCAGTCGCACTCACAACCGCTCGTACAGCGGCAACTCCCCGATCAGCGGCCGGATGTAGTCCATGAACGTCCGGCTCACGTCGTGGTGCCCCTCGATGAACTCCTCGGGCATGTGACGCGTCTTCGCCGCGATCGCCTTCAGGTCCACCCGCTCGTACGCCGCGGCGTACGGCTGCCCGCTCCCAAGCGGGTGCACGCGCTTGATCGCGACGGACCCATCCAGATCGCCCGACATCGCCAACCGCGCCGCGTACTTCCCGACCCCCCGCGCCTCGCGCATGTCCACCACGGACTGGTCGGGGAAACACCGCTGGACATACCCGAACGTGTCCGCCCGAACGCGCACCTGCTTCCCGCCCGCGGGGGTCAGGGCGTCCTTGAGCAGGTTCGACAGCTGATCGCCCAACGCGCCCGAGCCCGAGAGCTGCACGTTGCCGTGCGCGTCGGTCTGCGCCCCCTTGATAAGCGTCGCGCCGATCGGCGTCCCGTCCTTGTCCGAGATGCCCTCGGACACCGCGATGTGGCACCGCCCCTTCTCCTCGTAGATCTTCGCCACGTCGTTGCAGAACCGGTCCGTCTCGAACGGCACCTCGGGCAGATAAATCAGCTGCGGCCCGTCCGTGGACTTCTCGATCCGGTCGTCGCGCCGCGCCATCGCGCTCGCGGCGGTCAGGAACCCCGCGTGACGCCCCATGATCACGTTGATCTTGATCCCCGGCAGCGAGATGTTGTCCAGGAAGTCCGCCATGCACGCCTGCGCGACGAACCGCGCGGCGGACGGGAAGCCCGGCGTGTGGTCGTTCTCCATCAGATCGTTGTCAACCGTCTTCGGGATGTGGAAGCACCGCAGCTCGTACCCCTTCTCCTTGGCGAGCTCGTTCACGATGCGGCACGTGTCCGACGAGTCGTTGCCCCCGATATAAAAGAAGTACCGGATGTCGTGCTGCTCGCACGCGTCGAAGATGCGCTCGCAGTACGCCGCGTCCGGCTTGTCACGCGTCGAACCAAGCCCGGCGCTGGGCGTCTTGGCGAGCAGCTCGAGCCGGTCGTGGGCGAGGTCCGTCAGGTCGTGAAAGTCCCCCTTCGTCAGCCCGGAGACGCCGTGACGCATGCCCAGGATCTTCTTGATCGGGCTGCCCGGCGTGCCCGCGCCCTGCTTGCGCAGCCCCTGAACGACGCCGACGAGCGACTGGTTGATGACGGCCGTCGGGCCGCCCGACTGCCCGATGACGGCGTTCCCGGGGATGAGATCTGGCATGCGACGCTCCTCGGCTGGCACGGGGTGACGGATCGACCCACAGGGTAGACGCCGGCTGGGCGAACGCCTCCCCGGAGCAAGGGAGCGGGTTTGGACGCTGCGACCAAAGCACACCGCCCGTTTCCCCGATTTGGGTGAAGCTCCCCCACCCCTCATCGGTAGACTCTCCGCCATGCCACAGACCCATCGCGTGTCGTTCTTCGCCGCCGCCTCGGCGGGTGCCATCATCTCCGCCGCCGCCGCCGCCGCGCCAACGTCGAGCTCCCCGCTCGCACCCCCGCCCAACGGCATGAAATCCGCCGAGCCCGACGCGTGGGCCATCGTCGGCGCAACCGTGCACCCGCGCCCCGGCGTCACGCTCGAGGGCCACACCGTGCTCATCGCCGACGGCTTTATCGAGGGCGTCGTGCCCGAGACCGAAGCCGACCTCGCCGGCTTCCGCACATACGACGCCCAGGGCATGCACGTGTACGCCGCGTTCATCGACATGGGCATCGATGTCGAAGCGCCGCTCCCCGACGCAAACGAGCCCGGCCGACACTGGCACCACATGGTCACGCCGCGCCGACGCGCGCTCTCGGGCGATGGCCTCCTCGAGACCAACCGCCAACGCCTGCGCGGCCTCGGCTTCGGCGCCGCCGCCGTCGCGCCCAAGGACGGCATCTTCCGCGGCGTCAGCGGCATCGTCTCCACCGCCGCGGACCCCAACGACCCCAGCCAGGGCAAGGCCCCCGCGTACGCCGACGGCGTCTTCCACATGATCGGCTTCGACCGCGACCGCTCCGGAACCACCCGCGCCTACCCCGGCTCCGTCATGGGCGCCGTCTCCATCATCCGCCAGACCTACGCCGATTCCCGCTGGGCCAGCGCCACCGGGCAGAACGCCAGCGCGCTCACGCCCATGTCCCTCCCCTTCCCCGTCATGTTCGACTGCCCGGCCGAGCTCATGGTCCTCCTCGCCGACGACCTCGCCAAAGAGTTCGAGTTCAACGCCATGATCCGCGGCTCCGGCACCGAGTACCGCCGGCTCGACGCGATCGCACAGGCCGGGCACCCCATCGTCGTCCCGCTCCGCTTCCCCGCAAAGCCCGACCTCAGCTCGCCCGGCGCGATCGACGCCATCGACCTCGCCACACTCATGGAATGGGAGCAGGCCCCGACAAACCCCCGACGCCTCCACGACGCCGGGCTCGCCGTCGCCATCACCTCCGCCAACCTCCCCAAGGGCGCCAAGTTCTACGACAACCTCCGACGCGCCATCGGCGAGGGCGGGCTCGATCAAGACGACGCCCTCGCGATGCTCACCACCACGCCCGCCTCGCTCCTCGGCATGAGCGCCGAACTCGGCTCGGTCGAAACCGGCAAAATCGCCAGCGTCCTCCTCACCTCCGCCCCCGTGTTCGACAAGGACGCCCAGCGCCGCGCCATCTTCATCGACGGCCGCCTCCACGAACTCAAAGACGCCGAGACCTTCCCCCTCGACGGCACCTGGGCCATCGAACTCGGCGACGACCAGACCCAGCTCCGCATCACCTTCGACGGCAAGAAAGTCACCTTCGACCACGAGTCCGACGACGAAGCCGAGCCCACCAAGGGCCGCAACGCCACCATCGACGGCCCCTCCTTCCGCGCCATGCTCGACGACGACAACGGCCAGGGCGACACCTACATCCTCTCGGGAACGCTGACGGCCGACGGCACCATCGCCGGCTCGGGCATCAACCCCCAGGGCAACCCCTTCCAGTTCGCCGAATTCGCCTTCATCCAGGAACGGAAACGCGTACTCCACGTCGGCCGTGCCGACCGAGTAGTGCGAGAGTTCGTCCTT
>JAUHXM010000023.1 GCA_030426605.1 Phycisphaerae bacterium | reverse complement strand
GCGCGGAGTCCGTGTCGCGGATCACGCTGCCCGCCGCCGTCAGCGACTCGATCTCCTTCGCCTTCACGCGTGCCATCGCTTCGTTCTCGCGCATCCGCGTCCCGATCTCCCCCCGGGCGACGGCGTTCGCCACCGCCGCGTCCGAAGCATCGATGTCCACCTCGTCCGTGTCGAAGACGGGCTCGCCGCCGAACCGCGCGTCCGACATGCGTCGCAGGCTCTGCTCAATGCCCGCCGCCTCGACCGCCAGCGCGTCGCGCTCGGCGTCCGTCATCGCGCCGGTGTTCGCCGCCCGCACGGCGATCGCGTCGCGCTCACGCAGCAGCGCGCCCATCTCCTGGCGCACGCCCGCCTTCACGCTCAGCCGCATGTTTGCGCGCTCGTAGCCGCGCATCTCCGCGTCGATCCGCGCGACGTCCGCCCGGATCACCTCCGACGCGATCAGCCCCGCCGGGTCGTCCGAGCCCCGGTTGATGCCCAGGCCAGTCGCCAGGCGCTCGGCGCTGTTCGCCAGCATGTGCTGGGCGTTCTGGTACGCGCGCAGCCCGCTTGAGATCGCGGGGCTGCCCGGCGCGGGCAGGGACGGGCTCGGGATGCCGGCCGGGGTGTTCATGCGTCGAGTCTCCGATCCGCCCCCGCCAAGGGCGAGCCCGCGCCGACGTGAAGCTGTGCCGAGGACCCGCCTGTGCCGGCTGTGCGGGCACCCTCCTCGCCCGCCGCACGACCCGACCCCCGCGCGTAGCGTTGGCGATGCGTGACCCCGATGACCCCACCGACTGGGACCTCGCCGAGGGGCTCGACCCGGACGGCCCGTCCGCCGACGACCTGGACCGGTTCGGCGACGAGATGGTCCGGTGCGCCGCGTGCGGGCGCGCCGTCTACGACCAATCGTCCGTCTGCCCGATCTGCGGCGGGTTCGTGCACGAGCAGGCAAAGACCCCCGCGTGGACGATCGCGATCGTCCTGCTCATGGTCGCGCTGCTCGTGATCTTCTGGGTCCTCTGATCGAGAACTACTCGTCCACGCCCAGATCGCGCTTGGTGAACAGCGCTTCAAACGCCAGCCCGGCGGCCTCCACGTTCTCGCGCGCCCCCTCGAGCCGATCGATCACCGTGATGATCGCGGGCACCTCGGCCCCGGCTTCACGGAGAATGCCGACCGCTTCGAGCGCCTGCCCGGCGGTCGTCGCGACATCCTCGACGAAGACGACCCGGTCGCCCGCCTCAATCGCCCCCTCGAGCTGCTTCGCGGTGCCGTAGTCCTTCTTCGCGTTGCGGATGAAAATCGTGGGCAGCCCGGTCTCCAGACTCGCGACCGTGACCAAGGGGATCCCCCCCAACTCGGCCCCCGCCAATCGGGTGGGCTGGTGCCGCATCGCCCGCTCGGCGAGCAACTTGCCGACGGGCCCGAGCACCTCCGGGCGGGTCGAGAATCGGTATTTGTCGAGATAATACGAGCTCGTTCGACCCGAACGAAGTGTGAACGAGCCACGGAGGAGCGAGAGCTCCGCGATCGCCGCAGCGAGCCCTGAGGCGTCTGTGGGGGTCCGATGGTCCGATCCGGCGGGCACGGGAGAGGGTAGGTCATCCTTGCGGGTTCTCGCGGGTAGAACATCTGAAATCCAGCGACGTACGGGCTTTGTGCCCGCGCGTCGGACATAATTGCCCGCCGCACATGGCCCGCGAACCTGGATACACCGACCGACCCCGCTCGGGGCGGTCCAGACCGGAGAGACCGACGATGTCGCACGAGACCCGACGCCGAACCCTCATCACCATCGCTGGCACGATGCTGGCGTGCTCGCCCGTGCTGGCGCAGGTCGCGCCGCCCCCCGCCGAGCAGCCCGAGCAGGACGAGACCTACGTCGCGCCGGAGAAGCCCGCGCAGACGGGCGTGACCGTCCGCTCGCAGCAGGCCGGCCAGCAAGCGCAGCCGCAGACGCCGCAGCGTCGGCGCGTCGCCCCGCCGAACATCCCCTTCCGCTCGCTCGTCGTGCTCGACGAGAACGACCAGATCATCCGCATCACGCGCCCGGTCGCGCTGATGGCGTTGGCGAACAACCCGACGATCGCCGAGAACGCGCGTGAGCGCGTGTTGCCCGTCGTCTACGACCGGCACGTGCGTCAGGAGGAGCGCCTGCTGCAGAACCTGGACCTCTACCTCGGGTTCGAGTTCGGCATGCACCGCGAGATGGACCTGGGCGACCTTCAGGCGCTCTCGCGCCTGACACGTCAGATCAAGCCCCTGACCGAACCGGGCGACATCGGCACGGACCTTGAAGACGCGGGCGTCTTCTCCGCCTCGCAGCGAGCTCTGAACAACCTCATCGTGCAGGACTACAAGAAGGCCCTCTCCAACGAGATCAAGCTCGAGAGCGGCAACGAGCTCGCGCCCCTCTTCGAGCAGATCATCGAAGATGCGCTCATCGAGCCGCGCTACACCTACGGGCTCATGGTCAAGGAGCTCGCCGGGCGTGGCACCGAGGTCATCTCGAACGCCGGGCTCGACGACGCCGAGGGCATCGACGCCGTGCGCGAGCTGCTCGAGGGCGGGTGGCCCGAAGACTATGACGAGCAGTCCCGCGTGATCGGCGACCTGAAGGCCGCCCTCTCGAACATGTCGCTTGAGGACCACGAGAAGCTCATCCGCGCGTCGCGTCAGATGCGCGAGGACCCGAGCGTCCCGCCGATCCCCGAGGTCAAGCTCGTCCCTGAGGGCTCCGGCATGCAGGGCAACGACAAGGCCCCCATGACGCTCAACCTCAAGAACTTCAACGAGGACGGCACCATCCGCCACCAGCACACCGTCGGTGGCGCGACCAAGGATCGCAAGGAACAGGAGGACGAGTCCTCCGACTCGGACGGCTGATCCTCTCGGCAACAAACTCCCGAGGCGGGCCCGACGGCCCGCCTTTTTCATGCGCGCGTCACTGCTCGGGACGCATGAACGGGAAGAGCACCACGTCGCGGATCGAGCGCTGGTCCGTCAGCAGCATGACGAGCCGGTCGATCCCGATGCCCACGCCGCCCGCGGGGGGCATGCCCACCTTGAGCGCGCGGATGAAGTCCTCGTCGAAGTTCCGGAACGTCTCTTCCTCGTCGTCCAGCCCGGCGAGCTGCGCGCGGAACCGATCGGCCTGCACGTCCGGGTCGTTCAGCTCGGTGTAGTGCGGCCCGACCTCCATGCCCGCGATGAACAGGTCCGCCCGATCAGCAAGCGACGGGTCCTCCTTATTGGCGCGCGTGAGGGGCGACATCGCCGCCGGGTAGTGCGTGATGTACGTCGGACGCGCCGGGTCGAGCGTCGGCTCGGCGACGTCCTCGAACAGCTCGTTCACGATGATCCGGACGTCCACGCCCGCGCGCACGTCCGTGGCGCTCGCGGGGGCCTTCTCCGACCCCATGCGTGCGGCGTACTTGCGAACCACGCCGTGCTCGTCCGCCTTCTTCCAGACGGCGTCCTCGTCCGTCATCGCAAACCCGAGGGCCTTCTCGAACAGGTCGCCGTAGCGCACCCGGTCGAAGGGCCTCGCGTAGTCGATCGCGAGGTCGCCGAAGGGCATCGACGCCGCGCTGAGCCCGCGCGACTCGGCGACCATCTCGGCGCACGCTCGGATCGAGCGCTCGCTGATGTCCATCACGGTCTCCACGTCGCCGTGGGCGGCGTAGAGCTCGAGCATCGTGAATTCAGGGTTGTGGCTCCGGTCCACGCCCTCGTTGCGGAAGTTGCGGTTGATCTCAAAAACCCGGGGCATGCCGCCCACAAGCAGTCGCTTGAGGTAGAGCTCGGGCGCGATTCGCAGGAACAGGTCGATATCCAACGCGTTGAGGTGCGTCCGGAACGGGCGCGCCGCCGCGCCGCCCGCCTGGGCCTGCAGCATCGGGGTCTCGACCTCGATGTACCCCTCATCACGCAGGAACGCGCGCAGGGTCGCGACGATCCTGGAGCGCATCGCGAAGACGCCCGCGGTCTCGGGCGTCGCCCACAGATCGACGTACCGCTGGCGGTACCGCGCCTCGGTGTCGGTCAGCCCGGCGTGCTTCTCGGGCGGGGGCACGAGGCACTTCGCAGCGGGACGGACCGAGCTCGCCCAGACGGTGACCTCGCCCGCGCGCGTCTTCATCACGCGACCGGTGACGACGGCGAGGTCGCCCAGGTCCGCGATCTTCGCGGCGCCGAAGCCAGCCTCGTCGCAGTCGCGCTTCGAGACCGCGACCTGGATGTCGCCCGTCGCGTCGCGCAGGTTGAGCCAGACGAGCTTCCCGTTGTCGCGGTGCAGGACGATCCGCCCGGCGATGCTGACCTCGGGGCGTGGGTCGGCGAAGCCCTCTTCTTTGCCACGCTCGTTGAACGCGGTGTTCGCGTCGTCGTCGTAGCGCGTGCGGGCGTCGGCGAGGTCGAGCAGCCCGTCGGTCCGGTCCCCATAGGGCTCGAGCCCGAGCTCGGCGAGCTTGTCGCGGTTCGCGCGTCGCTGCGCTTCGAGGTGGTGGAAGTCCTCGGGATCGGGCGTCGAATCGTCGTGGGGGGGTTGGTCGCTCACGCGGCGATGGTACACGTCCTCTTCCTCCCTCTCCCCGCCGGGGGGCGGGTCGGGGTGAGGCGTGCGAGCACCAGCACAGTCAGATCCGCCAGATCGCGCGGCGGCCGAAGACCCCTCACCCTGCCCTCTCTCTAGAAGGGAGAGGGTGGGATCTGATCACCCCATCACGCGGTCGATCTGGCGGGTCTCGTCGGCGGGCGCGTCCTCGACGGGCACCGCCGCGACGAGCCCCTCAAGGATCTTGTCGGGCGTGACCTGGTCCGCCTCGGCGTTGAAGTTCGTCAGCACCCGGTGGCGGAGCACCGGAGGCACCATCCGGCGCACGTGGTCGGCGGTCACGACGGTGTCGCCCGACAGGATCGCGCTCGCCTTGGCCGCGAGCACGAGCGCCTCGCTCGCCCGCGGGCCCGCGCCCCACGCGACGTAGTCGCGGACGATCTCGGGCGCCCCGGACCCGGCCTCATCGACCCGCGTCGCCCGGACGAGCCTGAGGGCGTACTTCATCACGTGCTCCGCGACAGGAGCGTGCTTGATGATCGTCCGGATCTCGGCGATGTCCCTGGCATCGAGCACCGGCGAGACGTCCGCCTCGCCCTTGTGCGCGCTGCGGCGCATCACCTCGAGCTCTTCTTCCGCGGTGGGGTACTTGATCAGGATCTGCAGCATGAACCGGTCGAGCTGGGCCTCGGGCAGCGGGTAGGTGCCCTCCTGCTCCAGCGGGTTCTGCGTCGCGAGCACGAAGAAGGGTGCCGGCAGCGGGTGGCGCACGCCACCCACCGTCACTTGGCGTTCCTGCATCGCTTCGAGCAGCGCCGCCTGCGTCTTGGGGGGCGTGCGGTTGATCTCGTCGGCGAGGACGACGTTCGCGAAGATCGGACCCTGCACGAACCGCATCTCGCGCCGCCCAGTCGAGCGGTCCTCCTCGATCACCTCGGTGCCCGTGATGTCCGAGGGCATCAGGTCGGGGGTGAACTGGACCCGGCTGAACTCAAGCCGCAGCGCCTGCGCGATCGTCGAGATCAGCAGCGTCTTGGCGAGCCCGGGCACGCCCACGAGCAGCCCGTGCCCCTCGCAGAAAATGCACAGCAGGATCTGCTCGACGATCTCGTCCTGCCCGACGATCACCTTGGCGATCTCGTCGCGCAGCGTGGCGTGCTTGGAACGCACATCCGCGAGGATGTCGGCGGCGGGCTGGTCGGGAGTCATCGGCGATCCTCCATGATCGGACGTTGAAGCATTCCAGATCGTACCGCGTCGGCGGCGGACGCTGGGCGGGCGCGCAAAAAGGCCGCCGCGAGGGGTCTCGTCTCGCGGCGGCGCGGGGGTCGGCCCTGTGAATGGAGATACACAGGACCGGTGTCGTGGTTCATCCCTAGGTTCTACCCGCCCCGGGCGGCGGGGTTGCTCAATCCTCGTCGTCTTCGTGCCACTCGTGCAGATCACGCTCGGCACGCTCCAGCATCATCTCCATCCGGTGCATCAGACGCTCCATCCGGTGCTCCATCGACTCGTGCATGCGCGCCATCTGGTCCTCGAGCTCGGCGAGCCGATCCTCGAGATGGGCCGCGCCCCGCTCGCGGAGTTCCGCGGACCGGTCGGCGAAACGCTCGGGGAAGACCAGGCGGTCGCCGCGGAGCTCGAGCACACGCTGCTTCGCGGCGCGGGCCTGACGCTCGGCGAGCTCGACGCGCTCGGCGATGTTGGTGTCCAACTGGGCGAGCGCCTCTTCGAGCGCCCGGCGGGCCGCCTCGTGCTCGTGCTCGCCCTGGTGCACGTGCTTCTCGAACTGGCGGAGGATCGCCTCGTGCTTGCGCTGGATCTCCTCGTGGATCTTGTGCTCGATCTCGTCCTGCGCGTCGCCGAAGGAGAAGTCGAACGCCATGTCGGGCACGCCCTCGACGAGGAACTCGTTCTCGTCCTCGGGCGAGAAGAAGCGCATGCCCTGGCTGGGCGCGATGCCGATGCCGCTCGGGCTGCCCAGCGCGGCGGCGTCGTACTTCTTCAACTCGACCGTGACCTTGCGCTTGTCGCCCTTGGAAATCACGTAGAACTCGACCTTGTCGCCGGGGGACTTGCCGCGGAGGACCTTGGAGAGGGTCTCGCCGGTCGCGCCGTCCGAGCCCTCGATCGAGACGATCACGTCGTACTGGCGGATGCCGGCGTCGGCGGCGGGCAGCCCATCGATGACGCGCTCGATCATGATCGCCGGCTTGTCCTTGAGCCCGAGGTGCCAGCGCAGCGACGCGGGGACCTCCGACTGGTAAATGCCCACCATCACGGGCGGCTGGTTGGCGCGGACGAACTTCGCGACACCGTCGCCGGATTGGCCCCCGTGGACCGTGCCGCCCGCCGAGTCGGCCCACGCGATGCGGTTCGCGCGCTGGTCGCTCACGCCGGCACCGCCCCGGCGAACGTTGAACCGGCGGATCTCGTCCCCGCCGTCGTCGAGCACGATGACGTTGCCCTCGCGGACGAGGACGCGCTCGTCATCGACGCGGTCGCCGTTGTGGAGCACGATGACGTTGCCGTCCTTCATGCGGACGTCGTAGGTCTCGCCGTTGTCGTTGGAGACGATGGTGATGTTCTGGGTCGCCTGGCCGTCGCCGTCGAACGTCCACGCGGACTGGGCCTTGCCCTGGCCAGACGCGACGACCGCGACCGGCGCGGGCGAGTCGGCGGCCCGCAGCCCGTACACCGCGGGCGTGGGGTCGGGCGTCAGAACGGCCCGGGTGACCGCGGCCGGTGCCGCGGGCGCCGTGACGCGGAGGAGCGCGGGCGTCGCCGGGGCCTCGGGGGCCGCGGGCGTGCAGGCCGGGGCGTCCGTCTTCGGGCACGCGTTGGCGGCGGACATCCCGCCGGCCGTCGCGACGAGCAGCCCCGCCGAGATGCCCAGGCACACTTTGGATGCAGCGTTCATGATCAAGATCCTTTCAGTGGGATTCGGTCCGGATGTCTTTCTCGTGCTGATGCGCTCGTGACAGAAACCCGTCGCGATTCGTCAGGGATGGCACAGCGGGGTTCACTCAGAACGCCCGCGGGGCCCGCGGCGGGAGCGGGGCCGACGGGACGCCGGGAGCGGGCGAGGCCGCGGGGGCCGGCCGCGCCACGGGCACCGGCAGCTCGACCGTCCGCCCGAACTCGTCCAACGCCCGGCGGTACGCCTCGTCCACCATCCGGCGCTCGATCACCTGCCGGACGTATGTCACCTCGAGCTGCCCCGTCTCCAGGGGCCGCACGGAGCGCACGACGCGGTCGGGGATCTCGGCGACGACGGACCCGTCGGCACGACCCGCCGCGAGATACCGGTCGAACGCCTCCTCGGGCGAATCGCCGATCCGCACGAGCCCGGCCTGCTCGCCGAGGTCGTCGGAGACGGGCTCGGTCGGGTTCAGGCCCGTGGTCCACAGGAGCGCCACGGCGGCCGCCGCGGCCCACCCGCCCCAGGTGCCCACGATCCGCAGGCGGCGCTCCATCGAGTTGGGCGCGCGGAGGTGGTCGTCCAGGTCGGACAGATCGACCGCGTCCGCCGGGGCGGTCGCGATCTCGACCGCACGCGACAGCTCGTCGTGCGCCTGCTGCTGCTCGGCGAGCTCGGCCCAGACGCGCTGGTCGGCCGCCGCGAGCTCGGCGAGGGTCTTCCAGTCCGCGCTGGACGCCTCGCCGTCCACGACGCGCGTGATCAGCACGTCCCGCGCGAGATCCTCGGCGGACTGGCTGCCCCCCGCGCGGAACTCAGGGTTGGGTGTATCCGCCATGGCGAACCTCCTCGATCGTCTCACCGGGTTGGGTTTGCCCCACCGGGTCATGTCATGCCTCGACGCGCGCCCCGCCCATCGCGGGCGAAACGCTCGCGTCCTCCTGCTGGACCAACTCGCGGAGCATCCGTCGCCCGCGTGCGATGCGCGTCTCGACCGTCGTCTCGGGCAGATCCAGCACCTCGCCGATCTGCCGGTAGCTCATCCCCCGCACGCACCGCATCAACAGCGGCTCGCGGTACCCCTCGGGCAGCGTCCGCGCCAGGTCCATCACGCGCTTCGCCTGGTCGGACGCCTCGTGCATGTCCGGCGCCGCCGGTTCCGGGCGCTCCTCGGCCCGCGCGGTGCCGACCAGCCGCAGGCGGTGCTTGCGCCGGCGCGTCGTGCGTCGGCCGGCGGCGCGGGCGGTGTTCGCCGCGATCGCGCGCAGCCAGGGCTTGAACGCCTCGGGTTCCCTCAACTCGTGGATCTTCGCGACCATCTGCACCGCCACCGCCTGCACGAGGTCCTCGACGTCGATCTCCCTGGGCTTGTGCGCCAGCACGATCGCGCCCACCCAGCGTCGGTGCTCGCGCCAGAGATCGCGCAGGGCGTCCTTGTCCCCGTCGATCGCGTCCGCGATCAGCCCAGCGCTGGTCCGCCTTCTGTCCGACACGGCTCCCCCGTTGTTTCCCTACGATGCCCGCCGCGCCCCGGCCCGTCACCGATTGCCCCGAATTCGTGAATCCGGGCACCCCGCCCGGAACTATGGGGCATACCGAGAGCTCGCCCCCACGTGGACACGATCAAAGACCGAATTCAGCACTCGTCAGACCCCTTTGCGGGCACGATGTCGTTCGGCGACCACCTCGAGGAATTGCGCAAACGCCTGCTGTGGGCGATCGTGCCCCTCGTCCCGCTCCTGGTCACGGCCTTCTTTCTCGGACGCCCGCTGCTCGAGGCCCTGATGGCCCCCGCGCGGGCCGAGCTGCTCGAGGCGGGCCAGGTGCCCCGCCTGCTCACGACCGCGCCGTTCGAGACGTTCGGCACCGTGCTGCACATCGCGCTCGTGGTCACGGTGCTCGTCGGCGCGCCGTGGCTGCTCTACCAGCTCTGGCTCTTCATCGCGCCCGGGCTGTACTCCCACGAGCGCCGGTTCGTGCGGATCCTGGTGCCCATGAGCGCGGTGCTCGCCGTGATCGGCGTGCTGTTCCTGTACTTCGTGATCCTGCCGGTCGTGCTCAACTTCTTCATCGCGTTCTCGAACCAGGTGGGGGGCGTGAAGATCGCGCGCGCCGAGCCGCCGCCGGACACGGTCTTCGCGACTGCCCCGGTCCTGCAGGCGGACCCGATCAGCCCGAACCTGGGCGACGTGTGGATCAACGCCAAAATCCACCAGCTGCGCATGTGCATCGCGGTCGCCGAAGACGGCACCCCCAAGGTGCTCGGGACGGAACTGGTCGAGCAGGCCGGCATCGAGCAGCAGTACCGCATCTCCGAGTACATCAAGACGTTCCTGAACATGGCGCTCGGCTTCGGCATCGGCTTCCAGATGCCCGTGGTGGTGCTGCTGCTCGGGTGGCTCGGGATCGTGCAGCCCGCCGACTTCCGGAGGTTCCGCAAGCACATCTGCGCGGCGTGCGTCGTGGTGTCCGCGGTGCTCACGCCGGCGGACCCGCTGTCGATGCTGCTGCTGGCGGTGCCGCTGTATGGGCTGTTCGAGTTCGGGGTGCTGCTGCTGAGGGTGCTGCCGGCCGAGCGCGTCGCGGGCCCGCGCGAGCCGGCGGACGCGGGGGACGAATGAGCACGTCCGAGCTCGATACCGCGATGATGGCGCGCGCGCTCGAGCTCGCCGACCTCGCCGCGGACGAGGGCGAGGTGCCGGTCGGCGCTGTCGTGTACGACACCGCGTCCGGGCGCGTGCTGGGCGAGGGGCGCAACGGGCGCGAACGCGAGCGCCAGCCGTGGCGGCACGCCGAGTTCGTCGCGATCCAACGCGCCTGCGCGACGATCGGCGACTGGCGACTCAACGACGCATCCCTCGCCGTGACCCTGGAACCCTGCCCGATGTGCGCCGGGCTCATCGTGAACGCGCGCGTGGGTCGCGTGATCTACGGCGCCGCGGACCCCAAAGCGGGCGCCGTGGACACGCTCTTCGAACTCCTCACCGATGAGCGCTTGAACCACCGGTGCGAGGTCATCGCGGGCGTCGAGGCGGAGGCGAGCGCCGAGAAGTTGCGCGCCTTCTTCGCGCGCCTGCGACAGCGCTGAACGAGCCGCGAGCGGGAGCGAGCGGTCCGTGGTCGTCGCACTCCGCTCGCTCCCGCTCGCGGCTCGTACGGCGCGCGATGCCGCCTAGAACCTTGCCATGCCCGAGCTGCCCGAGGTCGAGTCCGTCCGCCGGAGTCTGCTGCCCATCGTGGGCGCGCGGGTCGAGCGTGTCGCGGTGCGCACGCGCCGGTCGCTCGTCGTCCCGGGCGACCCGCCGGGCGGGTTCTCGCGGGCGCGGGGGGATGTGAAACCCAGGCCCGTCCCGCGTGGGGCGCTGCTCGACGGCGCAACGATCAAGCGCCTGGACCGGCACGGCAAGCAGCTCGCGATCGGCTCGGGCGACGGGCGGGCTCTGCTCATCCACCTGGGGATGACGGGGCGCGTCGAGATCCGCGACTCGCCCCGGGCGCAGACGCACGACCACGTCGTCTGGGCGCTCGCCGACGGCAGGCGGGTGGTCTTCAACGACGCCCGCCGGTTCGGGGGTGTCTGGGCCTTGCCGGACACCGCGGCGCTGCATGCCCGCTGGAACGCCCTCGGCCCGGACGCGCTGACGATCGACGCATCGGACCTGCGGGAGCGACTCCGGCGCTCCGCCCGCCCGATCAAGGCAGCCCTCCTCGATCAGGCCGTGCTCGCGGGCGTGGGCAACATCTACGCCGACGAGTCGCTGCACGCCGCCCGCATCCACCCGGCGCGGCTCGCGTCCTCGATCCGGGCGGATGATGCGGAGCGCCTGGCGGGCGCGATCCGGCGGATCCTCCAGGCCGCTGTGGACGCCGGAGGATCGACCCTCCGCGACGGGACGTACTCGGACGCCTCAGGCGCCGCCGGGTCGTACGCGACGCGTCACGCGGCGTACGGGCGTGCTGGCGAGCCCTGCACGCGGTGCGACGTGACGCTTGTCTCCGACGTCATCGCCCAGCGGACGAGCGTCTGGTGCCCTCGCTGCCAACGTGCCCCCCGGTGCGTCTGATCTGGTTTGTCTCTTTTGATAGAGAGATATCCAGTGACAGCAGAAGTAGACCGCGCCGGTATGTGGACAACCGGTGGCCGGCGATTGCATGTGTTTGAATCGAAGACGGTTGCGCTCCGCGACCGTCCGTGCACGACCTGTCGGCACCGCGCTCGGATGCGCCGCGAAGCGCCGGCGGTTGGCGCGTTGGGCTCGGCTCGGAGTCGAACAACCGGCGCCATCCGGCGCTTCTTGCGCGCGGGTGCACGGGGCGCGGACGGGGAATCCACACCGCTTCCGACAGGCGCGTGGGCAACCGGTGGGCGCGATAACCAATCCCCGGACCTTGGGCGCAAAACGGAACAAGTGCTTGTGATCACTGGGTTTGCATGAATCCGGATCAGTCGCGCCCCGGCGTCGCCGTCCGAATCTGGGACTCGAGGCTGCCCACGATCTCGGCGAAGTCCGTGTCGTCGCCGCGCTTGGTCTCGATCGAGCGCACGGCGTGGATGACCGTCGTGTGGTCCCGGCCGCCGATCTGGGCGCCGATCTCCTCGAGCGAGTGCCGCGTGTGCTGACGGGCGAGGTACATGCACAGCTGGCGGGGCAGCGAGATGGACTTATGCCGGCGTTTGCCCAGCACGTCCGTCTTCTTCACGCGGTAGTAGTCCGTGACGGTCGAGATGATGCTCTCGATCGACGGGCCCGAGGCGGCGGTCGTCGGCGCGGGCCCGGGCAGGGCCTGCTGGGCGAGTTCGATGTCGATCGCGCGGTTCTCGATCGCCGCGGTCATCGCGAGCGTGGAGAGCGCCCCCTCAAGCTGGCGGATGTGCGTCTTCAGGCGCGCCGCGACGTGGCACGCGACGTCGTCGGGCAGGTTCAACCCGCGCATCTCCGCCTTGCGCTTGAGGATCTCGACGCGCGTGTCGAACCCTGGGCGCTCGACCTTCGCGACCAAACCCCACTGGAACCGCGAGACGAGCCGCTCTTCCAGGTCCGGGATCTCTTCCGGCGGTGCGTCGGATGAGAGCACGATCTGCTTGCCCGCCTGGTGCAGGGCGTTGAACGTGTGGAAAAACTCTTCCTGCGTCCGGTCGCGGCTGGACAAAAAGTGGATGTCGTCGATCAGGAGGATGTCCGCCTCGCGGAACTGGTCGCGGAAGGCGGTCATCTTGCCGTTCTTGACGGCGTCCATGAAGCGCGTCAGGAACGCCTCGCACGAGATAAAGACGATGTTCGCGTCGGGCGTGCGTTCACGGATGTCCAGGCAGATGGCCTGGAGGAGGTGGGTCTTGCCCAGCCCGACCCCGCCGTGGATGAACAGGGGGTTGTACGCGACGCCCGGCGCCTCGCAGACGCCCTGCGCGGCGGCGTGAGCGAGCCGGTTGTTCGGTCCAACCACGAACGATTCGAAAACGCAGTCGGGCGAGACGGGCAGGTTGTCCGTGCCGCTCGCGTGCACGCGCTCCGTCGGTCGGTGCGCGGGGCGTCGGGCCTCGGGCGTCGCGGCGGGCTGGGGTTTGTCTTCCCCCGATGGTGTGGACGCGGGCTCCCACGGGTCGTCCGGGCCCAGGAACCGGATGGCAACGAGCTGCTCGGTCACGGTGCGCGCGGCGTCGTTAAAGGCGTCCAGACAGTCGCGCCGGAGGTAATCGCGGTGCAGGTCGGACTGGGCGCGCACGCCCAGCGTCCCGCCACCGAACCCCACCAGGAGGAGTTCAGAGAACCACTGGCGGCAGATGTTGGGGTGGTGTGCCCGCAAGTGCGCAAGCACGCCCGCCCAGATCGCGCGATCGGGGTCCGCCATCGAAGATGACCTCGAAGAAAGGCGGGGCACACCGGGGCGTGCGCCCGCGAACGGAGTCGGTAATCCAAGTGATCCGTACTCGGCTCGTTGTGGATGAGTCGCGCCGTGATCAGCCGGGCAAACGTAATCGCGCCGGGCGTCGCTGTCAACCGACGCGTGCGCGCCGGAATCGTGCGATCGTCACCGCCCGGCGAGCTCGCGCTCACGCTGCTCGGCCTCGGCGGCCTGGTCCTCGTAGATCGCCCGGTTGCTGCGGTGGTCCATCAGCAGGTGGATGCGCTGGGCGTGATCGCCGCAGACCTCGTTGAGGCGCTTGCGCGCGTACGCGACGTTCGTGCGCCGCGACACGTGCGTGACGACCATCGTCTCGCACTCGGCGACGCGCATCCACTCGGCGATGTCGTTCACGTGCATGTGCATGCCGATCTTCGCGCGCTGCTGGTGGTCGGGCTCAAAGAACGTGCACTCCGTGATGATGACCTTCGCCTTGCGCACGTCGTCGCGGATGAGGTGCGGTCCCGGGAGCGTGTCGCCCATGTACGCGATCAGCGGGATCTGGAACCGGTTGACAATCTCGGTGCCGCGCTCCTTGAGCTCGCGGAGCTTCTCTTGGGGCAGCCCGTTGAATTCCTCTTTGAGCTTGGTCCGCTTCTCCGAGATCACGTACCCGACGGAGGGGCAGGTGTGCTCGGTGTGGAAGCACGTGAGGACGATGTTGTTCTTGAGCTCGAGCTCCTGATCGGGCTCGAGGGGGACGAGGTCGTAGGGGGTCTTCTGGCGTTCGAGGCGGACGAACCCGTCCATCATGCCCGTGATGTCGTCGGCGATGCGGGCGTCGCAGACGATCTTGCCCGGGCCCATGCCCTGGAAGTTCCGCTGCGAGCACCAGTACGCGAGCCCGCCGATGTGGTCCATGTGCCCGTGCGAGATGCAGGCGAACTTGGACGCGAGGGCGGCGCGGGGGCACGAGCCCATGTCGAAGCAGACGTCAAGCTCGGGGATCTGGATGGAGGTCGCCTCCCCGGCGACGGACGTGCCCTGCACGCGGAACGGGGGGAGGTAGAGGAACCCGAGGGCGCCCTCACGCGGCGGCGGCTTGGGGATCATGGCGGGAAGTCTCCGGGCCGACGCGTTGGCGCCGGGCGAGCGAATCGGTGCCCGGCGACGGTGCCGGGCGTCGGAGAACCCTAGGGCCGGTACGATCGGCCCGTGAGCGACGAACCGACGAACCAAGATGTGGGCGCCGAGGCGTCCGAGGACCGCCCGCCGCTGATGACGAGGCTGGGACCCGCGGCGCTCTTGGGCATCGCCTGGGCGGTGCTGCCGGCGGTGCTCGGGCTCACGCTGTTCGTCGGGTACCGGGCCGAGGCGGCGGAGTGGCTGCGCGACCACGGCGACGTGGTCGGCATCGCGATCTACATCGGCATCTTCGCGGTCACCGCCGGGCTCGGGTTGCTGCCCACGTGGGCGCAGGCGGTCATCGGCGGGTACGCGTTCGGGCTCGTCGGCGGGTTCGGCGGGGCCTTGGCTGGCTTCGTCGGCGCGTCGGTCATCGGGTACTTCGTGGCTCGCGTGATTGCGCGCGACCGCGTCGAGAAAGAGATCGAATCGAGCCCCAAGGCCAAGGCGGCGCGGGACGCGCTCGTGGGCAAGGGCGGGTGGCGCACGCTGATGACCGTCACGCTGATCCGGTTCCCGCCTAACTCGCCGTTCGCGCTCACGAACGGCCTGATGGCGACGACCGAGGTGCCCTTCGGAGCGTACCTGCTGGGCACCGCGATCGGCATGGCGCCGCGCACGTTCGCGGGCGTCTGGATCGGCACCACCGTCGAGACGATGGACGAGATCTCGATGCCCGGGTGGATGAAGTGGGGCGGGATCGCCGTGATGTTCGTCGTCGTGATCGTGCTCGGGCAGATCGCGCAGAAGGCGGTCGAGAAGAAGATCGCGGCGGGGGAGATCCCGGCGGACGATCTGGGCGACGTTTGAGTCAGCTTGCCGCACTCGGGGCAGATCGCCGAATCGGCCTGGTACCCGCACGCCCAGCAGTTGCCACGCTTGACGCGGCGTCGCCCACGCATGTAGCAGAACCAACCCCAGACGGACTTGGGCGCAAACCACGCGGACAGGGCGAGCGTGATCAATGTAAGGCTGTTGACGACATAGCCGAGCGAGCGGGGGACGATGGTCTCCCCATCAGATATTCGGAAGTACTCAGCGGCCTCGGCAGACCCGGGGTATCTGTATGTCCACGCATCGGCAACTATTGCCCGTATGCGCGTGCGTTCTGGACCGGGTGGTATCGAGTCCGGCCAGTTCACGGTGTGTTCGTGATGGCGTCTCGTGGATGCCCACACACCAACGAGGTTGTTGGACCGAATCCAAAGCCATGGAAGCGGTCCGATGGCTTGATCCTCTGAGAGTTGGTCGTAGGGGCCCATCTGTGAAGGCCGGATGTGCCAGCCGTCTTCGAACCGAACCAGGTGCCAACTGTCGATGTATGTGACCCGAATTGCCCAACGTTGTGGTTTGCTGACGTGCCAGTCCGGCGGCAAGGCAACATCATGCCATGAAGCTTCCCCATAGAACACGAGCACAAGCGTGGAACTCCACCACGCCTCGTAGCAGCACCACGCGAGCACGGCGGCGCTGGCGAGCGCGCCGGCCGTCGCCCGCCATGGGCGGCGCGGGCCGGTTGGTCTGGAGTCCCGGCGGGGCATGGCCCCAGCGTACCGGGCAGGGCCCGGGTTCCCGCTACGATCCCGCCGATGCCCGACGAGCTCTCCATCGAGGACGTGCGGAAGGTCGCGAAGCTCGCGCGGCTGGCGGTGTCGGACGCCGACGCCGAGCGGTACCGCGCCGAGCTCGCGGCGGTCCTTGGGTACGTCGAACGCCTGGGTGAGGTCGATGTCGCGGGCGTCGAGCCCATGGCCCACGTGGCAGACTCGATCAACGTGCTGCGCGACGACGAGCCCAGAATTGCGTACGACCCGGCCGTCGTCGAGAAACTCGCGCCAGACGCGGAAGGCGGGTTCATCCGCGTGCCCAGGGTGCTCGGGGAAGGCGGCGGCGCGTGACTCAAGCTCTGGTGATCTCGATTGGAGTCATGTTGATGATCATGAATACAGGATGCGGGGGGAACGGACCGGCTGATCCCATTGTCAACGCAGCCGCCGACGATCCGAGACTCGTCGCGGCGACGCGGGAGGCGCGCGAACGGTGGGACGAGTTCGAGCAGGCGTTCCGAGATCGCGAAGAAGGCGTTGCGTACGCCGTGAAGTTCGCGCTGCCGACCCCGGACGGATCGACCGAGCACCTGTGGATGCAGGTCACCGAGATTCACGACGGAGACGTGACCGGCATCCTCGACAACAACCCTGCGCAGAAAGTCGGATACACCCGAGGGGACGAGGTCTCGGTGTCGGTCGATTCGATCGAAGACTGGCTCATCGGCCGCGGCCCGCAGGACATCACAGGCGGATTCACGATCCGGGTTCTCCAACAAATCGAGCGCGAAGGGCCGTGAGTCACTCCGCCGTCGAGTCTGTTCAAGCATCGCTCGACGTGATCGGTGCGCGCAACGGCGAGCTGAACGCCTTCCTGCAGGTCTTTGAAGCGGAGGCGGCCGCGCGCGCCAGGAACGTCGATGCGGGCGAAACCCTGCCACTCGCCGGGATGACCGTCGCGATCAAGGACAACATCTGCACGCGCGCGGGCAGGACGACCTGCGCCAGCCGCATGCTCGAGCACTACGAGAGCCCGTTCGACGCGACCGCGGTCGAGCGCCTCGAAGCCGCGGGCGCGGTGATCGTCGGCAAGACGAACCTCGACGAGTTCGCGATGGGCTCTTCGTGCGAGCACTCGGCCTTCGGGCCCACGCGCAACCCGTGGGACGCGTCGCGCGTCCCGGGCGGGAGCTCGGGCGGGTCCGCCGCGGCGGTGGCGGCGGGGATGTGCGATGTCGCGCTCGGGTCGGACACCGGCGGCAGCGTCCGCCAGCCAGCCGGGCTGTGCGGCGTCGTGGGCGTCAAGCCGACGTACGGGCGCGTGAGCCGGTTCGGGCTCGTCGCGTTCGCATCAAGCCTGGATCAGATCGGCGTCTTCGCGCGCTCGTGCGCGGACGCCGCCCGCGTGCTGGGCGTGATTTCGGGCCCGGACGAGCGCGACGCGACGAGCGCGCAACGGGACGACACAGACTTCACGGGCCAGCTCGGACGTCCGCCGGAGGGGTTGACGCTCGGCGTGCCCTCGTTTGCGCGCGACGAGGCGGTATCCGCCGACACGCGCGACGTCTTCGAGGCGACCTGCGAGGCGTTACGCGCCGCGGGCGTGTCGCTGGTCGATATCGAGCTGCCCCACGCGGCGCACGGGGTCGCGGCGTACTACATCGTCGCGCCCGCCGAGGCGTCGAGCAACCTCGCCCGCTACGACGGCGTGCGCTACGGGCGCCGGGCCGAGGGCGTCGGCTCGCTCGACGAGCTGTACACACGCAGCCGCTCCGAGGGCTTCGGGCACGAGGTGCAGCGCCGGATCATGCTCGGCACGCACGTGCTGAGCAGCGGGTACCACGACGCGTACTACGTGAACGCGCTGCGCGTGCGACGCAGGATCAAGCAGGACTACGACGCCGTGTTCGCGCGCGGGATCGATGCGGTCCTCACGCCCACGAGCCCGTCGCCCGCGTTCGGGATCGGCGAGAAGCTCGACGACCCGATGGCGCTGTACGTCGAGGACCTGTTCACCGTCGGCGCAAACCTCGCGGGCCTGCCCGGCGTGAGCGTGCCGGCGGGGTTCGCGAGCGTCAACGGGCGCGAGCTGCCCGTCGGGGCCCATCTCGTCGGGCCCGCGTGGGGCGAGGCGGGGCTGATGGGCGCCGCGGCGGTCATCGAGCGCATCCGCGGCGCGACGGGGCGCATCGCGACGGCATGAGCCGTCAGCCGAGCAGGACGATCGTCATCAGGGTGATGAAGCCGTTGTTCGCGGCGTGCGCGGCGACGGGCGCCCAGATGCTGCCGCGCCACTCGCGCAGCATCGACATACACATCGCCACGCCCATGAGCGCGGGGATCCCGAAAATACCCTGGGGATGGATCGCCGCGAAGACGAAGCTGCAGAACAGCCCGGAGAGGATCGGCCCGAGGCGCCCGCGCAGGTGTCGGTAGAACGCCCCGCGGAAGAACGTCTCTTCGACGACCGGCGCCCAGACCGTTGCGAGGATGATGATCATCACGAGCTGGAACGTCGATCCGTTGGCGATCAGGTCGGGGAGCGGGTGCGTGGGTGGGCCCGCGGGTTCGCCCTTCGAGACGAGCCCCCACACAAGCATGGAGAGCAGCGTCAGCCCGATGCCGACCGCGACGACCGGGAGCATCGCGACATAGCCCACGAGCCCCCAGAAGAGCTCGATGACGGGGTTGCGCCCGGCCGTCCACCCGATGCGGGCGAGCGTTTGCTTGAGGCTCAGCCCGCGCGCGAGGGGCCAGAGCACGGCGAGCAGGCACAGCCAGCGGACGAGGAACGCCGCGGAGCCGATCAGCGGCTCGACGATCGCGGCGAGGATGTCCACGATCACGAGCGAGATCATGAACAGCGCGAAAGTCTCGAGGAAGACCGTCCCGCCCGCGGCGGGCGGGGCGTTGTTGCACTTGATGCGCCCGGTCGCGAGCAGCACGATCGCGGCGATGAACAGCACGACGCTGAGCACGCCGATCGCGAGCAGCGCCAGCGAGAACACGGTCTGCACGACCAATGACCGGTGCGCCTCGGCGAGGATCTCGGCGCGGGCGGGGTCGGATGCGTCGAGGCCGTGGGTGAAGAGGAGGTCCGCGAACCAGCCGTGGCGTTCTGACAGGGCTGCGCGGTCGCGCTCGGTGAGGGCCTCGGGGCCGCGCGTCATGAACGCCTCGACCGCTCGGACGTCCTCGATGAGATCGCCCCGGGTCTCGGCGAGCAGGGCTCGGACGCGTGCGAGCGCGTCGTCTTCCTGACCGATCTCGTGCAGCACGATCGCGACACGGAGGCGGTCAGCGGGGACCGCCTCGAACCAGCCGAGCACGGACGCGGCGGACGCCTGCTCGGCGGGCGTGCCCGCGGCGACGGTGAGCTTGGCGGAGGCCTCGAGCATCGTCGGGGGCGGGGGGACGTCCGACGCCGCCGCCACCGGGTCGGGCTGCCCACCCGCGACCATCTGCAGGAAGACGAACAGGACGGACATCCCCAGGATGATGCCCCACGCGAGGACCCCCCAGCCGGCGGACCCGGGGTCGCGCTCGCCTCGGGGGACCAGAAATGGCCGGCGGCGTCGTGCGGGGCGTGCTGGGGCCGGCGGGGTGGGGTCTGGCATGGCGATAGTGTCGGCGACGGGCAGGGCACGCCGCCAGCGGGCTTGACCGGGAATTCGGCGGTTCTACCCTTGCGGGTTCGATCACGCGGGGCAGCGGATGCCCTGAGCGGGTCGGCAATGACCGAAATCCTGCCCGTCAAGGCGGTTGGACCCCCTTGGCAGGCCCGCCCCGCCCGGTAGGCGGCGTGCTGAAACCCCCGGCGGGGTGTGATCCGGTGTCACGTCGGATCGTCCCGTCGTACCAGTTGGAGGTGCCCGATGGCCGCTGTTCATCTTCGCCGAGACACGTACATCGCCAAGCCCGGCGACAAGCAACGCGACTGGCACATCATCGACGCGACGGGCGTCCCGATGGGCCGGCTGTCGGTCGCGGTCGCGACGGTGCTGATGGGCAAGCACCGCCCGGAGTACACGCCGCACATTGACACGGGCGACTTCGTGATCGTCATCAACGCCGACAAGGTGGGGCTGACGGGCAAGAAGGCCGAGCAGAAGTTCGACAAGCGGTACACCGGCTACCCGGGCGGACAGAAACTCGAGTCGTACGGCAACCTGCGTGAGCGTCGCCCGGAGCGCCTGATCGAGCTGGGTGTTCGTCGGATGCTTCCCAAGAGCCGCCTGGGCCGTCAGATGCTCAAGAAGATGAAGGTGTACGCCGGGACGGAGCACCCGCACGCGGGCGTGAACGCGGTGGAACTGAAGGTTTGATCTGGGTCACGCCCCCGCGGGCGTGAGCCGTTGTTGCGGGCCTGCTTGCCCGCGTGTTGAACGAAGTCGCCCCTTGGGCGCACACATCATCCCGTCCAAAGCCGGCACGCGCGTGGCGTCGCCAGGTGGATGCGGGCGGGAACGAGAGGACTTGCTTGATGTCGAATTTCGAGACGACGATCACGAACCCGGAGCTCGCCGGCGCGAACGTGCAGGCCGCCGAGGCCCCGGTCGCCGAGGCGCGCCCGATCCCCGAGCCCAAGCCCGCGGACAAGCACGGGTGGTGGTGGGGCACCGGCCGGCGGAAGACCGCGGTCGCCCGCGTCCGCCTTCGCCCCGCGGCGGAGGGCGAGGGCAAGGTGCAGATCCAGGTCACGAAGAAGAAGTTCAAGACGATCGACGAGTACTTCTCCGAGCTCCGCGACCGCGCCGACGCGCGGTCGCCGCTGACGCTGACGCAGACCGACGGCAAGCTCGACGTCTTCATCCGCGCGCACGGCGGCGGGTACATGGGCCAGGCGCAGGCGATCCGCCTGGGCATCGCCCGGGCGCTCGTGGGCTACGACCCGAACTTCGAGGCGGCCCTGCGTGACGCCGGCTACCTGACCCGCGACGCCCGCAAGGTGGAGCGGAAGAAGTACGGGCAGCCGGGCGCGCGTCGCAGGTTCCAGTTCTCCAAGCGTTGATCGAACTCCCGATCGGCACGCCGGTTGGAGCTCCGGCCGGCGTTTCGGTCGGGGTGTGATCTGTTGGATCTTGAAGCGCCCGGGCACCGCGTGTGCCCGGGCGTTCTATATTGGTGCCGTGCCCGCGAGCAACACCAAGCCCGAGACGAGTTCCCAGACGAACGCCGCGTGGAAGCGCACCGCGGGCCCGTGGCTCGTGTGCGCCGCAATGGTCGTGGTCGTCGTGATGATCGTCGCGGTGCTCGGCGTGTCGTCGCGGATGCGCGCCCAGCCGTTGTGGTGGCAGCCCGTCGCGAGCGAGAACCCCGAGATCGTCGAGAACGCGACCGAGCTCGAGAACGCGATCTTCACGCAGCTGCACCTCCGCCGCGACGCGGACCGCATCCAGACCGAGACCGGCGAGGTGCTGCGCAGCGCCGAGTGGACAGTCGGCCTGCGCGCCGAGCAGACCAACGCGTGGCTCGCCGTGCGCCTGCCCAAGTGGGTCGCGGGGCAGATGTTCCACGCGATGGACAAGGCGGGCGACCCGGAGGAACTCGACGTCTGGCCCGAGGATCTGAGCGAGGTGCAGGTGAGCTTCCAGCACCCGCACATCCTCGTCGGGGCGCGGATCGACCGGGGGGGCGACCCGCGGTACTTCAGCGCGACGCTGACGCCCGAGCTGCGCGACGACGGCACGCTCTGGCTCGTCGCGAACCGGGTGCACGTCGGACGGGTGAGCGTGCCCGCGGGATGGGTGCTGTCCGAAGCCGAGCGCCGGGCGGACGACGTGGTGCCCGAGGCGTTCCGCGGGCTGCCCGAGGCCGAGGCGTTCTTCCAGATCTTCGCGGGCGAGCGCCCGTTCGCCGACGAGCCGCAGATCAGGCTGGGCGACGGTCGGCGGGTGCGGCTGCTCTCGCTGCGCTCGGACCAAGGGCGGCTGATCGTCAAGTGCCGGACGGAGTACGTGCCCGACCCCGACGCGGACCCGCTCGAAGAGCGCGTCGAGGCTCCGAGCCCGGCGGGGTGACTTGATCGAGCGTCAGGGTCCGTCGGGGTTCGCGCGTCGCTCGGCGCCTTGCTGGCGCAGGGTGCGCGACATGTCGCGTCCGAATCGTGCCATGCGGAGCTTCTGCTGGGTCGAGCTCGACCCGCCCATGGTGCGCGTGAGAAAGCCGGACATCTGCCCGAGCTGGTCGGCGGTGACGCCGCCGTCGCTGAAGGCGTCGGCGTCGCGGGCGGCCTGGTCTCGGGCGTCGTTGAGGAGTTCTTCGTCGGAGATGTCGTCGGTCTCGCCCGCCATGGTGCGCATGGCGCGCATCATCTCGACGACGGAGGACTCGATGTACGCAGTGCGTTCTTCTTCGGTGCCGCCCGGGTTGTAGCCCGCCGCGGCGCGGTCGGTGAGATCGACCATGACCCGGGACGCGTTCTCGATGAGCTGGTCGCGCGCCTCGCCCGTGATGGACGCGGCGAACGCCGCGATGAGCACCGAGTCCGACCCGTCCATGCCCTGGAGGCGTGAGACGAGCTGCCCGATGAGCTCGATGCGCTCGTCGATGGGCAGGCGGTTGAACTCGTCGGTGAGCAGGGTGTAGTGGAAGAGGGTGTCGAGCCCGCCGGACTCGTAGTCGGGCTGGGGGACGGGGCGGAAGACGAGCCAGGCGCCGAGCGCGCCGGACGTCGCGAGCATCAAGGCGGAAGCGCCGACGAGGACGCGCGACGTGGGGTGCGCCCAGGCGGACCTGAGCCAGCCGGCGGACCCGCCGGAGAGCCCGCGGAGCCACTGGGCGGTGGTCGGGCGTGAGCGCACGGGGGCGGCGGTCTCCTCGAGCCCTTCGAGGAGCGAGCCGGTGCCGAGTTGGTCGGGATCGGGTGTCACGGCCCGGCTCCGGAGGGGACGCCCAGCGCTTCGAACAGATCGACGAAGAACTCGGCGCCGATTTCTTGTGATTCTTCGTCGGTGCGCGCGATCGCCCAGTCGGCGCGGCCATCGGAGATGAAGAGGACGTTGCCCTTGCTCGGCCCGCCCGGGTGCCAGTCTTCCTCGACGTCGCCCTCGGCGCGGATGGCGGTGAGGTTGGCGTCGAGGACGAAGTCTGGCTCCTTGCCCATGTCGGTCCAGTCGCGCCAGACGCGGGTGTGGGCGCGGGCGTTTCTGGCCGGGGTGGGGTCGAAGGGCGTGCCGGCGAGGATGGCTTCGGCGAAGGCCATGGTGATGGCGGGTGTGTAGACGTAGCTGGTACCGATCTGGCGCCAGATGGGCTCGCCGTTGAACCCGCGGTCGCCGGGGCAGGTGAAGGGTGTCTCGGCGATGTAGAGGGGGTCCGCGGGGTCGTCGGGGGTGTCCGGGTTGTCGGGGAAGTCGGGGTCGGCGCGCGGGATGGGGGCGTCGAAGTACTGCCCGAGGGTGTTGAGGAGGGAGGGGCTGTTGTCGGTGCCGACGAGCGCGCCGTCCTCGGTCGCGACGGCGTAGGGGAGGACACCCTCGGACTCGTTGTCCATGTACATCGTGAAGGCGAGCCCGTAGGAGCGGAGGTTGGCGAGGCACTGGGTGCGGCGCGCGGTGTCGCGCGCGCGCCCCAGCGCGGGCAGCAGGATGCCGATGAGCAGCGCGATGATCGCGATGACGACGAGCAACTCGATCAGCGTGAAGGCTCGGGAAGTGGCTCGCATGGGTCCTCAGATCGGGAGTCGGACGCGCGTCTTGCCGGGGGTCTGCTCGTCCACAATACGCTGGGCGGCTGGGGTTTGGATCGTGCGGATGGTGTCCGCGTTTCGGGCGAAGGCCTCTTTGAGGTTCGGGTCGGAGCGCATCGCCGTTTCAAGGCTGCGGGCGATGGAGCCCGCCCCTTTCTTCAATTGGTGGGCCCGCGCGAGGGTTGCGGCGAGGGCCCCGGCGAGCATCAGGGGCAGGCGTGCGGGCTCGGGCAGCAGCGATCCGAGGCCTTGGGCGGCGATGGTGAGCCCGTCGGACGGGGCGCTCGCTTCGGTGAGGACGGCGTCGAGGCGCGCGACGGCGGCGTCGAGCAGGTCCGCGCGGGCGCGGAGGTCGGCGATCGCGGCGTTCGCGGCGGGGCGCGAGGGGTCGGTCTCGGGGAGCGCGTCGTGCTCGAGTTGGAGCGCGTCGGCGCGGTTCGAGAGATGGGCGCTCGTCGCGGCGGCGTCGTCGCGGAAGGCGCGGACGGACTCGGCGTCCCACGACGTGCACGCGGGCAGCGCGAGCGCGCCCGACAGCAGGACAGCGACCAGCAGGACAGTACGGACGATCGGATGCATGGGTGTGCTCCCCCCGCCGGGTTGGGCTGCGGCGCGGGCGGGCGCGGGGCGCAGCCGGGGGGATGCGGGTGAATTGTAGGTGTGCGCGGGGCGGGATCGGCGCTCGGAGACCGGATGGCGCTGCATTGGCGCGCGGGGCGCGTCAGTGCGCGCGTGCGATCGCGTCGGCGGCTTCGTGGTTGAGGGCGTGCCCGGATCTGCGGGCGACGACGTGCGCGCAGAGGGGGACGCCGGCGAGGGCGAGGTCGCCGATGAGGTCGAGGAGCTTGTGGCGTGCGAACTCGTCGGGCGTGCGGAGTTCGTTGTCGATCGGCGTGCCCGCGTCGTCGATCACGAGCAGGTCGGCTGGGGTGAAGCGTGTGAAGAGCCCGAGGGCGCGGAGGGGCTCGACTTCGCGGGCGAAGCTGAACGTGCGCGCGGGGGCGATGTTGGTGGCGAAGTCGTCGGGGTCGCCGTCCCAGGCGGCGTGCTGGGGGGGGATGGAGACGGGGGCGTCGAACTCGAGGTGGTACTCGTAGCGTGGCGCGTCGGCGGGCGTGAGGGTGATGGTCGCGCCGTCGCGCTCGACGGTGATCGGTTCGGCGACGGTGACGGGCGTCGCGGGGTGGTCGAGGTCGCGGGTGCCGACGGCGCGGATGGCGTCCACGAAGGGCTTGGCGGAGCCGTCTTCGATCGGGAGTTCGGGCCCGGCGACGCGGAGGACGGCGGCGGTGATGCCGAGCCCGGCGAGGGCGCCGACGGCGTGCTCGATCGTGGCGATCGGGGGCGAGCCCTCGGGCCCGACGGAGGTGCAGCGCGGTGGGAGCTGCTCGAAAACGGGGTGAACGGGGACGCGCGAGCGGTTGGTTGTGGTGATCGGGCAGGGGTTGGCCCAGGCGTCGCAGGCGAGGGCGTAGCCGGACTCGGCGGGTTCGATGGTGACGCTTGTGGGCGCGCCGGTGAAGAGCCCGTACCCGGTGATCGTGGCGGGCGCCGCGATGGTGCGCGCGGGGGTCATGCGTCGGATTTGGCGGTGGATTCGGTGAGGCGTTTCGCTTCGGCGTCGTCGTCGGATTTCTTGTTGCGCGCGAGCTGGCCGCGGAAGAACTTGTGGAGGCGTGTCTGGGCGCCCCAGATCTGGAGGGTGATGGAGTGCTTGCGTGCGGGGTATCCGAGCCAGGACTCACCGGCGGGGACGGAGCAGATGACGCCGGATTTGGCGGCGACGGTGGCGCCGTCTCCGATGGTGAAATTGTCTGCGACACCGACCTGGCCGGCGAGGGTGACGTCCTTGCCGATGGTGACGGAGCCGGCGATGCCGCAGAGCGCACAGATGAGGGAGCGTTCGCCGATGGTGACGCCGTGCCCGATCTGGACGAGGTTGTCGATTTTGACGCCTCGGCCGATGGTGGTGGCGCCGAACTTGGCGCGGTCGATGCACGAGCCCGCGCCGATCTCGACGTCGTCGTGGACGTGGACGGTGCCGGCGTGGGGGACCTTGATGTGGTCGGAATCGGGGGAGGGCTGGGCGTAGCCGAAGCCGTCGGCGCCGAGGACGACGTTGGCGTGGAAGATGCAGCGGTCGCCGACGACGCAGCGGTCGCCGATCACGACGCCCGGGTAGAGGAGCGTGCCGGAGCCGACGGACACGTGTGCGCCGAGGGTGACGCCCGAGATGAGGGTCGTGCCGGGCCCGATGCTGGCGCCGGGCCCGACGATGCAGCTTGGCCCGACGGTGGCGTCCGGCGCGACGGTGGCGGTGGGGTCCACCTGGGCCGTTGGGTGGACGCCGGGGCCCGTGGTGTGCGGGGGCGGGGTGATCTGCTCGAGGATTTTGATGACCGCGAGGTCGGCGTTGTCGACGATGATGAGGGCGCGATCGTCGGCGTCGTGGTCGGGGACGTCGATTCCTCTGGTCACGAGTGCGGCGGAGCAGGCGGAGGTCGCCCACTTGCCCGCGAACTTGGCCGAGCGGATGAACGTGAGTGCGCCGTCGGCGCCCGGGTGAACGGGCGCGACGGTGCGCACTGGTGCATCGGGGTTGCCGATCAGATCGGCGCCGAGCATGGCGGCGACCTGACCGGCGGTGAACTGAAGCCCGGCGGGGTTCATCCGCCGAACTCGTTGTTCATCTGGTTGATGACCTGCGAGGTGATGTCCACCGAGCCGTGGCGGTAGACGATGGTGCGGGTGAGGATGGCGCGCTCGATGTCGCGGTCGGCGGCTTCCTTGGGGAGGGGGAAGTTGGAGTCGTCGAGGAGGACAACGTCGTAGCCGTCGCGCTCTGAGATGCGGGTGACGGCGCTCTCGATTTTGGCGTGGATCTGGCGGAGCATGTCGCCCTTCTCGAAGGCGATGATGCGTTGGAGGACGTCGCGGCGCGTCTGGGCGAGGCCCTGGTATTCGAGGACGAGGCGGACCTTCTCGCGGTACTCGGGGGTGCCCTCCTTGAGGGTCTGCAGGTCGGCCTGGGCGGTCTTGATCTTGTCCACGATGTCCTGGAGCTGCACCTGGCGGTCGGCGAGCGATTGTTCGAGGCGTTGCTCGAGGACGGCCTTCTCCGACAAGCCTTCGAGGACGGCGACGAGGTCAACGGTGGCGACGGCGGTGGGGGCGGCGGGGGGGCGGTTGAAGCTCGCGGTGGCGCCGGCGGTCCAGGCGGCCGAGAGTGCGGCGAAGGCGATGGCGCCGGAGATTGCGGCGGCGATGATGGATTTCTTGGTGGTCATGACCGGGGCCTCCTTGGTTTGGGTCAGACGGTGTGCTGGTTCGTGCCGGGGGCGTTGCCCGGGGCGGGTGCTGCCCTGATTGTTGGCCCGCGGTCCCGGTGGGGTTGCGGCGGGCTCTAGAAGGGCAGGTCCACCGTGAAGGTGAACAGGCGTGATTCGTCGCCGTCCTGCTCGACGAGGGGGAACCCGAAGTCGAAGGCGAGGGGGGCGGGGCTGAGGGCCTGGACGTAGAAGCGGAAGCCGAAGCCGACGGAGACGCGGTAGTCGTCGAACCCGGGGTCGTTGGTGACGGTGCCCGAGTCGATGAAGGCGACGACGGAGAAGACGTCCTCAAAGATGGGCTGGTTGATCTCGGCGCCGAGGAAGAAGAGCCAGGTGCCGCCCACGGGGTCGTCGCCGAGGGTGAGGGTGTCGTTGCGGATGCCCTTGGGCGAGACGGTGCGGAAGTCGAAGCCTCGGAAGGACTGGCCGCCGAGGTAGAAGCGTTCGTACGTGGGGATGTCGTCTTCTGACTGGGGGACGTAGCCGACCTCGGCGCCCATGGAGAAGACGGTGGAGCGTCCGAGGTAGTCTTCGCGGATGGGGATGAAGACGCGGTGTGAGGCGGAGAACTTGGTGTAGTCGAAGTCGGTGAGCCCGGCCTGCTCGACGGAGACGCGCGAGGTGGCGCCGCGGGTCGGGCGGTAGGGGTTGTCGAGGGTGTTGCGTGAGAGCGAGAGTGAGACGGTGGAGAGGACGTTCTGGTCGGCGACGGCGAAGATGTCCACCGGGCGGTTGGGCTCGAGGTCGCCGAGTTCGATGGCTTCGACGCGGAAGCCGAGGTTGCCGTTCCAGCGTGTGCCGAAGCGTCGGCCGAAGCCGAAGCGTGTGCCGAAGCGTTCTTCGTCGAACTCGTCGAAGTCGCGGTTGCGGTAGAAGAGGGAGACGTTGCCCGAGTAGTCGGACTCGAGGAGATAGGGGTCGGAGAGTGAGATGGAGTAGGTCTGGACGCGGTCGCCCGGGAGGATCTCGAAGCTGAAGGTCTGGCCGGCGCCGCGGAATGCGCGGCCGGAGAAGAACTCGCCGGGCGAGTCGGGTGTGTCGAAGAGGTCGAAGTTGCGCTGGGTGATGCCGATGCGTCCGACGACGCCCGAGTCTGAGGAGAGCGCGCCGCCGATGGAGATGTCGCCGGTGTTGGTTTCCTCGACTTCGACGAGGACGTCGCGGTACTCGGGTTCGAGGGGGTCTGGCGGCTGGAGTGTGATGCGGGTGGCGTTTGGCGCGAAGTTGAAGAGGTTGAGCTGGCGGAGGCGGCGTTCGGTGTCCTCGATCGCGTTGTTGTCGAGGGGGCGTTCGGGTCGGACCTCGACGTGGCGTCGGATGACGTTTTGTTTGGTGAGGGGGTTGCCCTGGATGACGACTTCGCCGGTCCTGTAGCGGTTGCCCTCGTCGATGCGGATGATGAGGTCCACGAGTGGCTCGTCGGGGTCTCGGCGTTCGACGCGGGTGACCTGGACGTCGGTGTAGCCCTGCTGGCCGTAGGCGCGTGCGATGGTGTTGAGGGCGTCGGTGAGGGCCTTGACGCCGTAGGCGTCGCCCGGCTTGATGCCGATGAGGCCGGCGATCTGCTGGGTGTCGTAGACGGCGGGCTCGTCGGTGGCGGTCTCGAATTCGGCGCCCACGGAGCGGAGGGTGTAGAGGGGGCCTTCGTCGATGACGTAGGTGACGATTGCTTCTTTGCCGTTGGGTGAGGGCGTGATCAGGCGGTCGGCGCGGACGTCGAGGTAGCCGGCGTCGCGGTAGAAGACGATGAGGCCGGTGATGTCGGCGTCGAGCTTGTCGTCGTCGAGCTGGCCGCGCCGGAGGATGCTGGCGGTCTTGGTCTCGAGCTCGCGGCGGAGCTCGCGTGGCTCGAACGCGGTGTTGCCCTCGAAGCGGAGATCGGTGACCTTGACGCGTTCGCCCTCGCGGATGGTGAAGAGGACGATGTTCGACTCATCGAGGACCTGCTCATCGAGGGTGACCTGCGCGAAGTAGAAACCTTCTTCGCGGTAGAGTTCCTCGATGCGTCGCGCGGCGCGGTCCACCTGGAAGCGGTCGATGGGCGTGCCGGCGAGGAGGTCCACCTGTCCGGCGAGTTCCTGGTCTGACAGGCGGGTGTTGCCGGAGACCTGGACGTCCACGATCACGGGGCGCGGGACGACGGTGAAGATGAGATCGACCGAGCCGGTGTCCAGGCGTTGGACGGCGGACTCCACGGAGGAGAACGTGCCGAGGCGGTTGAGGCGGCGGATGTCGTTGTCCACGGTGGCGCGTTGGTAGGGGGCGCCGGGGTACGAGCGGATGTTGTTGATCGCCTGGCCGAGCATGGGCTCGGGGAGGTCGGCGAGGGAGCCGTCGGGCTGGGGGGTGACGACGCGGATGGCGCGGATGGGGCGCGACTCGTTCGGGTCGTCGGCCGGCTGGGCGTAGGCGATGGTGATCGGGAGTGCGAGGGTGGCGATGGGGGCGCATGGGATCGCGGCGCTGCCGAGCGCGCCGAGCACCGCCGCGAGCGTCCGTGATCGCGCCGGGCGGCCCGTGGTGTGAGCACGGGTGCCGATCCTTCCTGGACTCACCCTCATTGGAGCGGACGATACCCCGACGGCGCGGGGAACACAAACCGGGGACCCTCGGGAAACGTGCGGGGCGGGCGAATATCGTCGGATGACACCCACGATGCGGGCCCTCGGAACACGAGGGGCCGCGCGAGGGGTCATGGATGGCACGGGGGCATGGGTGAGGTCTGATGTGAGCCGGATCGGGTACGCCGTGCGTCGCGTCGGGATGATCGCGGCGGGGCTTGTGTGCGTTGCGGCGGGCGCGGCGTTCGCGTTCGGGCTGTTCCGGGACGGGGGCGCGGCGAGCGCGAGCGACGCCGAGCTGGCGGCGGTGGTGGCGCTGTTCGTGCTGCCTGTCGTCACGATGGGGGCGATGCGCCTGGAGGCGAGCATCAAGCGTGGCGAGGGCGGGGGTCGCTGAGGCGCATCGAGGAGGCGGGCCTACTGCAGGTTGACGGGCATGACGACGTAGACGAAGTCGTCGCCCGAGCGGAGCAGGCCCGGCTTGTTGGACGCCTTGAGCTCGATGAGGACGCTCGGGTCGTGGATGACTTTGAGGGCGTCGGTGATGAAGGCGGGGTTGAAGCCGATCTCGATGTCGTTGCCGTCGTAGCCGGCGAGGTCGACGTCCACCTTGGCCTCGCCCATTTCTGGGGCGCGGCTGGAGAGCTGGAGCTTTTTGTCGGCGCCGGAGAAGGCCATGCGGACGCCGCGGGATTCTTCGTTGGTGAGCAGGGCGGCGCGGCGGACGGCGGAGGCGAGGACGTCGCGGTCGAAGGTGACCTTGATGTCCTGGTCCTTGGGGATGACGTCCTCGTAGGGGGGGAAGGTGCCCTCGACGAGGTTGGAGCTGAGGACGGCGCGTGAGTCGGCGGCGTCTTCGCCGAAGGCGAAGACGATCTGGTTGTCGCTGACGGCGACGTTGATGGGCTCGGCGTCGTCGCCGGCGAGCTTGAGCAGGAGCGAGAGCGCCTTTGAGGGGACGATGCACCCGGCGGAGTCGTCTCCGGAGGAGCCCTCGATGGAGGCGGTGCACTTGGCGAGGCGGCGGCCGTCGGTGGCGACCATCTCGAGCTTCTTGCCCTCGCGGTTCATGAGGACGCCGTTGATGGCGTAGCGGGAGTTCTCGCGTGCTGCGGCGAAGAGGGTGCGGGCGACGAGGGCTTCGAAGGAGCCTGCATCGATGGCGAAGACGGTGCGCGCGGGGTGGTTGCCGCCGGCGCCCTTGGCGATGGCGTTGAAGTCTGGGACGGCGGGGAAGTCTGTCGCGGGGTAGGTGTTGAGCTTGAACTCGGCGTCGGCGCCGGAGATGGTGGCGAGGTCGCCGGAGGCGTCGATGGTGAGGGTGGGCTCGTTGTCCTCGGCGCCGACGATCTGTCGGAGCTTGTCGGCGGGGATGAGGGCGTCGCCTTCCTCGGCGACGTCCACGCGTCCGATGCGGAGGGTGAGGCCGACCTCGGCGTCGGTGGCGGCCATGACGAGTTCGCCGTCGGCGGCGGAGAGCTTGACGCACCCGAGCTGTGGCTTTGGGGTGCGTGTGGCGGTGACGGCGGACACGAGGTTGACCGCTTCGAGCAGGGCTCCGCGATCGCACACAACCTTCATAGCGGGTCTCCCCCGTTGGCGTGGTCAAGCCCCTTCGGGGGGCCGGCCCGGACGCGGGCCCGAGCGTCGGCTCGGAGTCCCGGACGGGCGAGGTCTTGTGGTTGGGGGTAAGTCTATCCCCCGCCGGTGCGGGCGAGGGGTTGTGGAGGGCGTGTGGACGGTGCGTGGAGAGCGTGAAAATGGTGGTTTGAGCGGTGTCCGGGGGGGTTGTGGGGGGTGAGTGGGGCTATTGTGGGTTGGTACGCACGAACTTTGGTCGCCGCCGCGATCCGGGCCCCCTTCTGTCATACGACAGGCCGGTGAGGGGCTGGGGATGCGGCGGCGGTTGTTTTTGGAGGAACGGCATGAGCTATGAGGCGGCGGTCCACGCGCAGGCGATTGAGATTGATCGGCTGGCGCTCGAGATGTGCGCCCAGGCGGGCAGCGGGCACCCGACCAGCGCGATGAGCATCGGGCACATTGTGACGGTCCTCCTCTTCAGCTCGATGCGGTGGAGCCCGGACTACCCGGCGTACCCGACGAGCGACCGGCTGGTTCTTTCTGAGGGTCACGCGGTGCCAGCGGTGTACGCCGCGACGTCGCGGCTGGGCGTGATGGTGGGCAAGCCGGGTGAGGAGATGCGGCGGCTGACGACGGACGACCTATCGTCGCTGCGCGCGGCCGACAGCGTGCTCGACGGGCACCCGAACCCGGTGGAGGGCTTCCCCTTCTTCGACGCGGCGACGGGCTCGCTCGGCCAGGGGCTGAGCGTGGCGGCGGGCGTGGGCAAGGCGGCGCGGATCGAGGGGCTGGACCGGCGCGTGTATTGCATCATCGGCGACGGGGAGGCGCGCGAGGGGCAGGTCTGGGAAGCGGTGGACTTCATCGCCGACCACGGGCTGACGAACGTGCTGCCGATCTTCAACTGCAACGAGTACGGGCAGGCGGGACGCGTGAGCGACATGCAGTCCGCCGAGACGATCGCGGCGAAGCTGCGTGCGGCGGGGTTCGAGGTCGATGAGATCGACGGGCACGCGCCGGACCAGATCAAGGCGGCGTTGGACGCGTTCGCGGCGGACAGCACGGACGACCAGGCGCAGCCGCGGGCGGTGGTCGCGAAGACCGTCAAGGGCTGGGGAGCGGAGAGCATCCAGGGCGGCGGCTGGCACGGCAAGCCGCCGACGGGCGAGGCGCTCGAGCGGGCGTTGGTCGAGCTGGATCAGCGGCGGATCGAGCTGACGAGCGCGTTGAGCGGGGCGGACCAGTTCACGATCGAGCCGCCGAGCGAGGCGACGGCGCGTCCCGAGCAGGACGGCGACCTGCCGAGCCTGGCCGAGGCGATGAAGTCGATGGACATGGAGAGCCTGCTGCACACGGGCAAGCTGGCGACGCGGAAGGCGTACGGGATTGCGCTGCGGGCGTTGGGGCACATCAACCCGAACGTGGCGGTGCTGGACGCGGACGTGAGCAACTCGACGTTTGCCGAGACGTTCGCGAAGGACGCGGACCTGACGCCGCGGTTCGTGGAGTGCAAGATCGCCGAGCAGAACATGGTGTCTGTCGGCGCGGGGATGAGCGCGGCGGGCATGGTTCCGTTCTGCTCGACGTTCAGCAAGTTCTTCACCCGGGCGTACGACCAGATCGAGATGGCGATCGTGTCGGGGGCGAACATCAAGCTGGTCGGTTCGCACTCGGGCATCACCCTCGCGGCGGACGGGCCCAGCCAGATGAGCTTGCCCGACGTGTCGTGGTTCCGCTCGTTCACGACGATGGAGGACCACCGGGGCAACCCGGGGTGCTATGTGCTCCAGCCGGCGGATGCGTACGCGGCGTACGCGCTGACGGGCGTGATGGCGGACTACGAGGGCGCGGTGTACATGCGGACGCTGCGGGCCGACACCGAGTTCATCTACTCGGAGGACCAGGTGTTCAACCTGGGCGGGTTCGAGGTGCTCAACGAGGGGCGCGACATCGTGTTGTGCGCCTGCGGGTACATGGTCCACGTGGGCAACCAGGTGGTCGAACTCTTGGATAAGGCGGGTGTGTCGGCGACGCTGATCGATATGTATTCGCTGCCGTTTGATACCGACAAGCTGATGGACATCGTCGCGCAGAACGGCGGGTACGTGATCAGCATGGAGGACAACTACGGCGGCGGGCTGGGCTCGGCGATCGCGGACGCGTTGGCGGAGTCCGGCGACGGGTTCACGCTTGAGCAGCTGCACGTGAAGCGCGTGCCGAAGAGCGCGCGGACGCCCGAGGAAGTGCTGAAGATGTGCGGGCTGGACGCCGAGAGCGTCGTGTCGCACGTGATGAAGCTGCTCGAGGTCGTCTGAGCGGCCGAGACAGAATGAGCGCATGAAAGAGGCCCGGGGGCGAACCCCGGGCCTTTTCTGTGGCTGTGGTTGGTCAGTCGTCGCAGCCGGCGAGGTAGGAGTCGACGAAGAGGTCGAGGTCGTCGAAGTTGTTGGTGCGCGAGTAGTCGAGGTCGGCGGCGGTGGAACCCTCGAGGAAGCGGTTGACGAAGGTCTCGATGTCGCCCAGGTTGAGGGCATCGTCGTAGGTCATGTCGGCGGCGCATGGGTCGGGCGCGATGGCGAAGCCGAACGCCTCGTACCCGGCGCTGAGTCCTTCGACGGTGACGACGTAGCTGAGCGCCCCGGTGTAGAGGTCGAGGGTGTAGATCTGATTGCCGCTCTTGGAGAGGTTGACGAAGGCGGTCTCACCGACGCGTGCGAGCCCGCGGCAGACCGCGCCCTCTTCGCTGTACACGCTGAGAACTTCGAGGACGCCCGTGTCCGGGTCGATGGTGCCGACGCGCTTGATGCTCGGGGCGAGCGAGGGGAGTTCCGTCTCGACGGTGACGATCACGCCGTCCGGGCGGACGGTGAAGGCACGCGAGTTCCAGTAGATGGGCGTGCCGGCGGCATCCTGAACGATGCTGGCGCTGAGGATCTCACCGGATTGTGTGAAGTGGACGAGCTTGGTGATGTTGCTGCCGAGCTGAGCCATGAATGTGTAGATGGTTCCGTCGGGGGCGATGGTGACGCCGCGGAAGTAGGTGAGGACGGTCGCGAGCGGGTCAACGTCGGTGGTGGAGATGATTGGGATGGTGTCGGCGGTTTCGGGGTCGATGAACAGGACCATGCCGAGCCCGTCGAGGTCGCCCGCGGCGACGAGGCGGCCGTCGGGGTAGAAATCAAGCCCGGACGCGAGGTTCCCGATGGGTGAGTCGAAGGCGGTGTCGGGCGTCGCCATCGCGAGCGACCCGGCGAGGATCTCCCCTGAATTGCTGTCGAGCATGTAGAACTGGGCGTCGTAGTCGGTCTGGACGGGCCCGTCGGCGAGTGCGGGGGCGATCAGAGCAGCCGCCGAGACGAGTCCGGCGAGCAGACGGCACGGTGCGGTGCGTGTCATGTGAGACCTCAAATACTCGTCGCGACCAGCCGCGCGCCAGCCCCCCACGGGCGAGTTCTTATATTGAACCGGCGAACCGGGCCCGGGTCAACAACAAAGAACCGCGGCGTTTTCACACGTTGGGCTCGTTGGCGGGACACAAAGCGGGGCTGGTGCGGCCGCGATCAGCCGCAGCCGCCCAGGAATGCGGCGATGAAGCAATCGATGTCGTCGACGTTGAGGGTGCCGTTGGCGTCGCAGTCGGCTGTCCCGAGGTCTGCGCTCAGGAAGCCCATGACGAAGCAGTCGATGTCATCGACGTTCAAGCTGCCGCTGCCGTCGCAGTCGGCAAAGCAAGGGTCGTCGTGGATGTCGATCACAAGTATCGCCTCATTCACAGGGAATGGGCCGGGCGTTACGCCGAAGATCGCGGCTAGGCCGATGATGTTTCCGTCGCTTGTGAACGCGAGTGTGTTGCGCGCGATACCGCTGAGCACGGCGTTTCCATCGGGGAGCCCGTCGCCATCAAGGTCGATCGGGTCACCAGCTTGTGCCAGGATCGTCTTGCCGTTGAGGACCAGGACATAGTTGGACGATGAGCCACCCCCTGGCGTGAACGTTGAGCCGGCGAGGGCATAGTTCCCGTCGGAGTCGATGACGGCAGGTGAGAGCGCGTTCCAGACCTCCGAGGAACCGGGCGTCACGGGATCATTCGACTCGATGAAGGTGAGCGCCCCGCCGGTGGGCTGGATTGCGATCCAGTGGCGACCATCGCTGTATTCCCCCTTGGCGGTCCAGCTGCCGTTGCCCGACATTGCGACGTGCTGGATGTACAAGACTTCGCCCGCACCCAAAGGGTCGCCATCCTTGATCTGCACCGCGCCATTCACGACGACGCCCTCGGTCTTGTCGGGTGCGCCGAGGTCGAGCCACCCCTCAGCGATCCAGCTGGAACCGTCGGCGGAGGCAGCGAGGTTGGTGCCGGTCGGGAACGCGTTGTAGAACCCGAGATACTCCTGGCCGGTGGTGGTCGTGGTGCCCGATTGCGCGAGGAGCGTGGATCCGAGGTAGACGGCGTCATCAA
>JAUHXM010000132.1 GCA_030426605.1 Phycisphaerae bacterium | reverse complement strand
GACGGTGAGGGCGAGCGCGGCGGCGGTGATGAGGGCGGGGGCTGCGGGCATGCGCGTCGCGGTGGCGCCGGCGATGATGCGCGCGAGGGCGTACACGGCGAGGCACGACGCGGCGGGGTAGGCGGGCATGAGGTAGCTGCCGGCGCGTCCGGCGGTGAGGACGTTCACGAGCAGGACGATGAGCAGCCAGACGGATGCGGGGGCGGTCGGGTGCGAGCGGATGGCGCGCGAGGGTCGTGTGAGCAGGGCGATGAGGGCGGGGACGGTCCAGACCATGTAGCGTTCAAAGAGGAGGCCGGGCACGCCGCGGGTGAGGGCGTAGAGCTTTTTGGACCACCCGGCGGCGAATCCGTCATCCGCGATGCGTCCCTTGACGGCCGAGCCGAGGAGGACGTCTTCGACGTGCATCGGATGGCGGACCCAGGCGCCGTAGAGCCAGGCGCCGGGGATCGCGAGCATGAGGGGGATCCCCCACCACCACCCGGCGCGCGCCGTGCGCTTGAGGCGTGCGCTCCAGGTGACTTTGCTCGGGTGGTCCGTGATGAGCGTGCCCGCGAGCAGGAGGTATGCCGGGAGGATGAGCGCCATCGGTCCTTTGGCGAGCGCGGCGAGCCCGGTGCTCGTCCAGAAGACCGCGGCGAGGAGGCGTGGGCGGCGCGGGGTGGGGCCCGTGACGAGGGCCGTGGCGGCGATCCAGCCGATCGTCATGCACGCGGCGAGGAGGATGTCCGGGCGCATGAAGTAGATGTGCTTGACCGACGAGGGGCATGCGAGCCAGACGGCGCCCGCGGCGACCGCGGCGGCGGGCGCGTGGTGCGCGAGCGCGACGTCGCCGGGGTCTGCGCCGGGGCGGTCGAGGCGGCGGAAGAGGAGGCCCGCGCCCGCGATGGTCGCGCCCATCGTGACGACGCCCGAGAGGATGGCGGGCGACTTGAGCGCGAGCTCGGAGGTCCAGCCCGCGGCGACGGGCGGGACGGCGAGCCAGTTGACGAAGGGTGGTTTGCGGGAGAGGTGGCCCATGCCGTCGCTGGGCAGGGCCCAGTTGCCGTTGAGGACGATGTCGAGTGTGAAGGCGATGGTCTTGGACTGGTCCTGGTTCGCGTTGAGGTCCGAGGGGCCGAGGACGCGGAAGCAGAGGGCGGCGGCGAGGGCGGCGAGGGCGAGCGCGGCGGTCAGACGCCAGGGGCGCGGGGGCCGATCGGGGTTGGGGGCATCCTCGGGCACGGCCCGAAGGTAGCAGCTTCGGGCGCCCGGGCGCGGGGGCCGCGGGAGGGTTCGTGATGACGAAGGCACGACGGGCGGCGCTGTTGGGCGGGGCGATGATCGGGGCGGCGATCGCGGGGTTGGCGCGCGCGGACGAGGCGATCGATCTGTGGGAGCCCTATAACGCGGCGGCGGTGTACGACGAGGCGTGCCGGCTCGCGAGCGAGCGGTTCATGGACCCGGGGATGAACGGGCTGGACTGGGAGGCGGCGTGCATCGACCGGCGCGAGCGCGCGGTGCGGTGTGCGTCCGCGGTCGAGCTGGCGCCGATTATGGACGACCTGCTCGCGCAGCTCGAGACGTCGCACACGGCGTTCTACCCCAAGGGCTCGCGCCAATGGGCGGAGCTGATCGACATCTTCTTCGACGACGCGCTGTGGGAGGCGTGGCCCGAGGGGTTCGTCGCGTTGCCCGTGCGGCGGGTGGGGATCGGGATCGTGACGCGGGAGATCGATGGGCGGGTGTTCATCGAGGATGTCTACCCGGGCGCGCCGGCGCACGCCGCGGGGATGGTGATGGGCGACGAGCTGCTGGACGTCAACGGGCAACGCTGGACGGACCGCGCCGCGTGGCCCACGCGCGAGGGCGAGGCGGCCCGCGTGCGGGTGCGTCGGAACGCGGGGGGCGAGCCCATCGAGATCGACGTGGTGGGCGAGTCGCTGCGCCCCGACGAGGTGTTCGCCGAGGCGCAGCGGCGGAGCCTGCGGGTGGTCGAGCGCGACGGGGTGAAGGTCGCGACGGTGCGCCTGCGCCACGGGGGCGGGCCCTACACGGAGCAGTTCGAGGAGCAGCTGCGCTCGGACGAAGTGCAGGATGCCGATGCGCTCGTGGTCGATATCCGGGGCGGGTGGGGCGGCGTGCCGCTGGACTTCCTGACGCGGTTCGACCTGGATCTCTCGACCTTCCACGCGAGGATGCGCGGCGGCGAGTGGCGGGAGTCCCCCACCGTCTGGCGCAAGCCCCTGGTGCTTGTGATCGACGGCGGGTCGCGTTCGGGCAAGGAGATCCTGGCGCACAACGCGCGGGCGGCCGGTCGGGCGCGGCTGGTTGGCGAGCGGACGCTCGGCGCGGTGGTCGGCGGGTCGCCGTTCCCGCTGCCCGACGGGAGCATCCTGTATTTGGCGGTCATGGACGTGCTGGTGGACGGGCAGCGACTGGAGGGGGTGGGCGTCGCGCCCGACATCGAGGTGCCGTTCGAGCTGCCTTATTCGGCGGGCGCGGACCCGCAGCTCGAGGCGGCGATCGACGAGGCGGCGCGTTTGGTGACGGGGTGATGGCGTTCGGGTGCCACGGCGTGACCTGCGTGCCGTGCGCGTTCACGTGAGGCACGGGTTGCCCTTCGGGTCAACCCGTGGCACCCGATTGTTCTATTCGGTGAGCGTCTCATTCAGGAAATCGACAACCTGCCCGTAGTAGTGCAGGCGGTTCTCGAGCTTGGCGAAGCCGTGGCCCTCGTCGTGGAAGTAGACCTGGCGGGGCTGGACGCCGGCGCGCTGGAGCCCTTCGGCGAGCTGGATGGCTTCGTCGATGGGGACGCGGGGGTCGTTGAGCCCGTGGGCGAGGAGGAACGGGACGCGGTACTCGTCCAGATAGCTCAGGGGCGAGACGGACTGGAGGAACTCGGGGTCGGAGAGTGGGCCGTATTCCTCTTCGCGGAGGGCGCGTCGGTAGTCGCCGGTGCGCTCGAGGAAGGTCTGGAAGTTGACGATGCCGACGACGTTGACGGAGGCGCCGAAGAGGTTGGGCTCGCCGCGGGCGTCGGCCTGGCGTGTGTCTTCGATGGGGACGGCGGCGGCCATGAACCCGCCGTAGGACCCCCCCATTGCTGCCATCTTGCCGTGCTCGGAGTAGCCCTGTTCGACGAGCCAGCGAGCGGCGGCGACGCCGTCTTTGACGGAGTCCCAGCGGTTTTTGTAGTTGTCCATGCGGTGGAAGGCGCGGCCGTAGCCGGTGGAGCCGCGGACGTTGGGGCGGAGGAGGCCGAAGCCGGCGTCGAGGAAGTACTGGCGTGTGGCGCTGAAGTCGGGTCGGTGCTGGCCCTCGGGCCCGCCGTGGTACCAGACGATGAAGGGGACGGGGGTGCCGGGGGTGTGATCGTCGGGGAGGTAGAGGAAGGCGGGGATCTCGAGGCCGTCGAAGCTGGTGTATTTGATGAGCTGGGGCTCGACGAAGTTGGTGAGGTCGAGCCCCTGATCATCGACGGCGGTGAGGGCGACGGGCTCGGCGTCGCGGTCGGCGAGCTCGAGTGAGTAGGAGATGTTCGGTTGGCGCGCCGAGGAGACGCGGTAGACGAGGGTGTCGCCCTCGAGTTCGCCGACTGAGACGACGCCCTCGGGGATGTTGTCGAGGTCGAGTTTGGTCATGGAGGGCAGGCGGTAGACGTGGACGCGGCCGTAGCCGTCCTCGTTGGTGCCCAGGGCCATGAGGGTGCGATCGTGGTTCATGGAGGCGCCGGAGACGTCCCACTTGCCGAGACCCGGCACGGGCATGGGGGCGCGGCGGTTGCGGACGCCTCGGATGATCGCCTGGCGGACGCCGTCGTCGAAGTCGGAGACCATGACGACGTCCTGTTCGCCCGGGAGGTAGCCGACGGCGGAGTTGTAGACGGCGTCGCCGTTCTCGTCGCGGAAGGAGAGGTCGAGCAGGTTGCCAGTCTCGAGGTTGAGCTCGTAGACCTCTGCCTGCGAGGCGCTGACGTACCTGCCGACGATGGCGCGGGTGGCGTCGTCGGTGACGTCCACGGCGTACCAGTAGCCGGGCTGGGCGAGGATCTTGCGTGACTCGTTGGTGGTGAGGTCGTGCAGGTAGAGGTGGAAGTCGGTGGAGACGTCGTCGTTGGCGTGGTAGATGAAGCCTGAGCCGTCGCGGAGCCAGGCGTCGTGGTCGAAGACGACGTCGGGGTTGGAGTGGAGCGTGGTGATCTCGCGGGTGCGTGGGTCGAGGAGGAAGAGGTCGTCCTGCTCGGAGCCTCCGATGGAGGCGTCGATGACGATGCGCGAGCCGTCGGGGGAGACGGTGAAGCCGGAGATGCCGTCGTCGAAGCTTGTGAGTTGGGTGCCCTGGGAGGTGGGCGATTCGCCGGCGTCGCGTTGGTAGAGCTGGTAGACGCCGTCGGGCCAGTCGCGCATGTAGAGCGAGCCGTCGGGCGCGACGTCCGGGGTGCCGGGCGTGCGGACCTTGAGGTAGGTCGCGATCTCGGGGTCCGCGGCGAGCGCGGGCGTGAGTGCGAGGGCGAGCGTGAGGGCGGCGTGCGTGCGCATGGGATCGCTCCTGTGCTGGGTCGTTCTGGGGTTCATATATACCCGGCGGGGCGCTGGGGCGCTGCATGCAACGCCGACGCGGGCGGGCGGCTAGAACCCGGCATGGTGACGCGCGATCGCATGATCGGGGCCCTGCGGGGCGTGTGCGAGGGAGACGGGCACGTGCTGGCGGCGTTCCTCGGGGGGGCCGACGCGAGCGGGCGGGTGGACGGATGGTCGGACGTTGATCTGGTGGTGATCGCCGAGGAGGGGCGCGGGGAGGCGACGCTGGGGATGATCCGCGCCGGGGTGGCGGCGATGGGCGCGTTGGTGCTCGACTTTCGGCTGCCCGAGCCGACGTGGCACGGGATGCGGCAGGCCTTTCTGCGGCCGGCGGGCGCGCCGGAGTGGTTGATGGTGGACGTGTGCGTCGCCGAGCGGTCGAGCCCGCCGAGGCTCACGGAGCGCGAGCGGCACGGCGAGCCGGTGGTGTGGTTCGATCCCGAGGGGTTGATCCGTGTGACCGAGCTGGACGGGGACGAGCACGCTGAGAAGGTGCGTGCGGAGGTGGAGAAGGCGCGGCACATGATCGGTCTGGCGGGGCCGTTGGTCCGCAAGACGCTGGCTCGCGGGCACGTGGGCGAGGCGGTGAGCGTGTACCAGAGGATGGTGCTGGCGTCGCTGGTCGCGATGGTGCGCGCGGAGCACTGCCCTGAGCGGTATGACTTCGGGTTGCGGTATCTGGACCGGGATGTGCCGGGGGGTGTGCGCGAGCGGTTGGAGCGGTTGGCGCTGCCCGTGGGCGTGGAGGGATTGCGCGACGCCACGGCGGAATGCGAAGGCTGGGCGCGCGGGCTCGCGCGTGGGAGAGAGCCCCGAGCGTAAGCGACGGGTTCTTCATTGCCCTGCGGGTTGCTTGAACCTGCCCGTCGCTGACGCTCGGGGCTTTTTGCGCTTGAATCTGCCCGCTCGCTTCCGCTCGCGGCTCGTGTTGCGGAGGAAGTACCATCGGGGCATGGAGTTGACGCCGCTGCGGTATCTGGTCGCGATCGCCGAGGCGGGGCACATGACGCGTGCGGCGGAGGCGCTGGGTGTGTCGCAGCCGGCGTTGTCGGCGGCGGTTCGCAAGATCGAGGATGAGCTGGGCGTGCCGGTCTTTGACCGGACGGGGCGCGGGGTCGAGCTGACCGAGGCGGGTCGTGTGTTCGTCGAGCACGCGCGGGGCGCGCTGCGGGACGTCGAGGCCGGGCGCCGGGCGGTGCGGGCGCTGGCGGGGCTCGAGACGGGGACGATCCGCGTGGGCGGCGGGGCGACGGCGATGGGGTATCTGCTGCCGCCGGCGGTGCGGGCGGTGCGGCGCGAGCACCCGGGGCTGCGGTTTTATGTTCGCGAGGCGGGGTCCGAAGCGATCGCGGGCTCGATCCTGACGGGCGAGTTGGACCTCGGGATCGTGACGCTGCCCGTGCGGCACGTGGGTTCGGGCGAGTTGATGACGGTGCGGACGGTGGTCGACGAGCTGCTGCTTATCGCGCCGGAGGGG
>JAUHXM010000131.1 GCA_030426605.1 Phycisphaerae bacterium | reverse complement strand
TCCTCCTCGACGCCGGGCTGCACGTGCCCGCCCAGAGCCAGGACGGCTCGCCCGCGATCGTCTTTTCGATCGGGCACCGGACCGTGATGAGCTGGGCGGGCGCCAAGCGCCTGGTGATGCAGCTCGGGCAACTCGTCCGGAACTACGAGGAGCGCTACGGCGAGATCCAGACCCAGGGTGGCGCCGCCCAGCCCGCCGGGCAGGCCCCGCCGCCGCCCCCGCCCCCGCCGGGCGGGTGACGGGCCGGCCCGCACCGCGCATCCCACGTAAGGTGGACGCTCGTCCGGCTCGATCGGCAACCGGCCGGGCGTCGTATCCATAGAGCAACCCGGTGACACCGCGTGAACCCCCACGCCGGATCATGGAGGACCCGCCCTTGGGCGCCACCGCAACCGAGATCGACGCACGCATCGAGGCGATCAGCCCCGACCTCAACCGGCTCGTCGAGGCCGTCGAGACCGTGGTCGTCGGGCAGCGCGGCATGGTCGAGGGCCTGCTCATCGGGCTCCTCACGGGCGGGCACGTCCTGCTCGAGGGCGTGCCCGGGCTCGCCAAGACGCTCGCCGTCAACACCCTTGCGCAAGCCCTCGACGCCGGGTTCGCCCGCGTGCAGTTCACGCCCGATCTCCTGCCGGCGGACCTGATCGGCACGATGATCTACTCGCCGGCGGACGCGACGTTCAGCGCCCGCAAGGGCCCGATCTTCGCGAACATCGTCCTCGCCGACGAGATCAACCGCGCGCCCGCCAAGGTCCAGTCCGCCCTGCTCGAAGCGATGGCGGAACGCCAGGTCACCATCGGTGACGAACGCCACAAGCTCCCGCACCCGTTCCTCGTCCTCGCGACCCAGAACCCGATCGAGCAAGAGGGCACCTACCGCCTGCCCGAGGCTCAGGTGGACCGATTCATGCTCAAGGTCCGCATCGACTACCCGACGCGCGACGAGGAGCTCGGCATCCTCGAACGCGTTGGCACGTCCTCGCCCGACCTGTCCGTCGAACGCGTGCTGACGACCGAGGACCTGCTCGCCGCGCGCGATGTGGCGGACGCGGTGTACGTCGATGACAAAATCAAGCAGTACGCCGTGGACATCATCCACGCGACTCGACGCCCGGCGGAGTACCGACTCGACCGCCGCCTCGACCTACCGCGTCTGATCGAGTTCGGCGCGTCGCCGCGCGGCACGATCTCGCTGATCCTCGCCGCCCGCGCGCACGCGCTCTTGCGCGGTCGCGGGTTCGTCTCGCCGTCCGACATCAAGTCGGTCGGCACGCTCGTGCTCCGCCACCGCGTTGTGCCCAGCTACGAGGCCGAGGCCGAGGGTGTGAGCGCCGACGACATCGTCCGGGAGATCTTCGACCACATCCCCGTGCCCTGAGGAGCGTGCCCGGATGCTGACCGAAGAGCTCATGAAAGAGGTCCGGCGGCTGGAGATCCGCTCGAAGAGGCGCGTCGATGACGTCTTCGGCGGTGAGTACCACTCCGCCTTCAAGGGCGAGGGCATCGAGTTCGCCGAGGTCCGCGAGTATGAGCCGGGCGACGACGTCCGAACCATCGATTGGAACGTGACCGCCCGCGCGGGCAAGCCCTTCGTCAAGCGGTTCACGGAGGAGCGCCAGCTGACAGTGATCCTCGCGGTGGACCTGTCCGCCTCGGGCGTGTTCGGCTCGGGCGCGAAGTCCAAAGCGCGCCTGAGCGTCGAGACCGCCGCCGTCCTTGCCGCCGCCGCCGCGCGCAACAACGACCGCGTCGGGCTCATCATGTTCGACGACGATGTGCGGATGTACCTGCCCCCGTCCAAGAGCCGCGGGCACGTGCTCCGCGTGCTGCGCGAGCTGCTCGACGCGGAGCCCGCGGGCGGGTCGGCCGGGCTGAACGCATCGCTGCTAATGCTCGACCGCGTGCTCAACCGCCGATCGATCGTCTTCGTGCTGTCCGACTTCGCGGGCGGACTCGACGCCGATAACGAGCCCGAGTGGGCCTCCTCGATCCGTCGGCTGACCCGCCGGCACGAGGTCAGCGCCCTCACCATCGAGGACCCACGCGAGCGTTCACTCCCGAGCGTCGGCATCATCGAATTCGAGGACCCCGAGACCGGGCGACGCCGCGTGATCGACACCTCGTCGCGCCGCCTGCGCCGCCGGTTCGAGGCGGACGCCGACCGCCACGCCAAGGCCCTCGAGACCATCCTCCGGCGCGCCCGCGTGGACCGCGTGCCGCTCAGCACCGACCGCCCGTTCATCGACGATCTGCTCGGGTACTTCCGAGTGAGGGAGCACCGGCGGTGAGGGCGTGTTGGGTGGCCATCCTGATGCTCGTCTCGCTCGCGGGCTGCGGCGGCGAAGCGCCGCCGCCGACCGACGAGCCAGCGGTCACAACCAGCGCCCGCTCGGGACCCGTCGCCGTCGAGGTCGCGCTCGACCGCGAGACGATGCGGACCGTGGACCGGCTGCGCGTCACGATCACGGCAGTCGCGAGCGATGGCGCCGCGCCGAACATCCCCGAGTTCGACCCCGAGAGCGCCGGGTGGACCGTGATCGCACGCACCGACGAGCCGCTCCGCGCCACCGATGCCGGGCTCGAACGGCGCGCGCAGATCATCCTCGAACCATTCCTCGATGGCGCGTACGAGGTCCCGCCGGTCACCGTCTCGTGGACGCTCGATCACAGCGAACCCGGGAGCGTCCGCACCGAGCCGCTGCCCGTGTCGGTCGTGTCGGTGCTCCCGCCGGACGACCCGGGCGACCTCGCCGGCCCCGTCGGCATGGCGCTCCCGAGCGAACCCGAGCCTGCCGGCGTCCCGGTGCTCGCGATCGCCGCCGCAGCATGCGTGTGTTTCGCGATCGCGGGCGGGCTTGCGTGGTACCTCATCACACACCGCCCGACAGCCACCGGCGCGCCCAGCGTCGAGCGCCTGCGTGTGCTCGATCGCGCGGGGGATGCTGACCCCGAGTCGATCTGCGCCGCGGTGAGCGACGCGCTCCGCCGTGAACCCGTGCGCACGCAGACCGCGAGCGACCTGCTCGCCGAGACCGACCGCGTCCGCTTCGGCCGCGCCCCGATCACCCCCGAACGCTCGCGTGCCCTGCTCCGCGACGCGATCCGTGCGTTGGAGGGAAGCCCGGCGTGACGCTCGAGTTCGACCAATTCGCATGGCCTTGGGCGTTCGTCGGGCTTGCCGTGCTGCCGCTGATCGTGCTCTGGCGCGCCCGTCGGCGGTCACCCGCGGTCCTCTTCTCGGCCGTTGACCGGGCGGACGCCGCGGGCGTGACCTGGCGTGCCCGCCTGCGCGGGCTGCCGCTGCTGCTCCGGCTCGCCGCGCTCGCGCTCCTGATCGTCGCTCTCGCGCGCCCGCAGTCGGTCCTGTCGCACACCGAGAGCTCATCAGAAGGCATCGCGATCCAGCTCGTGCTGGACCGCTCGATCTCGATGGACAACGCCGGCACGTTCGACGGGCAGGAGATCTCCCGGCTCGAAGCGTCCAAGCGTGTCCTCGCCGAGTTCGTCGCGGGTAACGATGCCGGGCTCGAGGGGCGGCCCAATGACCTCATCGGTCTCATCGCGTTCGGCACCTACGCCGACACGCTCTGCCCCCTCGTCAGCGAGCACAGCGCGCTGCTCGACATCCTCGCACGCGTCCAGATCCCTGTCTTCCAGGACGAGGGCGGGACCGCCATCGGCGACGCGCTCACCCTCGCCTGCGCCCGCCTGCGAGACGCCGAGTCCGCATTCGCCGAGTCGCGCGAACAAGCGGGCGACCCCGACGCCGAGTTCGCGAGCAAGGTCATCGTCCTCCTCACCGACGGCGAGAACACCAAGGGCCAGTTCACCACCCGCGAGGGCGGGCAGCTCGCGCGCGAGTGGGGCGTCCGCGTCTATATCATCGGCATCCGAGGCGGCGCAACGGGCCGCGTGTTCGGGCGCACCATCAACCTCGGGCAAGAGGCCAACGAGCGTGAGCTCACCGCCGTCGCCGAGATGACCGGCGGCCGCTTCTTCCCCGTGGACGATCTCGACCAACTCCGCCCCGTCTACGACGCCATCAACGAGCTCGAGACCACCGAGATCATCGTGGACGAGCAGACCGAGTTCGAGGAACGCTTCACGCCCTTTGCGGCGGGCGCGTTCGCGCTGCTCGGGCTCGAGGCGCTGCTCGGGTGGACGCTGCTCAGGAGGGTGCCATGAGCGCCGCCCTCCCGATCGTGCTGGGCGACCCCGCGTGGGCGCACGCCGTTTGGGCGGCACCGGTCGCGCTCGCGCTCGGGGCCTGGTCGATCCGCTCGGCACGCCGGGCGATGCGCCGGTTCGCCGACCACGCGATGCTCGACGTGATCGCACGCTCCGTGGGTGTCCGCCGGCGCTGGATCCGGGTCATCCTGTGCGCCGCGTCGTTCGGCCTGCTTGCCGTCGCGCTCGCCCGCCCGCAGTCCGACCCCGTCCCTGTCGAGATCGAACGCCGGGGACGTGACATCGTCTTCGTCGTGGACGTCTCACGCAGCATGCTCGCACGCGACCTCGTGCCCAACCGGCTCGAGCGATCCAAGCTCTGGATCGCCGACCTCGCCGCCGCCCAGCCGGGCGACCGCGTCGGGCTCGTCGCCTTCGCGGGGGCGGCCGTCGTCAGCTGCCCGCTGACGCACGACCGCACGTTCTTTCAACTCGCACTCGACGAGGTCTCACCCGCCAGCGCGCCCCTTGGCGGCACCTACATCGGCGACGCGATCCGCAAGACCATGACCGACGTCTTCGAGATCGACGAGACCACCGCGGCCGAGCCTGTCACGCGTGACATCATCCTGATCACCGACGGTGGCGACCAGGAAAGTTTCCCGATCGAAGCCGCCGCCGCCGCGGGGCGTGCGGGCGTCCGAATCATCGCGCTGGGCGTCGGGGGCGAGGGTGCCGGAGCACTGATCCCGGATCCGACCACCGGCGAACCCATCGTCCACGCGGGCACGCAGGTGCGGTCCTCGCTCGATGCCGCGGCCCTCGCTGAGATCGCGGGCGCGTCCGCCGGCGGCGTCATGCTGAACGTGGGCACCGGCACCATCCGCCTCGACGAGGTCTACCGCGACCTCACCGCGGACGATCAGACACGCAACTTCGGTTCTGTCGAACGGGTGCGATACAGCGAACGCTACTGGATCCCCCTCCTCGCGTCGGCGGTGCTGCTCGTGCTCGAATCGCTCATGTCAGACAGGAGACGCCGCGCATGAACCGATGGCTCCCAGCCCTGCTCGTCGCCGGCATGCCGGCCGTCGCGCTCGCGTCGGACACGCCCGAATTGCTCCCGCCGGACATGCTCCGCGCCGCGATCACGCGCGGCGTGGACGTCTTCGCCGCGGGCGACGCTCCGGGCGCCGCCGAGATCCTGCAAGACGCCGCCGACCGTGCAAGCGACGACACACTCGGCGCCCTCGCGGACCTCAACGCCGGGCGCGCGTACCTGGAACAGGACCTCTACGAGCAGGCCGCCGAGCGCCTCCGCCGCGCCGACCGTCGATCGTCCGACCCGCACACTCGCCGGGACGCCCGGTTCCTCCTCGCCCACAGCCTGCTCGAGCAAGCCCCACCCCCGATCCTGCCCGGCATGCCCGGGCAGGATGCCAGCACGATCGAACGTCGGATCGAAGCGCTCGCCCACGCCGAACGCGCGTTCCGCTCCTGCCTGGACGTCGTGCCTGATGACACGGAAGCTGCGCAGAACACCGAGCGCCTCCGCCGCGAGATCAAGGAACTCCGCGACCTGCAGGACATGATCGAGCAACAGCAGCAGCAGACCGCCGAGTCCGCGGACTCGCTCTCCCAGCTCGCCGACGAACAACAGCAACAGTCCGAGCAGAACGATCAGCCCGATCAGAGGGAAGACGCGTCCGAAGCCCAGTCTGGCTTGTCCGAACGCACCCAGCAGGCCGCCGAGCAACTCGCCCAGCAGGCCCAGCAGGCCCGCGAGCAGGGGCAGACTGAACTCGCCGAACAACTCGAAGAAGCGCTCGAGCAGGTCAGGCAGGCCCAGCAAGCGCAGCAACAGGCGGAGGAGGACCTCAGCAACGACGATCCGCAGGCCGCGAGCGCCGATCAGCA
>JAUHXM010000022.1 GCA_030426605.1 Phycisphaerae bacterium | reverse complement strand
CTGCCGGGCTCGAGGCCCGGCGAGATCGCGAAGAACTGGCCGCTGCTGCTGGATGCGTACAGGGCGATCGAGCGTCGGTGTCCGGGCACGACGGGAGTAGTCGCGGCGACGACCGACACGGTCGCCGAGCGGCTCCGCAGCACCGCGGCGGCGGGGGGTGGTTGGCCGGACTCGCTGACCGTCGCAACGGCGAAGACCGATGCGGTGGTGCGATGGAGCGATCTGGCGTTGGTTGTGAGCGGCACGGTGACGCTGCAGATCGCGCGGCAGACGAAGCCCATGGTGATCATGTACCGCCCGAGCCGGGTGGTGTGGTCGCTGATCGCGCGGTGGCTGATCTCGACGTCGAGCTTCAGCCTGCCCAACCTGATCGCGGGGCGGAAGATCGTGCGCGAGTTCATCCCGCACTTCGCGGGCCCCGAGCCGATCGCGGCCGAAGCGATCGAGTTGCTTGAGTCCAGCGCGAAGCTGAGCGAGCAGCGGCGCGACCTCGCCGAGGTGTGCGCGCAGTACGCCGGGACGAACGCGGCGAAGGCGTCGGTGGACGTCATCGAGCGCGTGCTCGGGCTTGCGTCGCCTACGACGAGCGAAGCCGAGCCGGCGCACGTCTGAACCGAGCCGCGAGCGCTCGCTCGCGGAAACCAGATCCCCGAGATGACATCGGACCCGCGCGCCGTTCGGAGGTCCGCGAGCTTGCGCTCGCAGCTCGGACGCACTACAGCCTGACGGGCAACGCCGCCACGGTGCAGACCTCGTTGCCGGCGCGCTCGACGATGCGGAACGATTCGGTGACGGGCACGCCCACGGGCGCGCCGCGGTCCAGGCACCCGTGCGACATCTGCGTGAGGTCGTGGTGGGCCGTCGGCTCGTCGGCGGTGAAGAGGACGACGAGCGCCACGCCGTGGTTGATCATGGGCTCGGCGGCGATCTTGACGGCGTCGCATGCCGGGCCCGTCACCAGCGCGGTGGCGTACCCCGCGTTGGGCCCGGGCACGCCCGCGTGGTAGGCGAACTGCGCAACCGCCTTCACCTCGATCCAGCAGCAATCGCCCGGCTCGGTCGTCGGGCCCGGGGGGGCCAGGGTGTCGGCGACGGGCTCAAAGAGGGTGCCCGTCGCCGCGTCCATGTGCTTGAGCTCGGCGACCGGGTCCAGCGGCGGGGCGGCGGGATCGACCGTCAGCACGAGGTCGCACCGCTCTCGGGCGTTGCGGGTGTGGCGGGCGGCGATGTCGCCGGGGTATGGGTGCTCGCGCCAGACGCCGAGCCCGATGGCGCGGAATCCGCGCTCCAGAATCGGGTGGAGACGGACCTCGTCCAGGGCGTCCAAGCCGTACACCGCGTGCTCGTCGGCGAACTCACGCTCGGCCTCCCGGAGTGCCTGGGCGGCGGCGGACACGATGTCGTCGGGGCTCCACACGGCCTCCAATGTACCCCGTGGGTTGCACAAACGGGCCGGAGGCATCAAGATACGGGTCGGCCCGGCCGGGACTCACCGGATCAGGCGTCTCTTCCGACCTCCCCGCGGAGACCCCAACCCATGCAGGGACTCAACGACGCGATCAATGCCGCCAACGGCATTCTCTTCTCCAACTACACGGTGTATGCGCTGCTCTTCACCGGGCTGCTCTTCACGATCTGGTCCGGGTTCGGGCAATTCCGGGCGCTGACGCACGGCCTCGCGGTCGTCCGCGGCAAGTACGACGACAAGGACGACCCGGGCGCGATCAACCACTTCCAGGCGCTCTCGGCGGCGCTCTCGGCGACGGTTGGTCTGGGAAACATCGGCGGCGTCGCGGTCGCCGTGGCGCTGGGCGGGCCGGGGGCGGTGCTCTGGATGTGGGTCATCGGGCTGCTGGGCATGGCCCTCAAGATGACCGAGGTCACGCAGTCCATGCTCTACCGCAACACGGACGACCCGGAGAACCCGCACGGCGGGCCAATGTTCGTCGTGAAGAAGGGGTTCGCCAAGTGGGGGCTCGCGCCGATCGGCACGATCATCGGCGGCATCTTCGTCGTCACGCTGCTGATTTCCGCGATCACCGGCGGCAACATGTTCCAGGCATGGAACGTCGCGGACATCACCCACACCTACCACCAGGTGCCGCAGGTCGCGACGGGGTTGATCCTGGCGATCATCGTGGGGCTCGTCATCATCGGGGGCATCAAGCGGATCGGATCGGTCGCCGGCAAAATTGTGCCGCTCATGTGCGCGGTGTACGTCATCGCGGCGTTGGTCGTGCTCGGGCTCAACTTCTCCGAGGTCCCCGCGATGCTCGGGCTGATCGTCAAGAGCGGCCTGCCCGACTTCCTCGGCGGCGAGGCGCCCGATGCCACGGGCGCGTTCCTGGGCGGCACCTTCGGGTACGCCGCGATGTGGGGCGTCAAGCGGGCCCTGTTCAGCTCGGAAGCCGGGCAGGGGTCGTCGCCGATCGCGCACTCGGCGGCGAAGACCGACGAGCCGGTCCGCGAGGGCGTGGTCGCCGGGCTCGAGCCGTTCATCGACACCATCGTCGTCTGCACGTTGACGGCCCTCGTGATTTTGTCGTCCGGGGCGTACAACCGGGAGGCGGAGTCGTCGTTCATGCTCGAAGACGATGTCCGCGTGGTGCAGGCGATGGACGCCGACGGGCAGCCGATCGCCGACACGTGGACGCTCGAATCGGGCGACCTGCCCAGCCTGACGCGTGAGGCTCGAGACATCCGCAAGTCGGGCGAAGGGGCGGCGGGCTGGCGCGAGGGCGAGACGGTCTTCATGGTGGTCGCGGCGGACGAAGACCCGAACACCGGGCGTGATCTCCGCCGGATCATGGGGACGGTGTCGCGCAACGACGCGGACATCTGGGAGGTGTCGTGGCAGAACCTCGAGTCAGTCACCCGCCCGACGCTGCGCCGCGTGACCAACGAGGACGGCGCCGAGGTCGTGGACCGGGGGATCTACGGCGACTACGCAGCGGCGTCGATGACGGCCTACGCGTTCGACCGCACCGTGCCGGGCATGGGCAAGTGGATCGTCACGATCGCTGCGTGGCTGTTCGCGATCTCGACGATGATCTCGTGGAGCTACTACGGAGAGCAGGGGATCTACTACTTCTTCGGGACGAAGGGCGAGCAGGCCGCCAAGCCGGCGGTGATGATCTACAAGGTCATCTACTGCGCCCTGATCCTGCTGACAACGGTCGCGATGATGCCGATCATGACGCAGGCGGACGGCTCGAAGCGGGCGTTGCTTGGCACCGACGCCGAGCTCGACATGTGGACCACGCTCGGGCTGGGCGTCATGCTCGTCGCCAACATCCCGATCATGCTCATCTTCGGCGCTCAAGCGATGAAGGCGTACCACGGATACTTCAGGAAGATGAATGAGGGCGGCGACCCGCCGCACGCCGCGCCGCCCATCGGGGACGTCGTCGAGGGCAAGGACGTCGAGTAAGGCGTTGACCCTGTGAACACACCAAGCCCGCGGGTTCGCGCCCGCGGGCTTTTTCATGCGCCGGTCGTCAGGCGCCGAGCGCGTCGCGGATTTTGTCGATTGTTTCGCGGGCGTGCTCGTCGCTGCCAGCGCGGGAGCGGTTCATCGCGACCTTCCATGCCCACGGCGCGGGGAGCGCGGTGAGCGGGATGTACCACGCGCACGTGACCCAGAACGCGTTGGGGTACCACCCGAACCACGTGTTCATGAGCGAGTCCATCAGGTGCACGCCGGGCCAGACGGAGACGATGAGCGTGACGAGGAACGCCGCGGGCATCGCGCGCTTCCAGACGAGCTCGAACGAGACGCGCCCGCTCTCGACGGTCCCGACCATCTCGCGGTCGAAGGGGGAGCCGAACGCGCTGACGCCGAACGAGCGGTCCGAGAGGCGGCGGAACCCCGCGAGCTTGCCGCGCTTCGCGAGCTTCTCGAGTCGTTCGAGCACGGCGCCGGCGTCGAGCGCGGTGTCAATCGCGGGGAGCTGATCGGTCTGTGCGGGCGCGTTGTCGCTCATGGGGGTTGGCAGTGTAGAGGCGCCCGGGGTCTGGCACGCGTCGTGCCGCGAGGTCTGCCGATGGACCAGTACCGCTTCCGTATGCCCACCGAGCCCCCCGCGCTGCGTCTGACCGGCACGGACGCGATGCCGCGCGCCCACGTGGTGCGTCAACGCAACGCCGGGCTGCCCGCTGGCGACCCGAGGTGGGTGCTCGCGGTGCGGATCGCGGGCATGCTCGAGACCGCCGGTGAGCCGCCGCGGGTGTGGTCGGAGTTCTCGGACCGTCCGCGGGCGCGTCGGTTCGCCGAACATCTCGGGTTCGCCCCGCACGAAGCGGACGCGATCGGGGTGATCGTGCTCGACGCGGCGTCGTCGGGCTACCCGCCCATGGCGGCGCTGCACGACTGGCGCGTGACGGACCAACTGGCCCGGGTGCCTCGCCCGGACGAACGCCGCGAGCGGCTGCCCCGCACGGGCGACGGCGTCGTGGTGGCGTTGTGCTCCGTGGTGCTGGTGATTGCGGTGGTGCTGTTCGTGAACCAGCTCGGCTAGCGTCGGCGTCTACCCTGAGCGTGCGCACCGGCGCGCGCAGGAGACGACCATGCCCCTCATCGAGCCCGGCAAGAAGGCGCCCGCCTTTTCCCTCAAGGACCAGCACGGCGACACGCACGCCCTCAAGGACTACGCCGGCGCGCCCCTCGTCCTGTTCTTCTACCCCAAGGACATGACCAGCGGGTGCACGGACGAGGCGTGCCAGTTCGAAGGCCTGCTCCCCAAGTTCGACACCCTCGGGTGCCCCGTGCTCGCGATCTCGATCCTGGATGTGAAGTCCAAGAGGAAGTTTGCGGACAAGGAGGGCCTGACCTACCCGCTGCTGGCCGACGACCGGACGAACGACGCGGGCAAGCCCGACCCGGTCGTGTGCGCCAAGTACGGCGTGTGGGTCGAGAAGTCGATGTACGGCAGGACCTACATGGGCATCCAGCGGACGACGTACCTCCTCGACGCAAGTGGCAAGGTCGCGCAGCGGTGGGACAAGGTGAAGGTGCCGGGGCACGCCGCGGAGGTGCTGGCTGCCGTCCAAAAGTGCATGGATGCACGGTAAGGCATATCACCAGCTAGCTAGGTAGATTGGGGAGTTTGTCTAATCGGTCCTTGTAGAGCCCAGTGCGTACTCGTCGGATTAGCTCTTTGCAAACTCGGTTTCGCAGTTCCATTCGGCAGCACGGTATCTGATGCCGGGTGTTACACCCTTTGCAGTCGAGATAGTCAGCGAAGTCCCGGGGGCTGCCACCAAGCTGCCCACTCTCAAGTTGAAACTCCATCGAGCAGTGGGGGCAAAGAGCAAGTAAGTCGTGCTCGTCGAGCGTGGTCTTGTTTGGGCCACTCCACTTCCACATCCAGTTGATTCCAAAAACCTCGTCTCTCGTGTAATTGCGAGGGGATGTTTGTGGTCTTTCATTGGGCTGAAGAGCACGAAGTACGCGGGTAGCACCTGGAATGATGAGCATGGACCCGATCAATGCAACAACTGGTAAACTGATAGGTGTCCATGCTATGTCCCAAATGAACACGGCTGCTTGAGCAACGAGCGGCAATGAGGATCGGAACGCGCCAGCTGCGACATCGGCAATGATCGCTCCAGCAGCTACGCCAACTGTCCACCGTATGGATTTGGGTAGTTCATTAAATTGTCGAGAGAGTGACATTGAGTGAAGTCTACTCGGCCGACTTACCGAGTGAGGCAGTGTTCGATCTTGGGCGGGTTCCAACGGCCAACCGTGAGCCATCTCGAACTTTCGCGGCGCTTGTTGAGCGGTCTTGCTTCAGTCCGCCCCCTCGCTCACGACGGGGCGTGTGAGCTCGGGCAGGACCGTCCGAAGGATCGCCTGCTCGATCTGCCCGCGGCGGCGCGCGGGGGCCGGGAGTCGCAGCACGAGGTTCGCCCGGCCCGGCTCGACGAGCTGCACCGTCACGCGCGGCTCGACCGACAGGCTCTTGAGCCCGCGCGACGAGCCGATTCGTTCCATGTTCCGCTTGGCGTCGTCGAGATACGACGACGACTCGTTCACCGCGGCGTTGAGCAACGCCCGCTCGAGCCGAGGCAGATCTTCGTCCGCCTTGACGGGCACGACGATCAGGTGCAGCACGTACTCATCGGTCGCGGTCTCGTTGATGATCGCGTTGGTCAGAAACAGGCTGTTGGGGAGCGTGACGGTGCGGCCGGTGTACTGGTGGGTCTGGTGCCCAGGCCCGACTTCGAGGATCGTGGTGGTGAGCAGCGTCTGGTCGAAGACGTCGCCGCGGATGCCGGAGACCTCGACGCGGTCACCGATGCTGAAGCCGCGGCCCGAGCCCTCGAGGATCGTGCCGCTCACGCACATGATGAGCTCCTTCGTCGCGATGACCAGCGCCGCCGCGATGGCGACCGCCGACAGCGCGACCGCGCGGAGCTGCGCCCCCCAGATGATGATGAGCCCGATCAGCAGCGCGATCAGCAGCGCGTTCCGGATCTGCACGAGCCACCGGCGCTGCATGTCGGGGCTCGCCTTGGTCGAGCGCCGCACCCACCGAGAGAGCATGCCCCTGCCGAGCACGACGCTCAGCACAAGGATGAGCGTGGCGACGGTGTGAGAGACCCACGGGGGCGAGTCGCTGAGCGTGGAAAGCCAATCCTGCATCGCGAGCCTCCGGTGGACGACCACGATACGCGCCGATCGAGCGGCGATCGCGGGCGGTGCTGCCTGGGATCCGCGGCTCGGGCGAACCGATCCGTCTCGGCTCCGAACGGGTGTTCATGAGATCCTCGACACGAGCCGTCGCGGTGCTGTGCGCCGCGCTCGCTGTCCCGTCAGCGCTCGCCGGGGAGCCCGGCGACCAGTTCGACTTCTGGCTCGGCGAGTGGGATGTCACCAACCGCCACCTCCGCGGCGGGTCGTGGGTCGAGTCCGGAACGTCGCGGGCGGTCATCACGCCCGTGCTGGGCGGCGATGCCGTGCTCGAGCGGTGGGACGGGCGGACCGGCGCGATGGCGGGCGTTTTTGGGTTCAGCCTGCGCTGGTACGACGCGGAGCTTGAGCGTTGGGTGGTGATCCTGAACTGGCCGGGCGGTTCGGAGCAGTCGCCGCGATTCGGGCGGATGGAGGGCGTGTTCGAGGGCGGCGTGTGCCATCTGTTCCCGCCGGACACGTTCGCCGGGCCCGGCGCGCAGCGGACGCGCGACGCGACCCGGTTCACCTTCTCGCACGCGACGCCTGAATCGTGCCGGTGGACGCAGGCGACGCCCGGCGGGCGCGGCGCGTGGAACGAAACCTGGATCATGGACTTCGCGCGGGCCGAACCCGCGCCGCCCGACGGCACACCGCTTGAGACGAACGGGCCACCCGAGACCTGCGCGTGCGATTCGGCAGGGGCCCGGTCGCTCGATCGCTTGGTCGGCGCGTGGGCGGGCGAGGGCGTGGGCGTCCGCGTGAGCAGCGCGATCCGTGGGTGCCTCACGCTGATCGAGGTGGACGACGACGCCGCGGACCGGTTCATCGCCCTCTCGCACGCGGCCGCGGACGGCACGTGGTCCGCCTTCTCATTGGATTCCGACCTCGCCGACGCGAGTTGGTCTGGCAAGGCAGACGCGTCCGGCATCGTGCTGCATTCCACGGACCGGTCCGACGATTCCCGGCGGGGCGAGACGCTGCGGATCTCGGCGGCGGGCGATGGGTTCCGCCTGACCATCGAGACCGCCGACGGGGTCGTGCTCGACGCCGATCTGGCCCGCGAATGACGCCCGGAGGATCTACAGTGCGGGCGTGAGCGAGCTGCCCGTCCCGGACCTGTCCGACGCCCGAATCCTGCGCACGATCGCGGGGATCCGCCCGTGCCGACGAGGCGGGCTCCGGCTCGAACCCGAGCGGTTCGGCGACACGACCGTCATCCACAACTACGGGCACGGCGGGTGCGGGATCACGCTCGCGATGGGGTGCGCGCCCGCGGTCGCCGATCTGGCAGATCGGCACGCCGACGGGCCGGTCGCGGTCCTGGGTGCGGGCGTCGTCGGGCTGGCGAGCGCGTTCGAGCTCGCCTCGCGCGGGCGGCGCGTCCGGGTGGTCGCGGAGCGCATCGGGACGGGCACAACCAGCGCCATCGCGGGCGCGATCTGGCTTCCCACGGGGCTCGACTTCCCCGATGACCAGGCGGCACGCGATCGGTTGAACGGGTTCCTACGCACGTCCGCCGCGCGATTGCGGTCATTCGACGCGACACAATGGGGGATCGAGACGCTGCCCGTCTACGAGCCCGCGTGCGCACCGTACCACGGCGAGCTGTTCGAGTCGGGCACGATCGAGGACCCGGCGCCGATCGAGTCGCTCCCGGTCGGCGTCGAGCGCGGGCCCGGCAAGGTGTTCGAGACGCTGTTCGTGCATACGACCAGGTTTTTGCGCACGCTCCGGGCTCGTTGCGCGTCGCTCGGCGTGACGTTCGAGCAACGCACGATCGGCTCGATCGAGGATGTTCTGGCGCTGGACACGCGACTCGTTGTCAATTGCCTCGCGCTCGGCTCGAGAGACGTGTTTGGCGACGACGCGATGTACCCCGCGCGCGGCGTGCTCGTGCACCTCGAGCCGCAGGATCTCGGCTATATCGTGCACGACGGCTACAAGTACATGTTCCCGCGCGAGGACGCGTTGATCCTGGGCGGCACGTTCGAGCCGGGTGTGGTGGACCCAACGCCGCCCGAGGAGACGGTGCGCGAGATTCTCGCCCATCACAGAGCATTCTTCGGGCTGGCTGCGTGTGATTCTCACGCGGCGCGGGCGTGACGCCGATCCGTCATCGGGTGCGCGCTGGGGTGCGCGCGATCGCGATCAGAGTTCCCACAACCCGTGCTCGATGCCGCCGAGGATGTAGATCGAGAACGTACCCTGGCCGGGGATCTCGATCGGGGGCAGGGCGATGGTCGCGCCGGATTCCTCGGCAGCCTTCACCGCCGCGTCGATGTCATCGACGAGCGCGTACGGCCGGACGACCGGGGCTTCGGTTGCGCGCATGGGAGCGCGCACGCCGATGCGGCCGCCGTCCGAGAGCTCGGCGGTGCGCGCACTTCCGAACTCCGGGACTGGATCGCTGAACTCGATGCCGTGCACGGCCGCGAGCGTGGCGCAGGTCTCGTCCAGCGCCGGCGTGACGATCTCGAGATACTGGATCTTGAGCGTGCTATCGCCGGCTTGAATCCGGTGGTGATCGGCGGCGTCCGAGCCTGCACGCACGCTCTCATGGGCGGGGCGGACGCTCGCCCCGGCACCGATCAGGATCAACGGCGTCAGGATGAACGCGCTTCGGCGGAGTGATGTCCGGGTCATTGCATGGCTCCTTGCATGATCATGATGAGGTTGCCGCAGGTGTCGTTGAATACCGCCGTCTTGATCTCGCCCATCTGCGTCGGGGGTTGGGTGAACTCGACGCCCTCGGCCTTGAGTCGCTCGAACTCGGCGTCCACGTCTTCGACCCCGAACGCGGTCCAGGGGATCCCGTCAGACATCAGCGCGTCGCGGAAGGGCGCGGCCGCGGGGTGGGAGGCCGGCTCGATCGTGAGCTCGACGCCGCTTGGCTCGCCCGTGTTCACCACCGTGATCCATCGGTGCTCGCCCATCGGGATGTTGTGCTTGAGCTCAAAGCCCAGCACCTCCGTGTAGAACCGCAGCGCCCGTTCCTGGTCATCCACCATCACGCTCGCGTAGATGATCCGCATGGTCGGTCTCCGGTGTCGCGAACGGCCATCGTTCGGCGATCTGTCTGAGCGGGCGTGTGTCGAGGTAATGGAGCTTGCAGCGTCCGACCCGGCGGGTGGTGAGGAGGCCCGCATCTTCGAGGATGGTGAGGTGGTGCGAGACCGCCTGGCGGGACATGCCCAACTGGTGCTTCATCGCCAGCCTGGCGCAGAGTTCGAAGAGCGTCTGTCCGTCGCGCTCCAGCAGTTCGTCGAGGATCGCGCGCCTGGCGGGGGCCGCGATGGCCTCGTAGAGATCAGGCACGACAGGATTATATGCAAGCAGTCACTTGCATATGCAGTCTCATGCGAGCCAAGAAATTTGATTGAACGATCAATTTCTGCTTGCGGGAACCGGAGACGGGCGATAATACTTGATCGTTCAATCAAGGAGCCCGCATGGCACCCGGCACCGCCGACCGCATCCTGCAGACCGCCGCCCGCTTGTTCCTCGAGCAGGGGTACAGCGCAACGGGGGTGAGCACCATCTGCCGCGAGGCGGGGGTGAACTCGGGGTCGCTCTACCACTTTTTCCCGTCGAAGGACGCGCTGCTCGTCGGCGTGCTTAAGTGGTACGAGGAGCATCTGGACCCGCTCGTGATGGGCCCGATCGAGAAGGCCGAGCCCGACCCGGTCGAACGCATCTTCGCGCTGCTGGCGTGGTACCGGTCCAACATGGTCGCGACGGAATGCCGGCTGGGGTGCCCGATCGGGAATCTGGCGCTCGAGGTGTCGGACACGCACCCTGAAGTGCGGCCGCACATCGACGTGAACTTTGTGAACTGGGCGGCCCGCATCGAGGCGTGGCTGCACGAGGCGGGCGATCGCCTGCCGGCGGACCTGGACAGGCGTGCGATGTCCAAGTTCGTGCTCACCGTCATGGAGGGCGGGCTGATGCAGGCGCGGGCGTCGGACGAGCTGGGCCCGTTCGACGACTCGGTCGCGCAGCTGCGCGCGTACGTGGACGGGCTGCTCGCCCGGGGACAATCACAACACACAACTGGAGCAACGGCATGAAGACGGCGATCGCGATGATGGTGATGGGGAGCGCAACGGGCGGCGTGCTGGCGGCACCGCCGAGCGAGGTGCCGGCGCGCCCGGCCGAGCTCGTCGGCGAGCTCGCGCCCCTCAACTACTACCTGGGCGACTGGACCATCGAGGCGACGTGGGCGTGGGGGATCACCCTCGAAGGGCGCAACGAGTACCGCGTCGGCGTGGGCGGGCGGTTCCTGGAAGTCATCACCGTCGCGTCGGATGGCGGCGCGGCGCCGTACGAGCGGTACCACTCGTTCTACACGCCGCAGAAGGACGGCGACGCGTACGTCGCGACCGGGTTCACCTACGACGGCACGACGGCGACGATCCCGTACACGTTCGAGATGGATGAGGGCTTGCCCACCATCCGGACGGACGTGCGCAACGACGACGGCTCGCGCCTGCGTCAGGAGATCGACCCGATCGACGAGAACAGCGCCGCGTGGCGGGTGTGGATGACGACGCCCGGCTCGGACGCCGAGCAGCAGATCATGGACGGCGTGTGGACCCGCGCCGAGGAAGGGGACGACATGGGAGCGGCCGAGACGCCGAACGACGCCTGGGAAAGCGCCGGTGCCCAGCGCCAGAACGGCGCGCACGACATCGCGGCGGGCCTGTTCGCCGCGGGCGGGCGCGGCCTGCGCTCGTTCGAGACCTCCGCGGAGATCGAGGCGCCCGTGGGCCGCGTGTTCGACGCGTGGGCGGACGGCGAGCGCTGGGCGGGCGTCTACGGGGCCGGCCGATCCGGGATGCAAGCGAACATCGACCTCGCGATCGGCGGGCGGTACGAGTGGCTCTTCGACGGCACACTCGGGTCCAACGGGTGCCAGGTGCTGAGCTACATCCCCGACCGGATGCTCTCGTTCAGCTGGAACGCGCCGCCCACGCAGCCAGAGGCGCGCAAGCAGCGGACGTGGGTCGTCGTCGAGTTCGAGCCCATCGAGTCGTCGCGGACCAGGGTGACCCTCACCCACCTCGGGTTCGGCGACGGGCCCGCGTGGGACGAGACGCGGGGCTACTTCGAGAACGCCTGGGGGCGGGTGCTCGAAGCGTTCGCGGGGGGGCTGGCAGAGGGGTGATCTTCGGCCACGCGGAGACGTGTTCTCAGCCGTCGAATCCGGATCATCGCGATCGCATATCCCGCGATGAACCCGATGAACACACCGAGGACCGGGCCAACAAAGGTACCCACCGAACCCAGCGTGGGCCAGAGGATCGCGGTGAGCGCCAGCACCGAGACGAGGACGGCGATCAGGATCGATTGATGCCGGACGTGGGACTCTGCTGCCTTCGAGGCCGAGCCATCCGAGTCTCTCGACGAGGCCACGGCGATTGAGAGGCCGGCCTCAGCGAAATCCGACACCTCAGTTGGGACGCCTCGATGGGTAATTGGGATGCCTTTCTGCAGTTTGGCCCAGTTTATGGCATTGCGGTTCGTCCTCCTATGATCGCCGCGTGAGTGTTTCCCCCTCTCGTGGACCGAACGAAGCGGCGGGTGAGCCGCGGGCCCCCGTCACCCTGCGCACCCTCCGCCGGATGGCGCAGCGGCGCGAGCCCTTCGCGTGCCTCGCGTGCTACGACGCGACGACGGCCCGGTGGCTCGCGCGGGCGGGGGTCCACCTGCTGCTCGCGGGCGACTCGGCGGCGCAGGTCGTCCTCGGGCTCGAGCGCACCATCGACGCTCCGCTCGAGTTCATGGTCCAGATCACCGCGGCGATCAAGCGGGGCGCGCCCGATGCCGTCGTCATGGCGGACATGCCCTTCCTGAGCTACCACGTCTCGGAGGCGCGGGCGATCGAGAACGCCGGGCGGTTCATGACCGAGGGCAAGGCGGACTGCGTGAAGCTCGAAGCGGACGCGTCGCTCGCGCCCGTCGTCGCGCGGATGACCACGGCGGGGATCCCCGTGTGCGCGCACGTGGGGTTCCGCCCGCAGACGACCGGGCTCGTGGGCGTGCCCACGGCGAAGGGGCGCTCCGCGGATGAGGCGAAGCGGATCGTGGACGACGCCGTCGCGCTCGAGCGGGCGGGGGCGGTGCTGCTGCTGATCGAGGCGGTCCCGCCGGAGGTGGCGCGGGCGGTGATCGACGCGACGAGCGTGCCCGTGATCGGGATCGGCGCGGGGACGGATTGTCATGGGCAGATCCTGGTGGTGAACGACCTGATCGGGATGACCGATGAGGCCCCGAGGTTCGCCGAGCCCGTCGCGAAGGTGGGCGAGGAGATCCGCCGGGCGGGGGCCGAGTGGGTTCGGCGGGTGTCTTCGGGGGATGTCGGGGGGCAGGCGTACCGCATGCACGAGGGCGAGGCGGCGGCGTTGGCGTCCGAGAAGGCGCGAAACCCAGGGGCGGGTGTCAACGAACCGCCCGTCAGCCGGTAGATTGGTCCGGGGGGATCGGGCTCCGCGGGCGCGTGCGGAGCCGGGAAAGGATGTCCAGATGCGTCGATTCGTCTCCTACGGGCCCGGGTTCGTGGTGTTGCTGGCGTGCGTGGTGTCGTTGCTCGTGGTGCCGCGGTTGATGCGGATGCACGCCGTCGAGACGACGCGGGCGCGGATCACCCTCGCCCAGCACCAGATCGGGCAGGACGACATCCTGGCGCGGATCGACCGGGCCACCGCGGCGATCGCGGACGCCGTCGAGCCTTCGGTCGTGCACATCGAGACCACCGTCGGCGGTCGGCGGACGCTCTCGTCCGGCGCGGGGTGGATTCTGGACACCGAAGGGCACGTCGTCACGAACGCCCACGTCGTGCGCAACACCGGGAACATCTCGGTTGAGTTCTACGACGGGCGCGTGTGCCGGGCGGAGCTGATCGGGACGGACCCGTTCACGGACATCGCGGTGCTCGAGCTCGAATGCGACGGGCCGTTCTTCCCCGTGGCGCGCGCCGACGGGCGGGTGCTGCGCAAGGGCGAGCGGGTGTTCGCGTTCGGGTCCCCGTTCGGGTTCAAGTTCTCGATGTCCGAGGGGATCGTCTCGGGGCTGGGTCGCGAGCCGGGCACGCCGGGCGAGAACAGCTTTACGAACTACATCCAGACGGACGCCGCGGTGAACCCGGGCAACTCGGGCGGGCCCTTGGTGGATGTCGCGGGTGAGCTCATCGGCATGAACGTCGCGATCGCGACGGCGCGCAACAACGGCGGGGCGCTGGACGACGAAGACTCGGGCGACTCGGCCGGCATCTCCTTCGCCATCCCGCTGGGCACGATCGTGCCGATCGTCAACCAGATCATCGAGCACGGCTCGGTCGAGCGCGGGTTCATGGGCATCTCGTTCGGGAACCCGAACAACCGTTCCGACGACGCGGTCCGCCGGTTCACGAGCATGGACGGGCGCCTGATCTCGGGCATCCAGGTGTTCGGCGTGACCGAGGACGGGCCCAGCGCCCGCGCTGGCATGCAGGCCGGCGACGTGATCACGAACATCGACGGGTACCCCGTGCTCGGGCAGAGCGCGCTGCGGACACTCATCAGCTCCAAACGCCCCGGCGAGGACCTGGACGTGCGGGTCTACCGCGACGGAGAGAGCGAGGCATTCAAAGTCACGCTCGCCCGGATGCCTCAGGAAACGCTCGCGGGCGTCGCGGGCCAGCGGATCGAGGGCGAGCTCGGCGCGCGGTTCATGACGGTCGAGTCGGGCGTCATGGTCCGGTGGGTCTGGGGCGAGCGCGCGATCGAAGCGGGTCTCGAGCAGGGGCAGGTCATCGAGCGGGTCGAGGGCGAACGCGTTCGCAACCAGTCGGAGTTCTACGCACGCCTGCTCGACGCGCGGGTGCACGAAGGCCAGCCGGCGCGCCTCACGGTGCGGACCGGTCCCGAGGACGACGCACCGCGCCAAGAGCTGACGATCGACCTGAGCCGCTGATCAGTCCAGCCGTTCGATCCGGACGACGACGGGCGCGCCCTTCGCGGGCACGCGCGTTCGGTCGGCGATCCAGACGGGCTCGTCGATCGCCGAGGCGTGGCTGAAGGACTCGGTCAGCGCGATGGTCTCCGTGCCGAACGTCGCGAGCCCGACGAGCGTGCCCTCGCCGTCCGCGGCGTACCAGGTGCGCCCCGCTCGCTGGCGGATGGCCGAGCCCGCAAAGACGAACGACGCGTCGCGGTCGGCGAGGTGCTTGTTCGTGTCCGCGTGGATGACCCAGGCGAGCGGATCCTTTGGCGCACCATCCACAAGAAACGTGACCCGCACCGCGTCACCCGTCGCGGGGAGGCGGGCGAGCTGGCCCTCCGGGTTCGCGTCGATGCTTCCAACAGAGCCGGGCTCGAGCCCGGCGGTGAGCAGCGCGGCGTGCACCAGGCTCGGGGGGACGTCGGTCACGACCAGCGATTCGTGCTCGCGGCTGTCGCGCGCACACACGATGACTTCCAGATACACGCGCGGCGTGTCGGGGTGGTGGACGTCCTCGGCGACGAAGCCGTCGAGCTCAACGACGCCCGCGGACGCGTTCACCCGCAGCCCGGGTGCCAGCGTCGTGAACGCCGGCACCGCGACGGGTGTTGCGGGCGTGCGGTCTGCCCCGGATCGACACGCGCCGAGCGTCGTGCAGAGCGCAAGCAGGGCAACGAAACGAGGCATCATGGCCGGGCCCGCTGTCGGGCGAGCTGTGTGAAGCGGTCGCCGCGGGCTTCGTAGTGGGCGAACTGGTCCCACGAGGCGCACCCGGGGGAGAGGAGCACGACATCGCCCGGCTGGGCGCGTTCGACGATGGCGTCGATGGCGGCGTCCAGGGTGCCGCAGGCGTGTGCGAGCCCGCCCGAGGCGCCGGCGATCGCGTCGCCCGTAGCGCCGATGGTGTAGAGCCCGGCGACCTCCGCGGCGAGGGAGGCGATGGGCGCCAGGTCCACGCCCTTGTCGTAGCCGCCCGCGATCAAGTGGCAGCGAGCAGGCCCGACGGCGCCGACGGCGAGGCGCGTCGCGTCGGGCACCGTGGACTTGGAGTCGTCATAAAAACGCACGCCGCCGGCTTCGTGCACGAGCTGCAGGCGGTGGGGGAGCCCGGTGTAGGTCCGAATCGCCAGCACGGCGGCGGGCTCGTCGAGCTCGGTGCCCGCGATCAGGCGCGCGCCCGCGCGGGCCGCTGCGAGGGCGACGGCGCCGTTCGCCGCGTTGTGCGCGCCCGGGAGGGTCGCGTCGGTCAGCCCGTCGCGCACGACGATGCGCTCCACGCCCGGGCGGGTCGCCCAGACGGAGACGTTGCTGGACTCGCTGGCGGGGAGGACCGCGGCGTCGCCGGCGGACTGGCCGCGGAGGACGGCGCGCTTGCAGGCTCGGTAGTGGTCGGCGGAGCCGTGCCAGTCGATGTGGTTGGGGGCGTAGTTGGTGACGACGGCGACGCGTGGGCGGAAGGCGTCGCCGTTTTCGCCGCCCGCGAGCCACCAGAGCATGGCGCTCGAAACCTCGAGGACGGCGACTGGGCGCGCGTCGGCGCGGGTGAGCGCCGTGAGAATGGAACCACCGATGTTGCCGCCCAGGATGGCGGGGATGCCCGAGGCGTCCAGGGCTCGGTGGGTCATGGCCGCGGTGGTGCTCTTGCCCGCGGTGCCGGTGATCGCGATGACGCGGTCGGCGCCCAGGCGTTCGACGGCGAGCTGGATCTCGGTCGTCACGCGCGCGCCACCGGCCCGGGCGGCGCGGACGAACCGGTTGTCCCACGGCGTGGGGACGGCGGGGTTGACGACGACGCCGTCGCAGGTGGTAAAGTCCGAGACGTTGTGCTCGCCGAGTCGGGTCTCGACGCGCCCGTCCCGGATGAGGGGGCGGAGGTCGGCCAGCGGAGCGTGAAGGTCGTCGGCCTCGGCGGTGTCGGTGACGAGGACGTCGGCGCCCTGGGACGCGAGCCAGCGCGTGACGCCCAGCCCGCCGCCGAACCGGCCCAGGCCCATCACCACCCAGCGTTGTCCGTCGAACTCGCCCATCCGAAATGCTCCTTGGTGGTCAACGGTATCGAATGGAAGGAGCCGCGAGCGTGAGCGACCGGCAGATTCAGGAGGTCGGGGATCGCGGAAGAGCCGGTCGCTCACGCTCACGGCTCCTTCCCCCGCGCGTGCGGATGGGTGGGAATCAGAGCACCGCGACGGGGTCCACGTCGATCGCGGTGCGGGCGTCCGCCTTGAGCAGCCCCGCGGTGCGCGGGGCGGCGAGGGCCCGCTGGATCGACTTCGGGTTCGGGGCGAACAGCTCGATCGCGAAGCGGAAGTGCTCGGCGACGCGCGCGATCGGGCACGGCGCGGGGCCCTGCACGACGACGGCTTCGTCGGCCGCGGCGCGGATCGCCTGGGCGATGCCGCGGGCGTGTTCGTCTGCGGCGTCGTGGTCGCGGTCGCGCACGATCACGCGCGCCATCCGCCACCTCGGGGGCAGCCGCGAGGCGTGGCGCGTCGCGAGCTCGCGCTTCGCGAACGTCTCGAAGTCGTGCTGGGCGGCGAGGCGGATCGCGGGTTCGTCGGGGCTCATGGTCTGCACGATCACGCGCCCGGGGTCGCGCCCGCGTCCCGCGCGCCCGGCGACCTGGGTCACGAGCTGGAATGTCCGCTCGCAGGCGCGGAAGTCGGGCACACCGATCGACGTGTCCGCGTTGAGAACGCCGACGAGGCGGACGTTGGGGTAGTCGAGGCCCTTGGCGAGCATCTGAGTGCCCACGAGCAGCTTGAGCTCGCCGCGCCCGAAGCGTGCGAGCAGGTCGAAGTAGTCGCTCGCGCGTCGCATGGTGTCCGAGTCCACGCGCGCGAATGTCTCGCCCTCGATGAGGCCCAGGGTCGTCCCGAAGCGTCGTTCGATCTCCTGCTCGGCGCGCTGGGTGCCCGAGCCGAGCTCGATGACCTTCTTTCCGCAGGTCGGGCAGGTTTTGGGCAGCAGCTGCTCGGCGAGGCAGTGGTGGCAGCGGACGTACGCGCGCCGCGCCTGCGCGCGGTGGACGACCATGCGCGTGTCGCAGGAATCGCACCCGAGCACCCAGCCGCAGTTGGAATCCGGGCAGGCCACGTAGCTCGCGAACCCGCGGCGGTTCAGCAGCAGGATCGCCTGCCCGCCGGCGGTGAGGGTCTGCTCGATGGCGCTTGCGAGCGTGGGGCCGATGGACTCGAGCGTGCGCGGATCGCCGTGCTGCTCGCGGCGTTTCTTGCGTTCGGTCCGCATGTCCACGATCTCGACGGCGGGCATCCGCAAGCCCGCGACCCGGGCGGGCAGGTGCCAGAGCGTGTAGCGGTCGGTCTGGGCGTTGTGCCAGGATTCCATCGAGGGCGTGGCGCTGCCGAGGACGACGGGGACGTGCTCGATCGAGGCACGCACGACCGCGACATCGCGCGCGTGGTAGCGTGGGAGCTGGTCCTGCTTGTAGCTCTGGTCGTGCTCCTCATCGACGACGATGAGCCCGAGGTCGGGCACCGGCGCGAAGACGGCGCTGCGCGCGCCGACGACGACTTTCGCGGCGCCGGACGCCGCGGCGGCCCACTGCTTGTTCCGCGTCGCGCCCGTCAGACCGGAGTGCAGCACCGCGACGCCCAGGTGCTCGAACCGCGCCAGGAACCGCTCGGCGGTCTGCGGCGTCAGCGCGATCTCGGGGACCAGCACGATCGCAGACTTGTCTAACTCCACGACCCGCTCGATCAGGCGGAGGTAGACCTCGGTCTTGCCCGAGCCCGTGACGCCCCGGAGCAGGTGGGGGGCGAACGTGCCCAGCGTCCTCGTGATGCCCTCGACGGCAGCGTGCTGGTCGGGAGTCAGCTCGGGCGGCGCCGCGAGCGCCGCGCCGGACTCGGACCAGAACGCCTCGGGGGCCCGGACGGTCTCGACGGTGACCTCGCGTAGGGCGCCCAGCTTGACGAGCTTGTTGATCGGGCCCGCGTTCGTCGCGCCGACGCGGTGGGCGAGGTCTTTCGCGGCGATCGGAAAGTCGCCCGCGGGGATCTGCCGGATCGCGTCCCACGCGGCGCGGGCGGTGGGGGTGCCCGGATCGAAGTCGGCGGGTGGGTCGGGCACCGGCTCGAGCTTGGTGATCGTCCGGCGGCCGATCGAGGCCTTGACGGCCGCGGGCACCATCGTCGCGAGCACCATGCCCAGCGGGCAGCAGTAGTACGTGCTCATCCAGCGGGCGAGCTCGACGAGGGGCTCGGGCAGGCGGGTGCTCGATGCGGAGCGGACGCGTTTGACTTTGTTGGGGTCGAACCCGTCGAGGAGCTCGGGCCCGCCGACGGCGACGACGAAGCCATGCGCCGCCGCGTCGCCCCGCCCGAGGGGGACGGTCACGCGTTGCCCGACCGCGAGGGGTTGGTTCGATTCGGGGCCGGCGTACGTCAGCCCGTCGGAGAGATCGAGCGAGCGTTCCACCGCGACGCGGACGAACGAGGTCGGGGCGTCTTGGGGGGTGGAATCGTCGGTCTCGAACAGGCCCGCCGGTGGCATGGGGATACACTCTACCCCGTGCATACAGACTCACCTGCTCGGTTGGCGCTCGCGGACGGCTCGGTCTGGCGTGGGCGTGGTTTTGGCGCGGTCGGTCGGGGCGTGTGCTCCGTCGCGGAGGTCGTGTTCAACACGGCGCTCACGGGCTATCAGGAGTCACTGACGGACCCGTCGTACTCCGGGCAGATCCTTGTGCAGACGACGCCGATGATCGGGAACACCGGGGTGAACCCCACGGACGAGGAGTCCGCGGGCGTGCGCGTCGCGGGGTTTGTGGTCCACGAGCTCGCCAGGAGACACTCGAACTACCGGGCGGATTCGGACCTGTCGGCGTATCTGGCCCGCTCGGGGGTGTTGGGCATCCAGGGGATCGATACGAGGGCGCTGACGAGGGTCCTCCGCTCGGGCGGGGTGATGGCCGGGGCGCTCACGGACGACCCGAAGATCGAGGACGCGGACCTCGTCGCCCGGGCGCAGCTGGCGCCATCGATGGAGGGGCAGAACCTGGCCGCCGGCGCGGGGTGCTCGGGCGCGGCGGCCTGGGAAGGCGCTCCCACGGCGTGGGACCCGGCAGCGCCCGGCGATGGGCCCACGGTCCTCGCGCTGGATTGCGGGGCCAAGACGAATATCTATCGGAACCTGACGAATCGCGGGTGCCGGGTGATTGCGGCGGCGCACGACACGCCCGCTCGGGACATCATCAGTCGATTCGAGCGCGGTGAGATCCAGGGGGTCTTCATCTCGAACGGGCCGGGCGATCCGGCGGCGGTGTCGGCGACGGTCCGCACGCTGCGCGAACTGATGGCGCACGAGCCGGCGATCCCGATGTTCGGCATCTGCCTCGGGCACCAGCTGTTGTCGCTGGCGATCGGGGCCAGGACGTACAAGCTGCCCTTCGGGCACCGAGGGGCGAACCAGCCGGTGCGCGAGGAGGCGACGGGGCGCGTGGAGATCACGAGCCAGAACCACGGGTTCGCGGTGGACGCCGATTCGGTCGCCGCCGCGGGGGGCGTGGTGACGCATGTGCATCTGAACGACGGGACGGTCGCGGGGTTCCGCGTGGAGGGGCGTCCTGTGTTCAGTGTCCAGTTCCACCCCGAGGCCTCCCCGGGGCCCCATGATTCGGTGGGGCTGTTTGACGCGTTCGTTGCGTTGATGCGGTCGGGCGTGGGCGTCTAATTTGTCAGGTTTTTGGGTGGGGCAAGCGGTTGCCTGTTAATCTGGGTGGGCGGAGCGGCTCGTCCGGTATGGGGTGGTGGTTCCGAATTGTCCGGAATTGTGGGTGCGGGTCTTGCAAGGCGGGCAGGTCCCGGTATATTCGAGGGAGGCGCCCGGCGTGTGTGGGCGTGGAGTTTGTGTGGGTGAATCTCTCGGAGGGGAGAGGTCAGCCCAAGTTTGGTGTGACGTCCCGATCGTCAAAGCCCCTGTTCTCGTGGGGGCCGATCCATTCGGCGGGACACACAGGGGTGATGAGATCATCGGATCACACCGGTATTCGTGAGGTGCTTCGCGCGGCGAGAGCCGCGTGCGAGTGATTGTTTGATGTGTTCTCTCGGGTCGATTCCGGCCCAATCACGTGTGGTTCATTCAAGAGGAGCGATCCATGAAGGCGAAGAGTGCTTTGACGCTTGCCCTGGCCGCGGGTGTCTGTTCGACAGCCGGCGCTGAGACGACTGTCCCGGCGATCGGTGTCCAGCAGGCGAAGTCGGCTGGTCTGGTTGGTCACTACTACATCAAGGTCTCGACCGGCGAGGTCGTGTTCACCCCGGCGAAGGAGTACCTGGCGAACAAGGCCGGGCAGGCTCTGCGCGCCATCGGCGACGACATCAACGGCGACGGCGTCGGCGACGTCTGGATCAACACCAACGGCGACCCGTGCCCGATCGGCACGACCGCCTCGCCCAACACCAACATCGCCGCGGTTGACTCCGAGACGACCCAGGGCGACTGGCACCTCTACAAGGCTCAGGGCACCGGTGGCACCACCGACCTGCTCGTCGAGACCCTCCAGTACTCGCACTGGACCGACATCGTCGATACCGACACCAACTCGGACACCGTCGCGGACGGCAACACCCGCGGCCACGGCTTCTCCCTGACCTTCTGGGACAAGGAAGATCCGTTCGGTCAGTCGTCGTCGTTCTGCCCGTCGGCCGGTGGCCCGGGCTTCTCGCGGACCCCGGTTGTCGTGCTCAGCGCGACCAACCTCCCGGGCCCGCTGACGGCGCCGATCCCCAACTACCTGTCCGGCTTCATCCTCACCTTCGACCTCACCGGCGGCGGCGAGTTCGAGCTGTGTGACACCGACGGCGTTGGCCCGGCCTCCGGGTTCTTCAACTCGATGATCGCTGCGATCGACACCGACACCAACTCGGACACCGTTCCGGACGTCGCGTCGGCCGACAACGATGGCAACGGCAACATCGACTGGTCGTACTCCGTCCAGGCGATTCAGCCGACCGCCCCGGGCCCCAACGAGGGTCTGATCGGGTACCAGATCGCGGCCCCCGGTCGCGCTGGCGCGATGGGTGAGTTCGCCGTTGACGGCGTGACCCCGCTCAACGCCCAGGCCGGTGTTTCCGGCGACGGTCTCGCGGACTACATCAACCGCACGACGGCTCCGGCCCCGCTGCAGTTCGACAACACCCGCATCAAGATCGATTCCTACGAGGCCCCGATGGCCCAGTCGTTCCCGTTCACCTCGACGGCGCTCGGCACGACCCCGGCGACGCTGACCTCGCTCAGCCGCTTCAGCCTCTTCTTTGCCTCGCTCGGTGAGAGCCCGGTCCCGGCGGCCTTCGGTGGCACGCCCCCGGTCAGCGCCTTCTCCTGCGCCGGTCTGCCCAACTCCGACTTCTTCGGTTGGGGCGGTCTGGCCAGCGACGGCGTCACCTTCGTCGGTTCGATGAACTGCGTCATCGACGACAACTCGGACACCGTCCCGGACGGCCGTCCGTGGTCGGGCATGTACCTCGGTCTGTCGGCTGCGGCCGGCCCGACCCAGTGCAGCTTCGCCGACTGTGATGGCAACTTCACCATCAACATCGACGACATCGACTGCTTCGTCGCTGGCTTCCTCGCTGGTGACCTCGCGGCGGCTGATTGTGATGGCAACCTCACGATCAACATCGATGACATCGACTGCTTCGTCGCAGCATTCCTCGCTGGCTGCCCGTAATCGGGTAACCCGCTACCGTCCGGCGTGAGCCGGTCGGGAATCTACTGACCCAAGGCACCCGGGCCCTCGTGGCCCGGGTGTTCTTTTTGGACAGCGCGCCAGTGTGTTCGCCTCGTCGTCGGACATGGCTGCTCGGGAACATCCGACGTGCCACTGACCCGTCCTCGGGTCAGTGCGTTTGGCACTGGCACGCCGAGATGAGACTGACCCGAGGACGGGTCGGTGGCACGATCCCTGGGGTGCCCGTTGGACCTAGCTATAGCGCGGGATGCTGGGATCGACGGTGACGCTCCACGCGTCGATGCCGCCGGCGACGGAGCGCGCCCCGGTCACGCCGATCTCGTGCAGGGCGAGCGTCATGCGCAGCGAGCGGACGCCGTGGTGGCAGAGGATGCTCACCGGCGCGCCGTCGTCGAGGTCGAGCTCGTCGATTCGGTCGAGCAGGTCGCCCATGGGGATCCACTCGGCGCCGGCGATGCTGGCGCGTTCGAGCTCGTCGGCGCGGCGGATGTCCACGAGGGGGGCGGCGCCCGACGCGAGCAGGCGGGCGGCGTCGCTGGGCGTGATCTCCCAGCCCTCGCGGACGCGTGGGGCGTCGGTCATCGGTCGCCGTCCGCCATGGGGGCGCTGGACCAGGCGTGCTGCCCCGTGCGCTTGTGCAGCCAGCCGGGGCTCTGGTCGTCCTTGAACGGCGGCTCGAGGACGAGGGAGACGGGCATGAGCGCGAGCTCGGCCATCGCGGAGAAGGGTGCGAGGACGCCCTCCAGGGCGAGGGCGCCGCGGGCATCGCCCTCGAGGTCGAGCGCGGATTCTGGCGTCGGGTAGAGCCCCTGCTGGCGGCGGGTGTCGTCGGTGAGGGCGATGGTGCCATGCCGCACCGGGCCGTGCACGGTGCCGTCCACGGGGACGAGGAAGACGCGTGCGGGCCAGCCTGAGCGGTTCGGGCCCGCGGCGTGGGCCGAGGTGCATTCGGGCACCGCCGCGGGCGGGCTCGCCCATTCGTTGGTGCGGAGCGTCGCGGTGTGGACGGCGTTGCCGAGCGTCGGGCGCTCGTTGAGCTGCCGGGCGCAGCCGGAGGCCGTCAGGGCGGACACGAGCGCGAGGATCAATGCGGGCTTGGTCATGCAAGCACGGTAGCGTTAGCCACCGCGGTCGGCGAGGGCGGCGGCGGTGGCGGCGAGGGCGATCTCGGTGTCGAATCCGCGCCGGGCGAGACGGCCGAGGATGCGGCGTTTCGCGACGTCGCGGTCGAGGGAGGCCATGGTCCGGGCGCTCTTGCGGGCGAGGGCGGTCGCGTCTTCGAGGGGGTCGTGGTCGGCGAGGGCGTCTCGGGCGGCGTCGCGGGCGGCCTGCTGCGTGACGCCGCGGGCGCGGAGCTTGGCCTCGATCAGGCGTGCGCCGGCGGGCTGGCGGGCGACGATGCTGGCCGCGGCGGACCGGGCGACCGCCGCGTCGTCGATCAGGCCCGAGTTGGCGAGCCGATCGACGGCGGCCTTGGCGTGCTCGGGCGTGTGCCCCTTGGCACGGAGCTTGGTCACGAGCTCGGACGCCGTGCGCGGCTTGATCGAGATCAGGCGGACGGCGGCGCGGGCCGCTTCGCACCTCGCGTGCGCCTCGGCGACGCGGTCGGCGACGCCGTCGTCCCACGCGAGCCCGACGGAGAGGTCCAGCGGGTGGATGTCGTCGGCCCAGATGCGGGCGGCGGCCTCGCCCGCGATGTGGACGGTGACGCGGCGCGGGTCGTGGCGGACGACCTTGATCGCGGTGATCGCGATCGCCGCGTTCGCGGGCGGGGGCGTGATGGCGCGGCGGGCGGGCACGGCGCCAGTGTATCTGGGCGGGGGCGGGTTCCTATGGTCGGTCGGCGGGATGGCTGAGGGAGCCGGGCCCGCGAGGGAGCACGGACATGAGCGAGCACGGCGTGAAGAAAGTCGCGGTCATCGGCGCGGGGCAGATGGGGGGCGGGATCGCTCAGGTCGCGGCGGTCGCCGGGTTCGAGACGATCGTCTACGACGCGAGCGCGGACCAGGTCGCCCGGTGCCAGGCGACGCACGAGAAGCTGCTCGCGCGGGCGGTCGAGAAGGAGCGGATGACGCAGGACGAGGCGCACGCCGCGCTCGAGCGCATCACCCGCGTGACGGACTGGAAGTACCTCGAGGGCGCGGACATCGCGATCGAGGCGGTCGTCGAGAACGAGGGCGTGAAGCGGGAGATCTTCGCGAGGCTCGATGAGACGCTGACCAACGGTGCCATCCTCGCGACGAACACGAGCTCGATCAGCATCACTGCGATCGGCGCCGCGACGAAGACGCCCGAGCGCGTCATCGGCATGCACTTCTTTTACCCGGTGCCGGTGATGAAGCTGGTCGAGGTGATCAACGGGCTGGCGACGGACAAGGCGGTGACGGACCGGGTGATCGGGCTGAGCGAGGCGATGGGCAAGGTCGCGGTGCCGGCGAACGACCGGGCTGGGTTCGTGTCCAACCGCGTGCTGATGCCGATGATCAACGAGGCGTTCTACGCGTGGATGGAGGGCGTCGCCGAGCCCGAGCATCTCGACGAGATCATGAAGCTCGGGATGAATCACCCGATGGGCCCGCTGCGCCTGGCGGACTTCATCGGGCTCGACACGTGCGCGCACATCATGAACGTGCTGGCGGACGGATTGCATTCGGAGCGGTACCGCCCGTGCCCGCTGCTCGAGCAGCTGGTGACGGCGGGGCGTCTGGGTAACAAGTCCGGGCGCGGGGTGTACGAGTACTAAGAATCGTTCCGATGTTCTATTGTGCGGGCCCGGGGTTGCTTCGGGTGGGGGTCATCGCGCATACTCCGTGCTCTCGGTCTTTGTAAGGAGCTCGGATGGGACTCATCAAGGCGTTGGTGCTCGCGTTGATCGCGGGCGTGATCGGGGCGGCCGTGTGGGCGGCGGTCTCGTACTTCACAGGGCGGGAACTCGGGTTGATCGCCTGGGGCATCGGCGGGCTCGTGGGCGCGGCGGCGGGGTTCGGCGCGGCGCACGAGGCGGGCACGCCCTCGGGGCTCATCGCGGTCGTCGTCTCGCTGCTCGCGATTGCGGGGGGCAAGGCGGGCGTCATCGGGGCGGAGCTGGCTCGGTACATCAACGAGAACCCGCCGCCCGCGGTGACGGACGAGAACCTGATCTCCTACTACGCCGACGACGTCGCGGCGGAGTGGGCCGAGGCGGGCGAGGAGCTCGCGTGGCCCGACAGCGCCGCCGCCGAGTCACGCTGGGTCGAGGGCGACTACCCCGCGGACGTGTGGGCGGAAGCCGAGACCCGCTGGGCCGCGCTGAGCGCCGACGAGCAGGCGGAGCACCGGTCGTGGGTCGAGGGCGAGGTCTCGTACTCCTCCGAGGAGGTCGCGCAGGTCTTCACGGACACGTTCAAGGCGTCGTTCAGTCTGTTTGACGTGTTGTGGGTCTGCCTGGCGGTGTTCACGGCGTTCCGGCTCGGTGCCTCGCCGATGGTGGACGCCGCGGTCGGCGGCACCGTGGACGGCATGCGGGGCCCGGGCGACGAGTCGTGATCAGCCCGCGGCGGCTGGCGGTCGTGACCGAGCTCGATTCGCGCGCAGAGTGCATGGACGTGCTGGCGAGGTTTCTGCACCCGGGTTGTGCCTTGCACGCCGCTCGAGCGGCGGGTGACTGCTCAGCGGCTTGGGAGCAAGAGTGGGCGCGGGGTGTATGCGTACTGAGCCCAACATTAAGTCTGGAGACGGGGGCCAGCAACCCGAGCGCGATGTCTCCGTCGCGAGTTCGACACCCGGTGTGACCCTCGCCGGCACGGTGTGCGAGCCGCGCGAGGGAACGATCGCGGCTGCATTGCTGGTGTCGGGGTCTGGGCCGCAGGACCGCGATGAGACGGTCGCCGGGCACGCGGTCTTCCGTGTCATGGCGCACGAGTTGGCTCGCGTCGGCGTGGCGACGCTGCGGGTCGATGACCGGGGCGTCGGCGGGTCGGGCGGAGACTACCTTGCGAGTACGCCCGACCAGATCGTGCACGACGCCGCACTGGCGTGGGGCACGCTCCGGGCCGAATGCGGGCGGGTTCCGACCGGGATCATCGGGCACTCGCAGGGGTGCTTGATTGGGGCTCTCGCGGCGGCGCGGACCTCCCCTGCGTTCTTCGTGGCCCTGTCCGGTACGTGCGAACGCGGGCGCGACGCGTTGCTCGGGCAGCACCGTGACATCCTCGAGTCCGAAGGCGCCACGCCGGCGGCGGTCGTGCGGCAGGTCTCGTTCATGTCGGGCCTGTTCGACATCATTGAGGGCACCGACGACGCCGGCGAGCAGCGCCGGCAACTCGGGCGGTACGCCGCGGAGAACCTGGAGTTGCTCCGCGAGTCAGGATTCGTCGAGGAAGCCGACGAGGAGATCGTGGCGTTCGTTGTGGACGACGCGTCGGAGTGGGAGACCCGGTTCCTGCTCACCACCGACGCGCGCGGGGCGTTCGAGCGCGTGCCCTGCCCGGTGCTCGCGATGTGCGGCGAGAACGACTTGCAGGTCGATGCCGAACGCTCGCTGGGCGCGATCGAGGACGCGGTGCGGGGCACGGGTATGCCTTTCCGTGGACGCGTGCTGTCGGGCCTGAACCATCTGCTCCAGGTGTGCACGCGCGAGACGAGCTTCGCGTACGACGACCTCGGCCCTCCGGACGCGGGGGGGGCGGCACAGGAGGTGCGGGAGTGGCTGGACACCGGGGTGCTGGCCCGGTAGAGGATTAGCCCGCGATCGCCGCAGTCACGATGTCGCGGTCCGAGACCACGACGCCGCCTGGCGGCTCGACGGTGATCGCGAAGATCGCGGCGTTGCCCACGGGGAGCTTCGCGTCGATCGGGATGATGATCTCGCCGGGCGTGTTGGTGCGGGCGAGGGTCGCGGCGTCGAAGACGCCGCCGTCCACGGGGCGCTGGGTGAGCAGGTCCGGCAGGCCTTCGATCGCGAACTGCGGGAGGTCGCCCACGCGGCGTTCGGCGTCGAAGATCCAGAGCTGGTACTGGAATTCGTCCGGTTCGTTGGCCGCGAGCCCGGTGAACTTCATGAACCCGGTCTGCGAGTCGTGGTCCCAGATGATTTCGCCGGCGAGTTCTTCGTCGTAGGCGTGCGCGGGGACGCCGAGCAGATCGTCGAGCCCGACCCATGATGCGCGGACGACGCCGGGGCACGCAGCGAGGGCGTCGTATTGGGCGGCGATCGACGGGGCCGACGGACGCGCAGGCGGGCGCGGGTTCATCCAAGCGTAGACGGCGATGGTCAGGCACGCCGCCGCGGCGATCCACCCGAGCGCGGTGGCGCCGCTGATGTTGCCCCTCTTGCGCGGCGTCGCGGGGGTGCCGGCGAGCCGGAGCTTGGGCGATTCGTGCTCGCGGGCGGCGGCGCTCAGCGCGGCGCGCACGTTCCGCGGCATCGGCTCGGGCTCGCCCACGAGCGCGACGCCGAGCGCGGCGGCGGCGAGCTCGAACTGCTCGATGAGCGCGGCGTCGTTCACGCCGATGGCCGATGGGTCTTCGAGACCGCGGGTCGCGTGCTCGCACAGGCGATCGATCGTGTATTCATCGTGTGGCAACGCACTCATGTCGCCACCCCCATTCGCTTGTCGTGCCCCTCGGCGAGGAGCTCGCGGACACGGATCAACCCCCGCCGCAGATGCGTCTTGACCGTGCCCAACGGCATGCCGGTCGCTTCGGCGATCTGCTGATGACTCAGCCCCCGGAGAACGGAGAGCTGGATGACCTTCTGCTGGTCCGGGCTGAGTTCGTTGAGCGCCCGGACGGCTGCCTGGATCTCTTCGGATTGCTCAGCCTTCTCGCCCATGGGCGCGGGACCGGCGGCGGTGCCGTCCGCGGCGTCCACCGGCATCGTCCCCACGGGCTTGCCCGATCGGCGGACGCGGTCGATGATCCGCCGGCGCGCGATCGTCGCGATGAAGGTCACCTCCGAGCCCTGGTCCGGGTCGTACCGGTCGGCGGACTTCCAGACGGAGACGAACGCGTCCTGCACGGCGTCCTCGGCGAGCTCGCGTGTCGGGCAGAAGCGGCGGGCGAGCGACCAGACGAGCCCGCCGTACTGATCAATGCACGCCTCGGTCGCGCCTTGCTCGCCGTTGGCGATGCGGGTCAGGATGGATGGCTCGTCGGACAGTGCAACCCTCGTCCCGCGCGGCGTTCCCTCGCGTTCGGAGGATGGTAGCGGAGTGCCGCGTTGCCGGGTTGGGGTCGCCATCAGAGACATCAGCATCGTGGTCTTCGGGGAAGCCCCCGGGCCCGATTCCCCGGGCACGGGAGGTGGAAGGAGCGTGCGTGCGGCGTTCGCGGCCTGTTACGGCATCAGGACGCCGTCGATGACGTGGATGACACCGTTGGAGGCCTCGACGTCCGCCGAGAGGACGGTCGCGTCGTTGATCTTGACGTTGTCGCCCCAGCTCTTGATCGTGATCGAGCCGCCCTCGAGCGTCGCGGCGGACTTCGCCTTGACCGCCTGGTCGGCGTAGACGCGGCCCGAGACGACGTGGTAGGTCAGGATGCTCGTGAGCTTCTCGCGATTCTCAGGCTTGAGCAGCTCGGGCACGGTGCTGCCCAGCGCGGCGAAGGCCTCGTCCGTCGGCGCGAAGACGGTGAACGGGCCCTCGCCCATCAGCGTCTCGGCGAGCCCGGCGGTCTTGACGGCCGTCAGCAGGGTGCTGAACGAACCCGCGGCCCCGGCGACCTCCGGGATGCTCTTCATCTCGGGGAGGATGACGGTGTCGATCACGTGGATGACGCCGTTGGAGGTCTCGATGTCGGTCGCGACGATGTTCGCGTTGTCGATCATGGGCTTGCCGCGCGGGGCGGAGATATCGACGCGCTGGCCGTTGGCGGTGTCCCAGGTCTTCTTCGAAACGACGTCCTTCGCGAACGCCTCGCCCGGCACGACGTGGTAGAGCAGGATCGCGGTGAGCTGGTCCTTGTTCTCCGGCTTGAGCAGCGTCTCGAGCGTGCCCTCAGGCAGCTTGGCGAACGCTTCGTCGGTCGGCGCGAAGACGGTGAACGGGCCATCACCCTTCAGGACGTCCACGAGGTCCGCGGCCTGCACCGCGGCGACGAGCGTCTTGAACGAGCCCGCCGCGATCGCGGTGTCCACGATGTCCGGCTTCTCATCGGCGTAGGACGAACCAGGACCGGCGGTCAGCGTCAGGCTGGCGGCGTTCGTGTCGCAGGAGGCAGCGGTCTGCGAGGGGCACTGGGCGGCGGCGGGCGTCGCGGTCAGCGCGAGGGCGAGTGTCAGCGGTGCGTACTTCATGGTGCTTGCTCCGGTTGGAGTGATCGCGCACCGGGGCACACTGCCCCGGGTCGGGTCACTTGTTCTGCGATGCGTTCCCCCGCCACGAATTCGCGGGCCCGATGCGGCTGGATTCACGCCGATCCGAGGCGGTGCCGGAAAGTTTCGTCCCCGGGGGCTCGTTTCCTACAATGAGGCTCCACGCGGGGATTGGCCGCGTTCGCCTTGAGGGAGGCTGTATGACGACCGCACGTTCGCCGATGACGGGTTCGATCTCGGGCCCGGGTCTTGACGGGATCGACCCGCACGCCGTGACGATTTCAGGGCTGGTGCTCGACCCGAGCTACACGCCCGAGGCGCTGCCCGAATCGCTGCAGCACATCGACCGCGACATCGCCGCGCCCGGCGAGTTCCCGTACACCCGCGGGCTCTACCCCGAGGGCTACCGCACGCGCCTGTGGACCATGCGCCAGTTCGCCGGTTTCGGCAGTGCCGACGACACCAACCAGCGGTTCAAATACCTCCTCAAAGCCGGCGCGACCACCAAGACCAAGGCGAACACCGGGCTGAGCACCGCGTTCGACCTGCCGACCCTCATGGGACGCGACTCGGACGACGCCTTGTCATTGGGCGAAGTCGGCAAGTGCGGCGTCGCCATCGACACCATCGAGGACATGCACCGCCTGTACGCCGACATCCCCATCGATCAGGTGACGGTCAGCCAGACCATCAACGGCCCCGCGGCCGTCATCTGGGCGATGTACCTCGCGATGGCCAAGCAACGCGGCATCGGGTGGGAGACCCTCGGCGGCACCCTCCAGAACGACATCCTCAAGGAGTTCCACTCCCAGAACGAGTTCATCTACCCGCCCGAAGCGTCGGTGAAGCTCGTCGTGGACACCATCGAGTTCCAGTCCCAGCACCTGCCCAAGTGGAACTCGGTCAGCATCTCCGGCTACCACATCCGCGAAGCGGGCAGCACCGCGCCGCAGGAGCTCGCCTTCACCCTCCGCGACGGCATGGAATACGTCGAGGCCTGCCTGCACCGCGGGATGGACGTCGATGTCTTCGCGCCCAGGTTGTCCTTCTTCTTCAACGCCCACAACGAGTTCTTCGAGGAGATCGCCAAGCTCCGCGCCGCCCGGCGCATCTGGGCCCGCATGATGCGCGACCGCTACGGGGCCAGGCTCGAACGCTCGTGGTACATGAAGACCCACGTGCAGACCGCCGGGTGCTCGCTCACCGAGCAGCAGCCGCTCAATAACATCGTCCGCGTCGCGTACCAGGCGATGGCGGGCGTGCTCGGCGGGTGCCAGTCCCTCCACACCGACTCGATGGACGAGACGCTCGCCCTGCCCTCTGAGCAGGCGGTCAAGGTCGCCCTGCGCACGCAGCAGATCCTCGCCCACGAGACGGGCGTCACCCGCACCGTCGACCCGCTCGGCGGGTCGTGGTTCATGGAATCGCTGACGGACAGCGTCGAGTCCGAGGCCCTCGGGCTCATCGAAGACATCGACAACATGGCCGGCGGCGCCTGGGCGCCCCAGCGCGTCGGCGAGCTCACCAACGGCGACCTCTACTCCGGCGGCGTCGTCGCCGGCATCCACAAGGGCTACTTCCGCCGCGCCATCGCCGAGGCGGCCTACCGCTACGCCGAGGAGGTGGACGCCCACGACCGCATCATCGTCGGCGTGAACGAGTACATCGAGAAGGACGAGAAACGCCCCATTGACATCCTCACCATCCCGGACTCCGTCGAGACCGAGCAGGTGGACCGGCTCGCGAAGTTCAAGGCCGCCCGCGACGACGACGGCGTGGCGCGGGCGCTGGACGCGATCCGCGACGCCTGCCGCGACAACCGCAACGTCATGCCCGAGCTGGTCGCGGGCGCCCTGGCCAACTGCACCCTCGGCGAGATGGTGCAGGCGATGGCGGATATCTACGGGCGCTACACGGGCGGGCCGGAGTGGTGAGCCGGCTGCCTAATGAACATCCCAGTTGATTACGAAGTCGGCGAGATCAGACCACCCATGCGGGTGGTGATCGGATCTGCAGATTGTGTTTCCGAGTAGTCGATAGTCGTTCATGGAGCTCATGCCCTCTGGATGGCAAGAGCTCCGAAACACGGCAGCATCTCGAATCAGAAAATCTGGGTTCTCACTCGCACCCAGATGATGATGAGGGGTCCGGTAAATCCCCGACCCTTCCACCCTGTACACGGGAACTGATGAGCTCCCGAGGCGATGCTGTTCGGTGCGATAGACACTTCCATTCATTGCCAACTCTCCAGACAAGAAAAGCAATGTATCTGGATCGTCATCGGTAGTCGAGAGCAACGGACCTGAATTTCAGAAATGGTCTGAGACGTTCCGGGTGGCTGGTTGCTTGTTGTAGTGGTTCCAGAAGGTCTCGGAAAGCAGTTGATCGTTGGTGTGCAAACGGACGATTGAGCCGGTGAGTGATTCACGCAGTCTGAGGTAGCCAGACCGATCCGGATGCTGCTCAAGCTCGTACTGCATTTCGTTGTGAAACAGACGTCGAATCAACTCGACAACTTGATCAAGATCGTTGGTGATGATCGCACCAATGGCTACCCCGGTCTCGAACTGAATGAGCCGGCAAAGGGGGTGTACGTCGCGGTAGAATGCGGCCTTTTCGGGATTCACGTCGCAATAGAACACGACTGGCTTTCCAAGGCTCAGTGCCATAGAAGCTTCCGAATCTTTACCGAAGCTCTCTTTGTCACCGGCGGTATAGATCAAGATCTTGGCGCACTTGACCATTAAACACTCGATAAGCCCTTTGTCTTCGTGCCCGTTTGCAGCGCTCAGTGTTGGGTCGAAAAACCTGAGGTTTAGTTCCTTGAGCCGTTGATCGCCGAACACTTTGTCGCAAAGACTCGCCATGCGTCGGAAGTCGTCGCGAGTCCGCATGCTCGTTGCAACGTATGCGTCGAGTTCATTCACGCCGGACAAGTACAAAGCCGTATTGACGCTCGCTCGAGTCCGAGCGTCTTGAAACGTGTTATAGATCAGCGTGTATTTCTCGCGAAGTTCTTCTTCGCTAGCTACGTCTTCATCAAGAATTTCGTCTGCGCTGAACAAGAGTGCCTGATCTTGGCCCTGGTAGTTCTCCTTTAGGAACTCGCCCGAGAAGAGCTCGCGGACCTTTATCCTGCCACCCTTCCCCGCGGCATGTTGGCTCCAAGCTTTCGAAAGGGCGGCTTGCAATAAGCTGGAAGTGGATTTGGGTGTGTCGTAGGACTTGCACGCCATCTCCGAGATCAAGTACCGATCGTCTCGGGGGATGGATTGCAACGGCATCGCCGGGCCGCGTTGCAAAAGACTGTCAGTATCAAAACGCTTTGATGTGAAAAACTCCTGGATCGCTTGATACGAGTGAGAGCGCAACGATCTGTATGCGCTTCGAGCGTTCCCGAAGAACAGAAGTCCGTCTACAAATACTCGGTACAAACCCCAGTAAAGGTGGTCGACGGATACGATTTGCTGCAGCTTTGTCGCGTCTTCCCTCCACGCATCGTTATAGCTTCCTACGTCGGTAACTCTGTAGCAGTGTCGAGGTTCGTCAAGCCAATAGTACCTGAAGAAACCTGGGCTCGCTGGTGCCTCGTGGCCGAGCGCCAGCAGTTGATTCAGCTGAACAAAAGAGAGGGGCTCGGAGTCGATGACACTTATACGGTCGATAACAAGGCTGTCAGTGTCCTGAGTGATCCACTGTCCAAGGCCCTGCGTTCCGGATCGGAAAACTGAGAACCGTTCGATGATGTCTGCACGAGAATAGCCTGCCATGAAATGTCCTCGGTTGGTGGCGCGTAGATTATATAAACTCACGGAGGTTGGGAGGTGCTCAGTGAGGAAGTTCGAGAGGTCAGACTCATGTTCCTCACCTGCTCCGCCACCCTCCGCCTCACCCCGGCGGAGATCGCCGCCGGCATCCTCGACCTCGACAACTGGCCGACGTTCACCGGGTACGGCCCGCTGCCCGGCATCCGGTCGGCGGCGTTCGAGGCGCCACTTCCCGCGAACCACGAATCTGAGCCGAGCAGCGTCGTCGGCACCCGCATCCGTGTGGCGAACACCGACGGGTCCAGGCATACCGAGGAGATCCTCGCGTGGGACCCCGAGCGCGAGATCCGGATCCGGCTCGGCGGGTTCACCAAGCCGCTGCGCTGGTTCGCGTCGCACTTCGAAGAGACGTGGCACATCACGCCGAAGGCTGACGGCACGACGGCGGTCGAGCGCGTGTTCGAGCTGCACCCGCTCGGGTGGTGGGGGGTGCCGATGCTGTGGTTCGTGAGACCGCTGATGAAGCGGGCGGTGCTGAGGCACATGGAGTCGATCGGGCGCGCATAGCTGCGCGTTTCACTCCCAGTCGATGCCGCGCGCGGCGAGTTCTTCTTGCGCCGGCGGGTACCCCGCGCGGGCGGAGCGTTGGAACCACCGGACCGACTCGGCGTCATCGACCGCGACGCCCTGCCCGTGCTCGTACATCACGCCGAGGTTGTACATCGCGTACATGTCGCCCAGCGCCGCGGCCTGTCGGTAAAGCTCCATCGCGCGGGCGTAGTCCTGCTCGAACCACTCGCCCGTGCCGTACATCACGCCGAGATTGAGCATCGCCTGCACGTTGCCGGCGTCGGCGGCGCGTTGGAACCAGTGGGCTTCGAGCTCGGGGTCCTGCGGCACGCCGCGACCGAAGTGATGGAGGATACCGAGGTTGAGCATCGAGCCGTCGTTCCCGCCCGCGGCGGCCCGCTCGTACCACGCGATCGCGGCGGCAAGGTCTGGCTCGACCGCCATGCCGTGCTCGAACCGGTACGCGACGTCGTGCATGGCCTGCACATCGCCCTGCTCGGCGGCGGCGAGGTTCCCCAGGAACAGGGCCTCGGGCTCGTCGGCGAGGCCGAGCAGCAGCATCATGAGCCAGGCGACGAGCATGGAAGGAGGGTATGGCGGTTTTCCAGAAGCGTGCGGAAAGCGCGGGGCATGGCGAGGTCGTTGGGTTTTTTCCGGGCGTGGTGTAGGTTGCAGGATCGGCCGACGGCCGCACGCGAACGTCGGGCCCGCGTGCCCGCAACGCACTGGCCCGGGCGCACCGGATGTTCGTGGGGGAAGGCTCGGGCGTGCCAGCGCGTCCGCGATGAAGGAGGCCGCGATGCACGGACGGGTCGGTGGGTGTCTGCTCATGGTGGCCGCGGGGGTTCTGCCCGCGCAGACGACGGCGTCGTTCTACAACGGCGGCGGGTTCCGCCAGACCTTCGTGGGCGCCACGGGCTGGTACTTCACGCCGACGTCGGACCTGATGGTCACGCAGGTCGGCGTGCTCGACCTGGGCGACCCCGGATTCGTCGATCCCCACGAGGTCGGCATCTTCCGCGCGAGCGACCAGTCGGAATTGGTCACGACGACGATCGGGTCCGGCCTCTCGGGCGAGCTGATCGATGGGTCGCGGTTCGTGGACATCACGCCGACGTTCCTCAACGGCGGCGAGCAGTACTACATCGTCGCGGACAACTGGTTCAACGACGAGTACGTGTTCGGCGATCGGGGCGCGGTCTCGTTCGCGCCCGAGATCGCGTGGAACGGGTACGCCTCCAGCCCCCTCAACGACATCTTCTCGGAGGTCGAGAACATCGGCGGGCAGGACGGCAACCTCGGGCCCAACTTCCGCTTCACGGTGGTGCCGGCCCCGGCGTCGGCGGGGGTGCTCGCGGGCGTCGGGCTCGCGTGGGGGCGTCGGCGGGGGTGACCGGCGCGCCGGGTGTGCAAGAGACCGGGGGCCGGTCGGGTAGGCTGGCGGGATGAACCCCCTCCGGATGGTCGTTGTCGTGGTGCTGGCCGTGCTCGCGGGCGGTGCGTCCGCGCAGACGGACCGGGCGCTCGTCGCCCGGTTCGAGCGGGCGTACGCCGATGGTGCCTACGAGCGGGCGGCGGCGGTCGCGACGACGATCGCCGAGCGCCACGACCACTCGAGCGTGTGGGCATACAACGCCGCGTGCGCGCACGCCCGGGCGGGCAGCCTCGACGACGCCAAGGGGTGGATCACCGCCTGCGCCCAGCGCGGGTTCCAGGGCGTGCGGTCGTTCGAGACCGACGAGGACCTCGACCCGATCCGCGGGACGCCCGAGTTCGAGGCGGCGCTCGCGATGGTCCGTGCGGCGGCGCGGGCGCGGCTCGAGGAGTTCCAGGAAGCCGCACGCGGGCACGAGCACCCGTCCTGGGTGCCCGAGGGTGCGAGCGCGGACAACCCCGTGCCCCTGCTCATCGCCATGCACGGCACCGGCGGGCGCGGCGAGGAGATGCTGGGCGTCTGGAAGGACGCGTGCGAGCGACTCGGCGTCGCGATCATCGCGCCCGACGGGCTCCGCCCCTCGGGCGCGGGCTACGCATGGACGTACCGCGACGAGTCCGAGTGGATGATCAAAGACCTCATCGAGCGCGTCGCGGCGGGCATGCCCGTGGACACGAGCCGAGTCGTGCTCACAGGCTTCAGCCAGGGCGCCAACATCTCGATGCCCGCCGGGATCGACCACGCCCGGCTGTTCGTGGGCGTCATCCCGGTCTGTGGGCACTACGAGGCACAGATCGTGGATCTCTTTCGATTGCAGGAAGCCGCCAACGCGTCCAGGTTTGATGTTGTTTTCGGATGATTGGGGCGCTCGGCGCGCAGCAATCGCGTCGCTGACCCATGTCGCCGACGCGGGCGACCGCCTCGTCGTAGGCCCGCCGCATGAACATCGAGAGCGGGGGCTCGTCGCAGAGCGCCTCCAGGGCGTCGTCCGGTTCGAGGCTCGCCTCGATCAACTCCTCGGCCCGGGCGGTGGCGCCCGGCTGCTCCACGGCGGTCGAGTCGAAGTACGCGGCGCGCTCGCCGTAGCAGCCCGACGGCATGAGGCCGAGG
>JAUHXM010000130.1 GCA_030426605.1 Phycisphaerae bacterium | reverse complement strand
CGCCAGCGCCGGCGAGCACGAGGTCTATCTCATGCGTCGGCGGCTGCGGGCGCTGACGGTCGTCGGCGCGATCGCGCCGCTGCTCGGGCTGACGGGGACCATCTTCGGGATGATCCGCGCGTTCGCGACGGTCGCCGAGTCGGGCGAGAGTCTGGGGCGTGCCGAGATGCTCGCGGGCGGGATCTACGAGGCGATGATCACGACGGCCGCGGGCCTGCTCGTCGCGATCCCGACGGTCGTGTGCTACCACTGGCTCGCGGGGCGCGTCGAGCGGCTCACGCGCGAGCTCGACGGCGTCGCCGTGCTGTTCATCGAGCGGTTCGTGCTCGAGCCCGGTGCTTCCAGGGGGGCACCGAACAACGGCACCATCAAGACAAGCGCCAAGCCCGAGATCGACCCGACCGAAGCGCCGACCGCCGTCGGCGGGGGCTCGGCATGATCATCCGGTCCAATGTCGAGGAGGAGAGCCCGAGGATCGAGCTCACGCCGATCATCGACATGGTCTTTCTCCTGCTGATCTTCTTCCTCGTCGCGACGACGTTCCAGCAGACCGAGCGCGAGCTGAGTATCGCGCTGCCAGACTCCGAAGCCGCGGGCCCGATCACGATGCAGCTGCGCGAGATCGTCGTAAACGTGACGAGCGAGGGTGCGATCATCGTGGGCGGCAACACCGTCGGGCTCGACGATCTTCGGGCGATGATCACCGAAGCCGTGGAGGCGAATCCCGAACAGAAGGTATCCGTACGCGGCGACCGCGATGTCCCCTACGGCACCGTCGCTCGCGTGCTCGACGTCTGCAAGGGCGCGGGCGTGGACGCGCCCTTCCTGGACACCGTCCCGTTCGATTGATCGGAGCTCCCCGTGCCCGCAGGCAAGCCCATCGCGACCGTGGCGCTCGGCATCGCCGCGGCCGCGTGCGCGGGCGCGGCGCTCTACTGGTGGCTGGGGGTCGAGAACACGGCGGTCTACACGGACGACGGCGCGATCGCGGCGTCGGCGGACGACGCATCGCCACGCGATGTGCTCTGGCGTCCGCCCGAGTCGGTCACGCCCGCGAACGGTCCGCTCGCCGAGGGCACGCCGCGCGTTTCCCCGTCGGGCGACGAGCTGTATCTCTCCCGCACGAGCGCGGATGGCGGGTCGGATCTGCTCGTCGCGAAACGCGTCGGCGATTCCTGGCTCAAACCCGAGCCCATTGCAGGGCTGAACACCCCCGACAACGAGCACGGCGCGGTCGTTTCGCCGGACGGCGGGTGGCTGTACTTCGCATCCGACCGCCCGGGCGGGTCCGGCGGGTACGACATCTGGCGCAGCCCACGCGCCGATGGGGCGTGGGGCGAGCCCGAGCCGCTGGGCGCGGTCGTCAACTCACCCGCGAATGAACTGCACCCGGCACTGGCCGCCGACGGCTCGCTGCTGTTCGCTTCGGACCGATCTCCGACAGGTTCCGTCGATGGTGTAGCCGGTGGGTACGACGTCTACCGCGCGGATCTCGTGGCGGACGACGCGCCGTCGGCCATCGCCGCGTTGAACTCCACCGCGGACGACGTGGGCGTCGCGCTTTCACCGACGGGTGACTTCGTCTATCTGAGCTCGAACCGGACCGGCGGGGTTGGAGGCTTCGACCTCTACCGCGCCCGCCGGACGGCCGACGGGTTCGGTCCGCTTGAGCCGCTCGGCGCCCCGATCAACACGCCCGCGAACGAGCTCGAGCCCGGCCTCGCGATGGGCGGGTTCGCGATTTTCTACGCCTCCGACGCCGCGGGCACCGCGGGGGCGACGGATCTGCAGCGTTCCGTTTCCCGTGAGGTCTACCTCGCCCGAGGCTCGCGCTTCGCGGGGCTGTGGGGCGAACTGCTGGGTTTGCTCCCTTGGGTGCTTGCGCTGCTCGCGTTGATCCTCCTGCTCGCGATGCTCCGCCGTGTGCACGCGGGCGGGGCGTGGGAGGGGCGGTTATCCACGCTCGGGCTGATGGCTCGGTGCGTGCTGGCGTCGCTGATCCTGCACGCGTTGTTGCTCGCGTTGCTGGCGTATTGGGATGTGCGCCTCGCGCCGGGCTCCCCGCTGGGTGATGAGGAGGGGACGCGGGTGTCACTCGTCTCGGGCGCTGGCGCCGATTCACTGGGCTCGCAGGTCCGCGGCGGGTTCACCGAGGCGGAGGTCACACGCGCCGAGTCCCAGGCGGCGTCGCCCGATATCGCTCAGCAGTCGGCGCGTGAGATCGGCGCGACGGAACTGATGGCGGCCGCCGACGCGCGTGCGGCGGACCGTTCGATGGTCATCCAAGCCGCCCGGCCGGACGCGGACGTGCGTGCATCCCGGTCGGCCGCGGTGGCCGCTGCGAACACGACGCCGAATCGAGCACAACCCGAGACCCCGGTCGGCACGCCCGGCGTGCAGGCTCGCGCGATGGCGGGCGAGTCATCGCAGCGGATCGTGCGCGACGACGCGGCAGGCGGTCAGGCGGGCGCGCCAAGCCTGACCGTCAGCGCCGTGGGCGTGGACGGGTCGGCCGAACTCGTCACCCGGGGAGCCGCGGCCGACGGCGGGAGCATGCGAGTTCAGGTCTCCGCCCAGGATTCTGGTGCACCATCGACGGCGGAGGTGATGCCTCCAGCGGCCTCGAGCCCCGCCGCCAGCGCGGCGGACCCCATGGATCTCGAGATCCCCGCTGGCGCGGTGGCCACGGCGGCGGCCGAGTCCGCGTATGAGGGCCCTGCTCGGGCAACACCAGCAAGCGTTCGTGGTGCCCCGTCGGCAACTTCGATCCCGCTCGCTGGCACCGGATCGAGCCCGCTCGCGCCGGCAGCGTCAGCGATGAGCGGTGTGCAGGATGAACGCATCGCGTTCGGCGTCGAGGCAACGGACAGCACAATCGCAAGCACGGTCGCGGGAACCGGTTCCGATAGGGATGTCACCCCCGCGCCCGCCGCAGCACCATCGGGCACCGAGCTGGCGTTGCCCTCGGGCTCGGGCGCGTCCATCGCCGAGGAGGCCGCACGGGCCGCGCCCCGTGCGGGCAGCGGTCACAACGCTCCGATCGCATACAACGCCGACGCGGGCGATCGAATCTCAAACCCGGCGATGCTCGACCCGGGCGCCGTCAGCGCCCGGGGCGATACCGTCGCGTTCACCGGCCAGCCCGGCGGGGCGGACCCGAACCGGTTGGTCGAGCCAGGCTTTGACACGCCGAGCGTCGCACACATCGATGCCATCGGGGCACCCGTGCGATCGCCCGAGATCGCCTCGCCCGGCGGGTCGGCGGAGTCACGCGTCGAGGCCGAAACCACCAGGCGCGTCGCGCGAGCAACCCCAGGGACAAACCGCGGCGCACCGGGCGCGGCTGTCGAGACACGCACTCGATCGGTCGAGATCGGGCACGACGCGCCCCGGTCAGGTCAGACAAACAACACCATCGCGTGGGACCTGCCCGGCACCGAGTCGGCCCCAGCTGCGGGCGAGGCGCTCGACATGCCCGGCGCCATTTCGGATCTCGATCTCGGCACCCTCGCGCTGGGCGACGTCGCGATGCCGTTGAGCCAGTCCCCGGACGATCCAGAACGCTCCGCAGCGCGAGCCGAAGGCAACCCCACAGCGCTCCGAATCAGCCCGGTCGTCGTGGGTCGCCCGGGTGCTGCCGGGACAACCGAGTCACGCGCCCTGGAACTCGGCATATCGAGTTCGCGCACAAGTTCCTCCCATCTTGCCTTTGGATACGAGCAGGACCAGGCCGAGATCGACGACGACCTCGCCAGCCTGCGCGGCGTGACGACCCCGCCGCCCTCGGTCGTCATGCCATCGGTCGCGGTCTCGCTCCCCGTCCCCGTCACGCCGCTGCGCCTCACGGGCGTCGTGCTCGACGACGAGACCGGCGAGCCGATCGCGGGGGCCCGCGTGCGTCTGGATCTCATCGAGTCGTCCGGCATCGAGCTCACGACCGACGCGTTCGGCGCGTTCGAGATGGGGCTCGACGACGTGCCCGACAACATCGCACTCGCGGCCTCCGCAGACGGGTACGTGCCCGGCGCGATGAACATCGCCGAGGACGACCTCGCCGACGACGGGGCGTACGCCGAGTTCCGGCTGGTCCCGTTCAACCCGTTCGAGATCGCGATGGAGGACGAGCCGCGGGTTCACCACCTCGGCAACGACGAGTACTCCGGGCGCATCAACAGCCAGTTCCAGCGCGAGAGCGAGGGGCGGGAGATCCGGTTCCGGTTCGATCTCGCCGAGTCGCAGCTGCCGCCGAACGTCGTCCGCGCCGAGATCGTGATGCTCGCCAAGGGCGTGCAGTTGCCCAACCCCGTGGGGGTCAACGGCACCCGGCTGGACATCACCCTCCAGGAATCGCCCGACGACGGCAGCTTCGGCGAGCAACGCATCCGCGTGCCGATCGATCTGCTGGAACCGGGCTCGAACTGGATCGCGTTTCGGTCGATCCGGACGCCCGGCACGGACATCGACGACTTCGAGTTTGTCAACGTCCGCCTGGTGCTCGAGCCGTCGGGCGACCCGCCCATGTGACGCGGCACCCGGGCCCGCCGTACGCTGCGGGCATGCCCGACATCGATGTCTTTCAACTTCTGACCTCCACGCTTGATGCCGTCGTGTTCGGCGAGCACAAGGCCGCCCGCGACCGTGCGCACGAGTTGGCTGCGCTCTGCCGGGATACGGACCCGGACACACCGGACGCGTGGGACGGCGTGCGGTCCGTGCTCGCGTCATCGTCCGACGCCGAGTTGCACCACCTCGTGCGCTATCTGACCGCCCGCTTCCACCTGCTCAACAAGAGCGAGCAGCTCACGATCGCGCGCATCAACCGCGAACGTGCGCTCGCCGGCGGTCGTCCGGAGTCGATCGCCGTGGCTGTGGGCAGCATGCACGACGACGGGCTGCCGCCAGAAGCGGTTCTCGACGCCTTCCGCCGGGCGGACATCCAGCCGACTTTCACCGCCCACCCGACCGAGGCCCGCCGTCAGACGGTGCTGTACAAACAACAGGAGATCGCGCAGCTCTACCGCGAGCTCACCTCGGGCACGCTCTCTCCGAGCGAAGACCGCGAGGCCCGTGAGCAACTCGCGTCGTGCGTCCAGATGCTGATGCTGACGGACGACGTGCGTCAACGCCGGCTCCGGGTCCCCGACGAGGTGCGCAACGGGCTGTACTTCCTGTCGTCCACGGTCTGGGAGACCACGCCGAGATTGGTGCGAGACGTCGCGGCCGCCGTCGAGGATGCGTACGGCATCCCCAGCGCCGAGACCGTGCGCGGGCTGGGCCCGCTCGTCCGGTTCCGCTCGTGGATCGGCGGCGACCGGGACGGCAACCCGAACGTCACGGCCGAAGTCACCGCGCAGACGATCGCGACCCTCCGGGACGCGGTCCTGCGGCGCTACCGCGGTGCGATCGAGGCGCTCTGGCACGAGCTCAGCGCGTCGGATTCACGCCTGCCGGCGTGCGCGGAGTTGATCGACGCGGTTCGGTCCGCCGGCGCGGACGCGGACAGCGCCGAGCCCTACCGCGCCTGGCTGCGGGTGATTCAAGCCCGTCTGTCGGACGACACCTACACCGCGGCCCGGTTCCTCGACGACCTGCAACTCCTGGACCGATCCCTGCGTGGCGCCGGGCCGGTCCGCGCGGCGGACGGGTCACTCCGCGACCTCATCATCCGCGCCCGCGCCTTCGGGTTCAGCTTCGCGACGATCGATATCCGCCAGCACTCTGGTGTCCACGAATCAGCGGTCGCCGACCTGCTCGCCCGCGGGGGCACGCGGGGGTATGCCGATCTCGGCGAATCGGATCGCATGCGGGTGCTGGCCGACGAGCTCGCCAACCCGCGTCTGATCCCGACGGGGCCCGACGAGCTCGAAGATCAGACCCGCGAGGTGCTCGACGTCCTCCGCGTCGTGCGCGAAGCGAGGGAGAAGGACCCGGCTGCCGTCAGTTCGTACATCATCTCGATGACGCACGACGTGTCGGACCTGCTCGAGGTCCTGGTGCTCATGAAGCAAGCGGGGCTGCTGCGTGTCACGCCGGGCGGGTGCGTCTCGGACGTGGACGTTGTCCCGCTGTTCGAGACGGTCGACGATCTGGAGCGGGCGCCGGGGCTATTGCGCGAGATGTTCTCGAATGAGCCGTACCGCAATCACCTGGAGGCACGCTCGCCCGGCGAGCCGTTCCAGGAGGTGATGCTCGGGTACTCCGACTCGAACAAGGACGGCGGGTTCCTGATGGCGAACACC